>CAYZEZ010000156.1:0-11460 GCA_964477295.1 uncultured Bacteroides sp. | reverse complement strand
TACAGTTTTAAAATAGGTTTAATTGACTAAATCATAAGTGGCTGTTATTCAGACACCTGGTAACCAGCAACTCGTAACTGGCAACTTAGGTTAATTAGTATAATACAAAGTTAGAAAATCTATGATTAATCTGTTCATCAATTGCCGCCGGTGGCAGAGTCAGTGAAAAAACTCATTTACAGGTCATTCTGAAGCACTGAACTCAGAAACTGAGATTCATAATATAATTGACATCTGGTCATCCCGTCCCGCCGTGCCCCCTCCGGGCACTCGGGGGGGGTACTCGGGACAGCATGACAATATGCTTTTTCAGGATTGACATGACACCAGCAAATTAGGTTAATTATTAATTGGCCGGTTTATACACAACCTGTTCAGTCAACGAAGAAAGAAACGATTTATGATCACCTCCAATTAAGGATTTCTCCAATCAATTGATTAATTTTGTGTCGCTAAAATATTACAATATGAAAACAAAAATAACAACGATCGGTAAATTTATTCTTCTGATAATGATTATCCCCTTATTGTCCGGGTGCGGCTACAATAGAATGGTTGAGCTGGATGAAGGGGTAACGGCTCAATGGGCACAGGTTGAAAATGCATATCAGCGCAGGGCCGACCTGATCCCTAACCTGGTGAACACGGTAAAGGGCTATGCTGATTTCGAGAAGGAAACCTTAACCCAGGTAATTGAAGCCCGTTCAAAGGCAACCTCCGTTAATATCAATCCGGAAAACCTGGATGCCTCCGCTATCCAGCAATTCCAGGCTGCCCAGGACGGATTGAGTTCTGCCCTCTCAAGATTAATGGTAGTAGTGGAAAGGTATCCCGACCTGAAGGCTAACCAGAATTTCATGGACCTGCAGGCACAGCTCGAAGGCACTGAAAACAGGATCGCTGTGGAGAGAAAAAAATTCAATGAGTCGACGATGAATTATAACCGCTATATCAGAAAATTCCCCCAGCTGATCGTAGCATCAATATTTGGATTCGATAAGAAAGAATATTTTGAAGCCAGCGAAGGAAGTGAAGTTCCACCAACCGTTGAATTTTAATTATGCCAGCTAAACTTTTTACACCCGGGCAGAAAGCTATAATAAAGCAGGCCATCATGGATGCTGAGTTAAACACATCCGGTGAGATCCGTGTACACATTGATAAAAATTGTAAAGCAGATGTGCTCGACAGGGCGGCATATTTATTCGAACAACTCAATATACACAAGACCAAATTACGGAATGGGGTGTTGTTTTACCTGGCTACGGAAGACCATAAATTTGCCATTCTGGGAGATGCCGGAATCAATTCAGTGGTACCGGATAATTTCTGGGATGAGATCAAAGAGATGATGACAAAATACTTTACGGAAGGCCAGTTTACCAAAGGGCTTGAATCAGGTATCCGGATGGCAGGGGAGCAATTGAAGAAACACTTCCCCTATCAACCGGATGACGTGAACGAATTAGACGACGAGATTTCCTTTGGAAATGGTGAGTAGCGGGTAGTATGTGGCAAGTCGAAAAATTAACACTATTAGAATCAAGTACTTGCAGGCTATTACTTGTATACTCGCGAATGGAAGACTTATAAGATAAAATTATGAAAAAACTATATATTCTGCTACTTGTATTGGTACCGGCAATAACCGTCGCTCAGGATATCCCGGGTCCCATGGATCCGCCAAGGATGGTAAACGATTTTTCACAACTACTCAGTGACAACAACAGGGCAGCGCTGGAGAACAAACTCCAATCATTTTATTATCAGACATCTACACAGATATATGTAATAATTCTTGATGACATTCACGGGTATGATATTGCTGATTTCACTTTTCAGCTTGGCGAAAAATGGGGAGTGGGTACAAAGGGCAAAGACAATGGAATAGTGATCTTAATGAATCCCTCCGCAGACAGGATGCATGGAGATGTTTTTATAGCCACGGGTTACGGGCTCGAGGAATTTGTTCCCGATGCCATAACCAACCGCATCGTGGAATATGATATGGTCCCTTATTTCAAAGAGCAGCGATATTACGATGGTCTTGATGCAGCCACAACAACTATCATAGAGCTGACGGAAGGCAAATATACAGCCGATGAATATATCCAGCGGCGGGCCGGATCAGGCGGTGCGGGAACAGTCATTGGTTTTATCTTCTTCTTTATTATCCTGATGAGCTTTGTATGGGGAAGAAGATCCGGCCGGGGCCGTGCTGTCGGTCATAACCTCCCGCTCTGGGCTCTCCTTTTCATGGCCAGCGGAGCAAGAGGATCCCACTCCGGCAGTTTTGGCAATTTTAGCTCAGGAAGCGGTGGCTTCGGAGGCTTTGGAGGCGGTGGTGGCGGCTCATTTGGCGGTGGTGGAGCCGGAGGCAGCTGGTAAACCAGAATGGATTGCCCTATGACAAATCAGTTAACAATTATCTCCCGACTAATTATCCTGATCCTCATCATGTTACAGGTTAATGGTTTGCAGGCCTCGGAGGAGGATACAAGCAGGATCAAACTTGTATTTGCCGGCGATATAATGGGACACGATACCCAGATAAATGCAGCCTATGACAAGGACAGCAACAGGTACGATTACCATGAATGTTTTAAATTAATCAAACCCTATCTCGAACAAGCCGATATCGCAATAGGCAATCTTGAGGTAACACTCGCCGGAGAACCTTACAAAGGCTATCCCCGGTTTTCCAGTCCTGATGCCCTGGCCGATGCAATCAGGGATGCCGGTTTTAATGTCGTGATAAATGCGAATAACCACGCCCTCGACAGGGGCAAAGAGGGTTTGGAGCGGACACTTACTATTTTGTCTGACAAAGGATTAATTGCTACAGGTTCTTTTACGTCGAGCGACACCCGGGATCTCCGGTTTCCGTTATTGATTGAAAAAAACAACATACTGCTGGCCATTCTGAATTATACCTACGGAACCAATGGGATAAAAGCAGATACCCCTGTAATCGTCAACTACATCGACACACTTCTCATACAGGAAGACATCCAAAAAGTCAGGCAGGTCAAGCCCGATTTTATCATTGCCTGCATCCACTGGGGGAGGGAATATGAACGCAATGAACACAGCTCACAGCAAAATCTGGCAGGCTTTTTATTCCGGCAGGGTGTGGATGCCATCATTGGCTCCCACCCGCATGTAATTCAACCCGTTAAGTTATATTATCCGCAACCTGATTCTTCCCGGTACAAGCTGGTAGTATATTCATTGGGCAACCTGGTTTCCAATCAGCGGGAACGCTACCGTGACGGGGGAATTCTTTTTGAACTGAACCTGGAAAAAACAGACAGGACAGTTATCCGGGATTATTCCTACACACCTGTTTGGGTTAACAAGCCCTCGAAAGATGGCAAAGAGATTTTCCAGCTGGTACCGGCCGGGATCAGCCGGAACAGTGTTGATTCACTTCATTTTACTGAATCGAACCTGGAAGAGTTTATCGAGTTTTACAACGACACAAAAGAACACCTGAAGGATATACCGGAAAATCCTTTCTATTTCAATTACCTGTTTAACTGACCCTTCACCCGCTTAATCCCGGACCTGGCCTCAGCGTCAATACTGCCGGTGTATTGGTGCCTGTTTAAATCCAGGCATTTTGAATAATACTTCCCCGCACTATTAAGATCTCCCTCCTTTTCATAGATCCTGGCCAACTGTAAGGCTGAATAGGGAGCAAAATAATAGGGAAAGGCGGCCCCCTTATCCAGTGCAACCCTGTAATTCTTCTTTGCCAGCGAAATATCGCCCAGGACATCATAGATACGGGCAAGCCGGTAGGGATATTCAACCTGGTCCTTGACAGTCACAAGGTCACCGTCCGTTATTGATTGCATAATCTCAAGAGCTTCGCTATAATGGGTTCCGTCATACATCAGGCGTGCCCTGAGCAGCCCGGGATTTAATCCGGATGTATCCAGGGCTTCCGCTAACGCCTGCCTGTCCTGCTCCAGGATGGTATTTCCTTCCGTTTGAGCCAGGCTCCTTTCCTCGTGGTACCTGAGGTCATCTCCAACAAGGAAATAATGCCAGGATAATTTATGATAAGCCATCTTTTTCAGGTTCATCCCCCGATAATCGCATATAAACCGGTTATAATACAGATTGGCTTGCTCATCCAGCCCGGATAATAATATTTCAGCAAATAAAAGATCTGCAAAAGGGATACGACAAATATCCTGGTCCGTTTCGTGCTTTTTTAACATGCTTAAAGCTTCATGCTGCTGCCCGGCATTGAATGCAGTCAGGGCATATACATATTGATAAAGCGGGCTTGCCGAAGGGCTATTGATCCGTTTTGATATCTTTTTAAATGTCAGCAAATGATCTTCAGCAAAATAATTTGATGCCAGGGCAAAAATTAATATTGCCTCAGGCCTGTCTTCTGCACTGCAATTGTTTACATACTTCTGTAGTTTTTCTATTCCAGCGTCCCTGTCCCCTTTCATACCCAGGAGATCAAACAGCCATTCTTTATCGGAAGGTATGGAAGATAAAAGCAATTCAATAATTCCAAAAATTTTCTGATTTGCATGATATTCAGGATATATGGAATTGTTTTCCTGGATATATCGGTGGGCCAGGTAGAAGTTTTTTGCCCCATGCCAGCTCTCACCGTTAAAGAAATCGAGCAAAGAAGACTGTAAATGCACTGCAGATAAAAAATACAGGTAATCAGGGTTTTTATGGTCCAGCTTCCTTAATGAGTTTAGCCTGCTCTCAGCACACTCTGAATAAGCAATATACTCGTCTTTGCCTCCCCAAAGCAAAGCCTGTAAGAAATGCAGGTAGTTCTGGTAGTAATATACAAATCCATTTTCCGGATTTTGCTTCAACTCCTCTTGAAGCAATTGGTTGGCCATGACTGTATCCAGCATAAAAATCGCCTGTTTGGCCTGCACAATATAGTCAGTTTCACTGTTCTGGGATAACAGTGGGGAAGCAAGGAATATCAGGTATACCGCAAAATGGTACCCTGTCATCTTAAATTTTTGAAACAAAAAAGCCTGGCTTATTAAAGTGAAATATTATTGTTTGGGGTCTTCCTGGCCAAAATCCACCAGGATCCTACCGCAATATTCACAAACGATCACCTTCTTTCGGGAACGAATATCGAGTTGCCGTTGTGGTGGGATCTTATTGAAACAACCCCCGCAGGCATCCCTTTCGACAGTCACCACAGCCAGGCCATTTCTGGCATTATTCCTGATCTTTTGATAGGCTGTAAGCAACCTTGACTCTATCTTTAACTGAATTTCTTCCGAGTGTTTTGATAGAACATCTTCCTCCTTCTTGGTGTCTGCAATAATCTCATCCAACTCAAGCTTTTTCGTATTCAAATCCGCTTTGCGTTCATCAAGGACGGTCTGTGAATCACTTATCAGCTTGTTTTTATCATCCATCTCAACATTGAATTCCCTCTTTCTCTTTTCTGCCAGTTCAATTTCAAGAGTCTGATATTCAATCTCTTTTGAAAGTGAGTCGAATTCTCTGTTGTTTCTTACGTTGTTTTGTTGCTCCTGATATTTCTTAATCAAACCCTGTGATTCAGATATTTCATTGTTTTTCTTGGAAATGGAATCCTCCAGTTTTTCCACCTCACTTTCAAAATTCTTGATACGGGTCTCCAATCCAGCTACCTCATCTTCGAGATCTTCAACCTCAAGCGGTAATTCTCCACGAAGAATCCTGATTTTATCAACGCTGGAATCAACTGTCTGAAGTTCATAGAGTGCCTGAAGCTTTTCTTCGACTGACATTTCAGTGATTTCTTCAGCTTTTTTCTTGGCCATCTTAAAAATAATTTACCGGGTTTGTACTTACTTTCGAGAAATGAAATGCAAAGGTAGGGAATTTTTTAATACATAAATCATAAATTATTTCCGTGGTAAACTGCTCACTTTCATAATGTCCGATATCGGCTACCAATATCTTGCCATCTGCATCAAAAAACTGGTGGTATTTGAAATCCCCCGACACAAAAACATCGGCACCCTGTCGTATGGCTTCCCCTAATAAAAAGCTTCCGCTACCACCACAAACAGCTACTGTTTTAATCTTTTTACCAGTCAATGGGGTATGGCGAATGGTATCCGTCTTAAACGTATCCTTCAAGAGTGCCAGAAATTCCTTCTCGCCCGCTGGATTTATTAAAACCCCCTTCATTCCCGAGCCCGCATCCTTATATACGTTTGTCAGCGGATAAATATCAAATGCTACTTCTTCATATGGATGAGCCTTTAGCAATGCCTGGACGATCTTCTTCTCCAGGTGTTTTGGAAAGATGGTTTCCACCCTGAGCTCTTCTTCAGTATGCATTTTGCCCTTCTCTCCAATAAAGGGATTTGTCTCTTCAGATCCCCTGAATGTTCCTTCTCCTTTTGCACTGAAACTGCACTGATCATAATTCCCGATATGTCCTGCCCCTGCCTCAAAAATTTTTTCCCTTACAGACCGGGCATGTTCAACGGGGACAAAAAAGACAAGTTTCCTCAGTTGGTCTTCAGCAGGCACCAGTATCCTGAGATCCTGCAATTCCAGTTTTTCACAGATCTTGCTGTTCACTCCTTTAATCAAAGCATCGAGGTTGGTATGCATGGCATAAAGGGCAATGTTTTCGCGGATGGCCTTGATGATACATCTTTCAACATAATTGCTTCCGGTTATTTTCTTCAACGGTGAAAATAAAACCGGATGATGTGAAATGATCAATCCGGCTTTCTTATGGATAGCCTCGTCAATGACCTCCTCGGTGACGTCAATGGAAAGAAGTGCGCTGGTGATTTCCGATGACCTGTCACCTGTAATAAGTCCTGCGTTATCATAGGATTCCTGCAGGGCAGGTGGAGCAAACGACTCGAGGTGAGTGACAATCTCGCTGATTTTCATGGTAATTAAATTTCGTGAATGGTGATTCACCATTCATGATTGATTCTCCTCGCCCCGCCGTGCCCTGGTTGCTCGGGGAGTGCCCGGGGCGAGGAATCATCGATCCTTTACATATATTTTTTATTGTGCCCGCGAACCCCGCAGCAAGCTAAAGCCAATGCGCTCGCAGGATTCACGACTCACGGATTATTCCATATGGTTTTTCAGGTCGAGTAGCATCGCCTTAATGTTATTCAGCGATTGAACGATTTCAAAGTTATGGATGGTATCTTCCCTGTTTTCCCTGAGTTTAAGTTTTGCCCCTTTCAGGGTTAATCCTTTTTCCTTTACCAGGTGGTAGATGATGTGGAAATTTTCAATGTCCTCTTTGGTAAAGAGTCTGTTCCCCTTTTTATTTTTCTGTGGTTTAATAATATCAAACTCCTTTTCCCAGAATCTGATCAATGAAGCATTCACTTTAAACATGGCGGCAACTTCGCCAATGGAATAAAAAAGTTTCTCAACCTTCTGTTCTTTGTAGGGCATGATGATCTTTAGGAAGATTTATAACTCTAAATTAGGTAATTTGAATCTAATTTACAACTGAGATTATTCCGATCCAAAACAATAAAGGTATCCGTTTCGCGATGCAAGGTATATTTTTCCATCCCATGCAATCGGTGTTGATTCAAATGTGGCAGCGAAATGGTCGAGCTTTGCAATAGACATCTCTTTATCGACAGAAAAAAGGTACAATCCATTATAACCCGCTGCAATGAGCCGGTCTCCGACGAAAATGGGTGTGGATATGGATGGCCCGATATAAATTTTTTCCTGCAAAACCGGCATTGGATAAATGGTTTTACCGTCAGGGCCCGTTGATGTTTTTTCCGGATCAATGAGCTGGTGCCTGACAATATACAGGTATCCGTCAATGGCTGCAAAAGCAGCCAGGTTATCTGTAAGTTGCGTATTATAGTTATCTGTTATTCCAATACTCCCGATAAGCCCTCCCTTCCAGCTGGCAAATTCCTTATCTGCCACAGGGTAATACCAGATTACACTGTTCCCGGGTGCTTTCTTCGGGTCAAGTTTAAATGCACCCCCGTGTCCGGAAATGTATTGTTTCTCAACAGAAACCAGCAAACAACTGTCGGATGTAACGATAACCGATCCATCCATATCAGATCCTGTAGGAAAATCCCAGTCCAGCTCACGGGTCTCCAGGTTGTATCCCCAGACATGGCCCGAACCGGAAGCAATATATATATGATTTCCTAATTTACTTGGAGAGGACTCAGTAACAACATTATACCTGTGAGCAGTAACATCATCCTGCTTATACAATTTGGTCTCGCTGTAAATGTATGGCTGGAGCATCCCATCTTTTTGCGATGCCCTGGCCGGATCCGGATCAAATATGGTGAATAATGAGTTTTCCAGCCCTGTATAGGCCGTATCATTTATAACCAGTGCCGATCCATCGGCATCCCTGCTATAGCTGTCGGTCCATTTAACATCCATTCGCCAGAGTTCACTTCCACTGTATAAGCTAATGGCACGGAAGCTGGGTATATACTTGGTATCGAGGTAATTCCCGACACCCAGACGGCTTCCCTGCATTATGATATATTTTGTTTCCGGATCAAGGCTGGCTGAATTGTACCAGATGGTACCGGTCCCCTTTACCACATCATCGAATGCATATTGCCAGATCAGCTCCCCGTTACCGGCATAAATTTTTTTCAGGTGGTGATCATAAGCCCCTTGTATTAGGATTAATTGACCTCCCTCTTCCACCAGTAATGGCTGACCTGTCCACCCGGCACCTGCCCATATCCTTTCTCCTGCTTTTCGGGATATAATGGTCCTGCCTTTGCCAAGGTAATGCTTCCAGATGACATTCAATGTGTCAGGAGCCCGGTTACCATAATAATTGCGTTGCTCATTTCCAAGGAAAGTACCTATATGCACCAGGGTTTGAGAATTTCCGGCGAGAGCGATGAACAGTAATGGAATGACAGCTATTCTCATACAAAATCTAATCAATTACCACCGGTTTCAACCGGAGGATCAAAGGTTTACTGAATATACCAGGATTTCTGCCTGAATTTTTCCCTGCTATTTTTTTAAAATTTGTCCTTCATCTGTGATCACTAAAGGAGTCTCCTGGAAATCCATCTTCATCAGCTCCTGCATCTTCCGGATAGCTTTTCCTTCAGGATCAGGCCTGGTAATTCCCCGGCCTTCCTGGTAAACAGGGATTATCCTACCCGAAATAAATGATCCGTCCAAATCAATATCAGCACGTATTATCGGGGCAATGCCATTGGGTCCCTTCAGGTTAAAGCGTCCGTAGGTACAAAAATTTCCCAGGCTGTAACATATGAGCCTGTCGCTGTACAATTCAATCGCGCGGGTGACATGCGGACCATGACCAAAGACCAGGTCCGCGCCAGCATCCACCACAGCATGTGCAAATTCATAAACATTTCCACGGTTATAGCCCAGATAGGTCTCATCCTGACGGGTTACATGCTGGTGATCTTTTCCTTCGGCTCCTCCGTGAAATGAGACGATCACTATATCTGACCTGCTTGAAAGGTCTTTAACTATTTTAACTGCAGCATCGGTATCTTTCAGGTCACATGCTCCCTTGTTCGGGGCAAAGGCGCAAAAACCATAGCGAACAGAATCCCTGACCAGCACGGTGGATGGATAAACCATCAGGCCGGCGTATCCAATGCCTGCCTCATCCAGGACCCGCATGGTGTTTTGTCTCCCTCCGGGTCCAAAATCACCCGAATGATTATTGGCCAGGCTCAACAGGTCGAATCCTGCCCTGCTGAGACAATGAACAAAATGGACAGGCATCCTGAACACATAACAATTCAGTGTATCATGGCAGATTTTTGCTTTTCCCAGGGTATCGGCAAATGACCCTTCCAGGTTACCGAAGGTAACATCAGCATTGGCCAGGTATGATAATACATCCCCCATTAATGAAGAACAATCTCCGCCGGGTGGCAAATAGCCTGCCCTTGGATAATCTGTTCCAAGCATTATATCACCAACAGCAACAATTGAAAAGCTACCGGATTGCTTTGCCACCTGAGCGTGAAACGGTACGGTGCCAAACAATAAAATGCACGCCGGCAAAAAGATCCTGAAAAAAGATAGAATCATTACATGAATTACTTATCCGGAGAGAAAGATAAAACTAAAAAGCTTAACCACAAAAACGACGGGGCAGTTTAGTCAAAGGTTTGCCCGGCCCGCATCGAAAGATCGATCATACGGTCCCATTCTTCAGGAGAAAGATCGTTAAAGTAGTAATACATCGGATTGACTTTCTTATTATTCACATGGACTTCATAGTGCAGATGGGGTGCCGTTGACAAACCTGTACTTCCAACAAATGCGACCACATCTCCCCTATTGACTTTCTGTCCCACCTTTACATTAAAATCACTCAGGTGACCATATAATGTTTCATATCCGAAACCATGATCGATGACCAGTTTATTGCCATACCCTCTTCTTGACCTGTCGATGATCTTTACAGTGCCATTACCCGTAGCATAGACATCTGTTCCGGTGGGTGCTGTAAAATCCATCCCGTAATGAAATCTTCTTATCTTATAGATCGGGTGTATCCTGTATCCCCATCCTGATGCTGTTCTGGTGAGATCTTTATTTGAAATGGGCATGATGGCAGGCACGCTGGCTAACTGTTCTTCTCTCCGCTGTGCCAATTCAATAACCTCATCATACGACCTGCTCTGGACATATACCGACTTGGTGAGTTTATCAAGCCTCTGAGCCGTTTGGACTACAACGTCAGAATAATCAAATCCTTCCAGGTCTTCATAACGATTCACACCACCAAACCCGGCATCACGAACCGACCTGGGTATAGGTTCAGCATTAAAAATTGTACGGTAGATATTATCGTCTCTTTTCTCAATGTCAGCTATTATTTTCTCGAGGTTTCCTACCTTGCCATTCAACAATTCATATTGAAATAGCAATTGTGCGTTTTCTCTTTTCAGTTTTTTATCTTTTGGAGTATCGAACAGACTTCCATAAGCTACATTCAGCACAATAGCTATGACAAGAATGACTATAAAATAGGATAAAACAATCAGGAATTTTGACCAGAAAGGCTTCTTGATCTTATCATAACTAAGCGACTCAGAATTATACTTGTACTTAACCTTGGCCATATTAATTCATTGGTAAGAGGCTCCTAAAGTATAAAAATAAATTATATCTCACAAATTACTTATTATCAATAAACTCTGAGACCGCAAACAGATAGCCCGGGGAATTAATAAATGCGGCAAATAACCTGTTCTCAGGGTGATTATAAAAATAGCGTTTCATTCCATCTAATCTGATTAAAAAAACTAATTTTACAAACAACTTGAAAGACAGTAGACAGCAGACAACAGACAGCAGACAGCAGACAACAGACAACAGACAGCAGACAGTAGACAGCAGACAACAGACAACAGACAGCAGACAGCAGACAGCAGACAGCAGACAGCAGACAGCAGACAGCAGACA
>CAYZEZ010000155.1:0-11544 GCA_964477295.1 uncultured Bacteroides sp. | reverse complement strand
AAGGAGGTAGTAGGGGACCAAAACGTGAATGGCGTGATCCTGGAAAATAAAAAGACGGGCAAAGATGTCAGGATAGATATCCAGGGTCTGTTCCTTGCAATCGGACATAAACCCAACTCGGATGTTTTTAAAGACGACCTTGAAACAGATGATGTTGGTTATATTCTTACCAAACCGGGAACAGCACGGACCAATGTAGATGGCGTTTTTGCCTGTGGCGACGTGCAGGATTCACATTATCGCCAGGCTGTGACCGCAGCCGGTTCAGGATGCATGGCCGCTATCGATGCGGAAAGGTTTCTAAGTGAACAAGGATAAAAAAAGTGCCCGAGGGCACTTTTTTACTTTCCGACTGGTGACTTTCCGACTCTTTATTTTTTCATCCAATCAGTATTCATCTCCTGGGGATAAGCTCCCGCATCCAGTTTCTGTTTTACTTCGGTAAAGGCCTTGATGGTGTAATCAACATCTTCAAAGCTATGGGCAGCTGTCGGGATGATCCTTAACATGATAACACCCTTGGGCACAACCGGATAGACAACCATGGAACAGAAGATCTTATAATTCGTCCTCATGTCGACAATGATCTGTGTTCCTTCTGTTATTCCACCAGCGAGAAATATTGGGGTTACACATGATTCTGTTCGTCCAAGATTAAATCCGTTTTTAATTAATCCCCCCTGCAATCTTTTTACAACAGCCCAGAGATGCTCTCTCAGTTCAGGCTTGGTCTGTAACAATTCAAGCCTCTTTATTGCACCTATTACAAGAGGCATCGGGAGCGATTTGGCATATATCTGGGAACGCATATTATAGTGCAGAAAATCGATCACTTTTTTATCGGCTGCAACAAATGCACCAATCGATGCCATCGATTTTGCAAAGGTGGCGAAATAAACATCAATCTCGTCCTGTACTCCGTAATGCTCTCCGGTACCTGCACCGGTAGCACCCATAACTCCAAATCCGTGAGCATCATCAACCAGCAACCTGAAATTGTATTTCCTCTTCAGCTTGACAATTTCATTCAGGTGTCCAAGGTCACCTGCCATTCCAAAAACTCCTTCTGTAATGACCAGGATCCCTCCGCATGTCTTTGCAGTCAGCCTGGTAGCTCTGTCTAGTTGCTTCTCGAGGTTTTCAATATCGTTGTGTGGGAAAACATACCTTTTACCCATGTGCATCCGCATGCCGTCCATGATGCATGCATGCGCATCCGAATCATATACCACCACGTCCTTACGGTCAAGAAGGGCATCAATGATTGATGTCATTCCCTGGTACCCGAAGTTGAGCAGATAGCCTGCTTTCTTTCCAACGAAATGGGCCAGTTTTGTTTCAAGTTCTTCGTGTTTGGCTGTCTGACCCGACATCATCCTCGCGCCCATCGGATAGCCCAGTCCCCACTCCGCAGCAGCCTCTGCATCAGCCTTCCTGACTTCCGGATGGTTAGCCAGCCCGAGATAGTTATTCAAACTCCAAGTCAGTACTTCCTGACCTTGAAACGTCATTCTGGGACCGATCTCTCCTTCCAGTTTTGGAAAAAAGAAATATCCATGCCCAACTTTCATGTATTGACCGAGAGGGCCAAAATTTTCTAGCTTATTAAAGATATCCACAAGTGTAAAGTTTAAGTTAATATTTGAAGAACAAAATTATTCAAATTATATAATCCACAAAATCAAAATAATATGATTATTGTCACGTTTGAAGGAATGGCTCATCGTTGATCGTTCCTCGTTCCAGATGTCAGGAGTCGGAATATTCTCTGGCAAAGTATTTCACACGCATTACCCTAATCTCACACATGCGACTCATGACTCACGACTCACGAATTTGTTAATTAATTCTTTATTATCTAAGTAATATAATGTATTTTTGCACGATGTTTTTTAAAAGGGTACATATTCTGTTGGTAATCATTGGTTTTAGCCTGGTTTTACTGAATTGTAGCGGATATGAAAAATTGCTTAAAAGCAATGATTATAAATTGAAGTATACAAAGGCTATGGAATATTACAACGATGAAGAATATGTAAGGGCTGCAACATTGTTCGATCAGATAGTGCCTGTCTATCGTGGAACCATAAAAGCTGACACAGTATTTTACTACCAGGCCCGGAGTTATTATATGCAGCGGGACTATATCCTTGCAGGTCACCATTTTAACCAACTGGCACTCAATTATCCTAACAGCGTGTATGCAGAGGAGGCTGATTATATGACCGGGTATTGCTACTATAAAACTTCTCCCAAGCCTTCTTTAGACCAGGGAAATACATTAAAATCTATCAATAGCTTCACTTTGTTTATGATCAAATATCCACTCAGTGAAAGGGTAGGAGAGGCACGGATTTTGATAGAGGAAATGAGAAATAAGCTGGTTGAAAAATCATATAACAGTGCCAAGCTTTATTATGATCTTGGTGATTACAAAGCATCGATTATTGCATTAAAAAACAGCCTGACAGCGTTTCCCGATACAAAATACAGGGAAGAATTGCTTTTTCTGACTTTGAGGTCATCCTATCTCCTGGCAGAGAATAGCATCCATTCCAAACAAAAAGAGCGGTATCAGAATACGATGGATGAGTATTATTCATTTATTGGAGAGTTCCCTGAAAGCAAGTTTAAAAATGAGGCTGAAAGGATATATAATGATGCTGTCAGTTTTGCCGGTTCGACAACACAAACGGAATAAATAAATATAATGAGTCTGGATTATAAGAAATCAAAAGCCCCGGTTACAACAGTTACCAGGGATATCAATTTACTGGATAAAGAGACAAACAACATCTATCAAACAGTAATGATCGTTGCCAAAAGGGCAAATCAGATCAGTGTTGAAATCAAACAGGAACTTAACAGGAAACTGGAAGAATTTGCTTACTATACGGATAACCTTGAAGAGGTATTTGAGAACAGGGAGCAAATTGAGATTTCCAAGTTTTATGAAAGACTTCCAAAACCTACCTTGATTGCCTTACAGGAATTTCTTGACGATGAAATCTATTTCAGGATAGCTGAAGCTGAAGCAGAAGAAGAGAAATAGGGCAACCGGGATGATCCCCAACGGATGCTTAAAGGAAAAAAAATAATCTTTGGAGTCACCGCCAGCATTGCGGCTTATAAGGCACCGCTCCTTATTCGCCTTCTGGTCAGGGAAGGCGCCGAGGTGAAGGTGGTTATCACTCCCATGACCAGGGAGTTTATTTCTCCTGTAACCCTGTCTGCCCTGTCTGGTAATCCGGTTTTGTCTCAGTTTTTTTCAGGACAGGATGGTTCATGGAATTCACATGTCGGGCTTGGCATGTGGGCAGATCTGTTTATCGTAGCTCCCGTTACAGCAAGTACTTTGGGAAAAATGGCAAATGGGATTGCAGATAACCTTCTGATTGCAACCTATTTATCAGCTAAATGCCCGGTTATGCTGGCTCCTGCAATGGACCTCGATATGTATCAGCATCCCTCTACCCAAAGGAACATCGAAATACTTCGCAATGATGGCAATACGATTATTGAGCCTGCATCAGGAGAACTGGCAAGCGGATTATATGGAAAGGGCAGGATGCAGGAACCTGAAGTGATCTTTGAAAAGATCATTCAATTATTTAAGAAGGAAAATAAGGGCTCTCAAAAAAAAAAATGAATAGTCCTTTGTCCGGAAAAAAAATCCTGATCACTGCCGGTCCCACCCACGAAATGATCGATCCTGTCAGATATCTTGGCAATCACTCCTCGGGAAAAATGGGATATGCCATTGCCACTTCATGTGCCAGCCACGAGGCTGAAGTGATATTGATCAGCGGTCCTGTTGATCTAAAGATTGAACACCCGCAGGTTAAAAGAATTGATGTGATCTCTGCCGAAGAAATGTATAAACAGAGCAGGAAAGCATTTCCCGGATGCAACGCTGCCATTATGACAGCAGCTGTGGCTGATTATACCCCCGTTGAAACCTTCGATCAGAAATTAAAAAGAAAACCGGATAACATTGCCATTAAATTGAAATCCACCAGAGATATCGCAGCTGAACTTGGAAAGTTGAAAAAGAAGGGCCAGGTGCTTGTTGGATTTGCCCTTGAGTCGGAAAATGGAATGCAAAATGCAAAGAAAAAACTTTCAAAAAAGAACCTCGATTTCATTGTATTGAATTCGATCAGGGATGCTGGGGTAGGTTTTGGTGTTGATACAAATAAAATAACGATCATTGACAGACAAAATAATATTCAGAATTTTGAGTTAAAAAGTAAGACAGCGGTAGCGGAAGATATCGTTAAAAAGCTTGAAAACTACTTTTAAACCCGGAACCAAGAACCTTCAAAGTATGTTAAAAAAATATCTATTTGTCCTGATCCTTTTTAACCCGGGATTTATCCATGGCCAGGAACTGAAATGCAACATCCAGGTTGTCTCACAACAGGTCCAGGGAACAAATAAACAGGTTTTCCAAACCCTTCAGACAGCATTGTATGAGTTTATGAACAGCCATGTATGGACCAATCATGTGTATAGTATCGATGAAAGGATTGAGTGTAATTTCTTATTCAATATTAAGGAACAGATATCTGCCGATGAGTTTAAGGGGACTCTGCAGATACAATCTCGCAGACCTGTCTACAACAGTAATTATAACACTGTGATGTTTAATTACCTCGATAATGATATCCATTTCAGGTATGTTGAGTTTGAACCACTTGAATTTGACGAAACACAATATTTGTCAAGCCTGACATCATTGCTTGCTTATTATGCATATATTATCCTGGGATTGGATTATGATTCGTTTTCTTTCGAAGGCGGGACGCCGTATTTCCAGAAGGCGGATAATATTGTACAGAATGCACAGAACGCAAGGGAGATTGGCTGGAAACAGTATGAGAGTACCAGTCACCGAAACAGGTACTGGCTTATCAATGATATCATGGATGAGAAATATGCTCCCATCCGTGATTTCTATTACAGGTACCACAGGCATGGCCTTGATCTGATGGATTCCAAGGTGGTTGAGGCAAGGGCAGAGATAGCTAAATCACTCGAAAACCTGCAGAAGGTTTTCCGGCAGAAGCCAGATCCATTCATGCATTACCTGAAAATTACCCTCGACGCCAAAGCCGATGAATTTGTAAATATTTTCAGCGAATCCTTTACCGAGGAGAAAAACAGGGTGGTCACGATCCTCCGTGAAATCGATCCGTCAAATCAACCTAAATACGATAAGATCCTATCTGCAAATTAATTGCACAACCTGCCACCCCCAATCCTTCTGCTGCCTGTCCGCTCGCTGGCGGAAAGCCAGCGGCCATTTAAAGACTGAAACTTTTTTTGATCTGCAACCGATATTTTCCCCTTAAAATCATAAATCATAAATCATAAATCGTTAACCTGAGATCATGTCCTCCTTTTTCTTAAATTTAAGCCCATAATTTCCGAATTTCATGCTTGCTTCCCTTCATGTTCAGAACTATGCGCTTATACAACATCTTGAAATAGACTTCAGGAAGGGATTTACTATTATAACCGGAGAAACCGGTGCCGGAAAATCCATCCTGCTTGGTGCCTTGTCATTGCTGCTGGGATCCAGGGCCGACACATCTATATTATTAATGAAAGATAAAAAGTGCTATGTGGAAGGAACCTTCGACATAACAGGCCTTAATCTGAAATCTTTTTTCGAGGGCAACGATATTGATTTTGATGAACAGACAATAATCAGGCGGGAAATTTCAACATCAGGAAAATCCCGCGCCTTTATTAATGATACCCCTGTAAACCTGCCGGTCCTAAAAGAACTGGGAGTCAAGTTGGTAGACATTCATTCCCAGCATGAAAACCTTAACCTGGGCAATAAACAGTTTCAGCTGATGGTAGTCGACACTGTGGCAATGAACCAGGACATAAGGAAGGAATACTTTGGTTGTTATCAGGATTATACCAGGATGAGTTCCGATCTGAAAGATCTGAAAGAAAAGTCTTCCCGTGCAAGGACAGACCTGGATTATTTCACTTTTCAATTCCAGCAACTTGCCGATGCCAAATTGCATCCGGATGAGCTCGTTGAGCTGGAAGAAGAGTCCGCCCTGTTGAGTCATGCCGAAGAAATCAAATTCAATCTGCTTCGGATCTCCGATTTACTATCAGGTGATGGATCGTCTGTATTAAGCCTGTTATCTGACGTTATTGATGCGTTTAATAAGATTTCTGATTTTTATCCGCGGTCAAAGGACTTACTCGACAGGATTGAATCAGCATATATTGAATTAAAAGACATAGGTTCCGAATCAGAGGTCCGGGGTGAAAATGTAGACATCGATTCCAGCCGGTTACAATTTGTCCAGGAACGGCTCGATCTGGTTAATGATTTGCTGCATAAGCATAATGTTTCGGAAGTATCTGAACTATTACGAATCCGGGATGAATTAGATAAGCAGATCGCGTCCATTGCCTCCTTTGATGATCAGATTGAGGAATTAACCAGAATGATCAGTGAGGCAGTAACAAAATTATCCGGGCTTGATGATAAACTCCGGGAAAGCCGGTCGAAAGCCATGCCGGTTATTGAGAAGAGGATCATCGAAATGCTCCGGCAACTGGGTATTCCAAATGCACAATTTGGCATACGGCATGAACATGATGCAGTATTCACTCCTACCGGAACAGACCAGGTAGAATTTTTATTTTCTGCTAACAAGAAAGCTGATCTGCAGGAATTGGCTCGTGTCGCTTCCGGCGGTGAGCTATCCAGGTTGATGCTCTGCATTAAATCCCTGATTACTAATTCAATGGAGTTGCCAACAATCATTTTTGACGAAGTGGATGCAGGGGTTTCAGGGGAAATAGCCGAAAAAGTGGGTGTTATCATGAAGTCAATGTCTGAAGGCAAACAGGTCATCAACATTACCCACCTCCCTCAGGTTGCCGCTAAAGGAGATCTGCATTATGTTGTATATAAGTATGATGATGAAAGATCTGCTGTAACAGATATCAAGCTGCTTAACAGTGAGGACCGCATACTCGAGATCGCCAGGATGCTCAGCGGCGAGGAGCTTACCGAAGCAGCCATCTCCAATGCGAAGGAACTGCTGAACTAGAGTGGTTCAGCTGCCTTCATCCGTCGGTTGAAGCCGACGGCAATTGAACGAGCAACCTGCGATCCGTTGCCTGCCCTAATCCATACCCCCTCGTAACCGGTGCTTCGTAATTTCTTATTTAAATTTATTCTAAATATTCATACCTTTGTCCCGTAAAATCAAAACAGGGAAATCATGGCTTATAATCTGTTAAAGGGTAAAAAAGGTATAATCTTCGGTGCATTAAACGATATGTCGATTGCATGGAAAATTGCTGAGAGGGCACACGAAGAGGGAGCAGTATTTACACTTACCAACACTCCCGTTGCAATAAGGATGGGAACCATTGATGAGCTGGCAAAAAAAACCGGATCGGAAGTGATCCCTGCAGATGCGACCAATGAAGAGGACCTTGAACAGGTGTTGCTCAGGTCCATGGAAATATTTGGTGGTAAGGTTGATTTTATACTGCATTCAGTCGGTATGTCTCCCAATGTCAGGAAGGGATTGCCTTATGATGATTTGAATTATAAATACTTCCAGAGTACATTGGATATTTCAGCCTTATCTTTCCACAAGCTTTTATTGCATTCCCGTAGACACGATGCTATCAGAGAGTGGGGTTCGGTAGTGGCATTGTCATATATTGCAGCACAGCGAACGCTGGTCGGTTACAATGACATGGGCGATGCAAAAGCCCTCCTGGAATCTATTGCCCGCAGTTTCGGATATATCTATGGAAGGGATAAAAAGATAAGAGTAAATACTGTTTCCCAATCTCCGACAAAAACAACTGCCGGGAGCGGTATCAAAGGCATCGACACACTATTTGATTTTACAGAAAGGATGTCCCCGCTCGGTAACGCCTCTGCCGATGATTGTGCCGATTATTGCATTACCCTTTTCTCAGACCTTACGAAAAAAGTAACCATGCAGAACCTTTTTCACGATGGCGGATTTTCCAGTATGGCAATGAGCCAGCGCGCCATCTCCCAGTATACAAAAAGCTTCGAAGAATGCGACTAGGCGGGGCGAAACCTTGATTTACGATTAATGATTAACGATATCTGATTTTTGATGTTCTTGTTTCTTTCACTTCATAAATCAAAAATCGTTAATCGATATTCTGAGATCCTCCCCCCCTCACACCATCTTGGATTTTTAATTATATTTACAGGGTCAATTATGTAACCTGAATCATGCTAACAATCGCCCTGATTCTGTTCTACATCCTTTTTCCCGTATTGGTAATCTATCTCGCCCAGCGCTATGCTATCGTTAAAAAGATCGGCCTTGTGGTTATTTGTTATATAGTAGGATTGATTTTCGGGAATGCGTTCCAGCTTCCGGACAATTTTGAACAATACCAGGATGGGGTGAATGCTGCGACCATCTTGTTAGCTATCCCATTGCTGCTTTTTTCACTCGACGTGAAATCGTGGATGAAAATGGCCGGAAAAACCTTCCTCAGCCTGGCCCTCGGACTCATCTCAGTCATTATCACCATTTTCATTGGTTTCTTTTTATTTAAGGACATAATCCCTGAGGCCTGGAAGGTATCCGGCATGCTGGTTGGATGTTACTCGGGCGGGACTCCCAACCTGGCTGCAATTCGTATGGCACTCGATGTGGATCCGGGTATTTACCTAGTTACCCATACCTATGATCTGGTAGTTGGTGCCCTGGTGTTGTTATTCATGATAACAGTGGCACAACGGTTTTTTCTGACCTTTATGCGGCCTTACAAATCCCTCGATAAAGACAAAATGAACAGTGCCACCGAAACATACGAGGATGATTATGAATCCTACAAAGGCATTTTTTCCCGGGCAGTTTTCCCCAGGTTATTAATTGCCATCGGAATGGCGGTTGTGATCATAGCAGTTGGATTTGGATTGTCAAAGCTAATTACATTTATTGTCCCGGTAAAGGAAAAGGAGTCGATCGAAATGACCATAATAATCCTTAGCATTACAACACTGGGAATCATTGCATCCCTTGTCCCTGCTATTAACAGGATCAAAAAATCATTCCAGAGTGGCATGTACCTGATCCTGGTATTTTGTGTGGTAGTGGCATCCATGGCAGATATTCGCAGTTTCAATCTCGAATCGTGGCCCATACTTGTATTTATTGTTATTGCCGTTCCCGGCGCCCTGTTGCTGCATGCACTGTTATCAAAGATTTTTAATGTGGATGTTGATAATTTTATGATAATCTCAACAGCCCTTAGTATGTCGCCGCCTTTTGTGCCGGTAGTGGCAGGTGCCCTGAAAAATAAGGAAATAATTATACCAGGACTGGTGGTTGGGATAATCGGATATGCTTTAGGGAACTACCTTGGAGTATTAATTGCCCTTATCCTTAAATAACTTTAGCAACCATTATTAAAAAATATTAGTCATTATTGCATAGACTTTTTATTTTTGAAGTAGATTTATTTCACATGAACATTCTCATTACCAATATCAGCCAATTACTCCAGGTGGAGGAACAACCTGCTAAATGGGTTGCAGGAAAAGAGATGTCTGAATTGCAGCTCATTGAGAACGCCTGGTTACTTTTAAAAGAAGGTTTCATTGAAGATTTTGGAAGCATGCGCACTCTCGACCAGGGAGCCATATTTGATATCCTTCCCGATCTTTTTATAATGGATGTATCGGGAAAGCTTGTGATGCCCTCTTTTTGTGATTCACACTCGCACCTGGTTTACGCCGGTTCCAGGGAATCAGAGTTTGTCGACCGGATCAGGGGGTTATCGTATAAAGAGATTGCCAAAAAGGGAGGGGGGATATTAAACTCTTCCAAATTATTGAAGGATACACCTGAAGATAAGTTGTATGAGCAATCATTAAAAAGATTGAACGAGGTGGTGAAACAGCATGGTACCGGTGCTGTTGAGATCAAAAGCGGATATGGATTGGATGTTGAAAATGAGATGAAAATACTCCGGGTAATAGAGCAATTAAAGAACCAGTGCATCGTTGAGATAAAAGCGACCTTTCTGGGGGCTCACGCCGTTCCTGAAGGATATAAAAATGATCCTGATAAATATGTCGATGTCATAGTCAGGGAAATGATCCCTGCCGTGGCAAAAGAAAATCTGGCAGAATTTATCGATGTATTTTGTGACCGTGGATTCTATACGATTCAGCAGACAGAGCGCATCCTTGAAGCAGGAATCAAGCATGGATTAAAACCAAAGATACATGCAAATGAACTGGATTACTCTGGAGGCATTCAAATAGGTGTGAAGTATAATGCACTTTCCGTCGATCACCTTGAATACGCAGGAGAGGATGAAATAAAAGCCTTGCTGGATTCCAATACCATGCCTACGATACTGCCCGGCAGCTCATTTTTTTTGGGAATGGATTATGCCCCGGCCAGGAGGATCATTGATGCAGGATTGCCCGTGGCCCTGGCATCCGATTATAATCCCGGAAGTTCTCCCTCAGGCAATATGAAGTTCATCATGTCACTCGGTTGCATTATGCAGAAGATGTTACCGGAAGAAGTTATCAATGCCACCACAATCAATGGCGCTTATGCAATGGGATTGGAAAAAACACATGGAAGTATCTGCCGTGGCAAAGAGGCCAATGTTATTGTTACCAAGGAGATACCTGGCTATGCTTACCTGCCGTACGCCTATGGGACCAACCTCATAGAGACCGTGATATTCAAAGGAAGTTTTATTTAATATTTGTATGAACAAGATCATCGAGTGCGTTCCCAATTTCAGCGAAGGGAACGACCTTACTACTATTAAGCAGATAACTGATGAAATTGAATCCGTTGAGGGGGTAAAGCTTCTGGATGTGGATCCGGGCAAAGCAACCAACCGGACAGTAGTAACCTTCGTGGGTGCCCCGGATGCAGTTGCAGAAGCTGCATTCCGTGCAGTAAAGAAGGCCTCTGAACTGATAGATATGAGCAAACATAAAGGAGCCCACCCAAGGTTTGGGGCGACTGACGTTTGTCCGCTGGTGCCCGTGTCGAATATCTCAATGGACGAGGTGGTTGAATATGCCAGGAAGCTGGCTGAGAGAATCGGCAACGAACTCAACATACCAGTCTACTGTTACGAGAGTGCCGCCTTTACAGAGGTTCGAAGGAATCTTGCCAATTGCAGGTCGGGCGAGTATGAAGGATTGAAGGAAAAATTAGTTGATCCGGATTGGAAACCAGATTTCGGCCCGGTTACTTTCAATAGAAAAGCTGGAGCAACCGCTGTCGGTGCAAGGGATTTTTTAGTAGCCTATAACATTAACCTCAATACCACCTCTATACGCCGTGCCAATGCCATTGCTTTTGATATCCGTGAAAAAGGACGGGTAAAGAGAATTGGCGATCCGATCACCGGTGAAATAGTAAAGGATGAAAAGGGGAATCCGGTGAATATTCCGGGATCTCTCAAATCGGTAAAAGCGATTGGGTGGTTCATTGAAGAATACGGGATTGCCCAGATCTC
>CAYZEZ010000154.1:10772-11621 GCA_964477295.1 uncultured Bacteroides sp. | reverse complement strand
AAAAGCATCCGGTCAAAATCCTGATTATTGCTTTCCAAACAGGATCGAGTCAGTACCTGTATTAGAAAAGGCCGCTTTACTGAATCCTGATGATTCCAAATGTCATTACTATCTTGGCAATTTCTGGTACGCAAACCGGCAAATTAATGAGGCAATTGCCTGCTGGGAAAAATCAATCGAAATGAATGGTGAATTCCCCACCGTTCGCAGAAACCTTTCACTGGCCCTGTTTAATAAAACGACTGAATCAGAAAAAGCTCTGAAACAAATAGAAAAAGCCTTTGACCTTGATCAGACCGATGCCAGGATCCTTTTTGAACTTGACCAGTTATATAAACGAATAAATCATCCTGTTAATGAACGCCTTAAATTTCTGGCAAAACATCCCGACCAGGTAGATCAGAGAGATGACCTGTACCTGGAACAGGTTATGCTTCTGAACCTATCCTCTGAACATAAGAAAGCACTGGATCTGATCATGGAGAGAAATTTCCATCCAATGGAAGGTGGAGAAGGCAAAGTACCCGGACAATATCTTCTGTGTCATGTTGAATTGGCTAAACAGGCTATTCTGGCTAAAAAATTTGACCTGGCCATTGAACATCTCCAGGCAACCGAAAAATACCCTTATAATCTGGGTGAGGGAAAACTACACGGGGCACAGGAGAACGATATTAATTACTGGTTTGGCATGGCATTTCAGGGTCTCGGAGATATCAAAATGGCTAATTTATACTGGGAAAAGGCATCCGAAGGACACAATGAACCTGCTCCAGTAATGTTCTATTACGACCAGCCTCCTGACAAGATCTTTTACCAGGGCCTGGCATTGATTATGCTTGACCGGAA
>CAYZEZ010000154.1:0-10762 GCA_964477295.1 uncultured Bacteroides sp. | reverse complement strand
TTTTAATATGATACTCGATTATGGGTATACTCATATGCCTGATGATGTTGGGTATGATTATTTTGCCATGTCCCTCCCCGGCCTTCTTATCTGGGATGCTGACCTGAGAAAGAAAAACACCATACACTGTAACTATATGATCGGGCTTGGAAACCTGGGATTAGGAAAACCGGATAAAGCACTTGAGAAATTCCAGGATATTTTGAATATGGAAAACTATCACCTGGGAGCGCATATACACAAAAATCTGATTGAAGAATATAAGAATATAGTAAAGTTATATGTGTCAAAATTCTGAACGGAATTTTAATCATTATGCTGCTGCTTACATTTAATAAGAAGAGGCTGTCCATATCGGATCAGCATCTTCATCGGTTAATTCCATGTTAATCAGACAGGTGTTCGGATCATCATCATTATAATCTTCACCCGGATTAATCCAGATATCGGCGAATAAATCACTTATACCCATTTCATCAACAACCGAAAGATTTACAGTAACCCCCCAATCTTCTTTATCCATGGGTGGTCCCTGGATATTATCATAGTACCAGGCATTCCCTGCAGTTTTTCCACCAAAATCGAAGAAGATTACCATTGCCTCATATAAATCCACTGATGCAGTATCAAATGCAAATCTTAATGTAGCCCATTCTCCGGGTATTGTATACTCCTGTGGATTTTCAATAAATATTTGATTATTGGCTCTGTTTTCGATCTTAAGAAGTACAGTGCCAGAGAATTCAGAGTAAACATCCATAGTAAAGACGGTATCGCTTTCCGGTTTTATGGTCAGGCCAGCGCTTAATGTAGCACCATAACCCCATCCCTATGCGCCGATACCGGTTTGGCACTGAATTACGCTATCACTCATGTTGTAATATGTTTTCATAGGATTATTAACATCAACAGGATCATTCGACATTTAAATAAACAATTCATATACTGATATATTAACCTAATCGAATTCTATTTATCAAATAATCTATACCTTAAGAAAAATCAATTTCAGTTTAATTGTATTTACACTTTCTTTCATTCGTCAAAATCCTTTAATTACCTGAAAATAAAATAATTAAAAATCTGAGAATCCCGAGTACTCGGGACAACCGCTTCGCTCTTACATGATTTTTAATTCTACTCATTTGATATTTATTATTTTTAAAAATCCTGCTCGTTTCACAGATATAATAAGCCTTTTTGCCGATAATCTCAACAGATCCGTCGAAATTTCCAGTCTCTTCCAACAGAATTTCCGTAAATTTACTTTATTGGTGAGCAGTTTACAGTAATCGGTGATCCGGGGGGGTGAGGATTGGTTAAAGGGCTTAGAGGCATCATTAATTAATTTAAGTTGCTAGTTACGAGTTACTGGTTGCCAGGTGTCTGAATAACAGTCATATATGAATTAGTAAATGATACGAATTTAATTACTATCTTAATTTATGTTATTGACTATTAATACTTTACTCCGTAACAAGCACCCAGTGCCTGGCAACTTGAGTTAATTAGTATGGATCAGGAAGATATAAATACAGGCCTATCCAATAACCTGCAGTTGTTCTTTTTTGAACTGGCAGACAGTTTCCGGTTTGCCATGAAAGCACTGAAATATATGTTCCACAGACCTTTTGAAGGAGAGGAAATTGTAAGGCAGTGCTATCTGATCGGCTATAAAACACTTCCCCTGATAAGTATCACCGCCTTTATTATGGGACTGGTACTTACACTGCAGACCTGGCCGATGCTGGAACAACTGGGTGCCGAGGCAGAACTGCCGGGATTGATATTTGTCTCCATACTCAGGGAGATAGGACCGGTTATCACGGCTCTTATCTTTGCCGGAAAAGTAGGATCAGGGATTGGTGCTGAACTTGGATCAATGCGGGTAACCGAGCAGATCGATGCTATGGAGGTATCCGGAACCAATCCAATGAAATTCCTGGTCTCAACACGGGTACTGGCCACTACTTTAATGGTGCCATTGCTGGTGATCTATGCTGACGCAATTGGATTATTGGGTTCCCTTGCCGGAATCAACATCCAGGGAGCTGTTTCCGTGAGATTGTTTTTTATTCAATCTTTTCAGGATATCACTTATATCGACATCATTCCGGCTACAATTAAGACCTTCTTTTTTGGCTATGCAATCGGCCTTATAGGCTGCTATAAAGGATATAATGCCAGCGGTGGAACCCAGGGAGTGGGCAGGGCATCCAATGCTTCTGTTGTGATTTCCTCCGTAGTCATTTTTGTTCTTGACCTGATTGCTGTCCAGATAACTGAAATCATTGTATGACAGGCAATACCCAAAATAACGAACAGATCATCCAGGTGATGAACCTCCATAAATCTTTCCAGGAGATGCAGGTCCTGAAAGGAGTATCATTTGTCCTGAACAGGGGAGAAACACTGGTCATCCTCGGCAGGTCGGGAACAGGTAAATCCGTCACCATAAAATGTCTCGTAAGGCTCATCCTTCCTGATTCGGGAAGTATCAATGTGCTGGACAATGATGTATTATCGCTCGAAGAGGATGAACTGAACATGCTCAGGGTCAGGGTTGGATATCTTTTCCAGGAAGGGGCTCTGTATGATTCCATGTCACTGATTGAAAATGTGATGTTCCCTTTGAAAAGAAACCAGTCGCGTAGTAAGGAATCAGAAATGGAAGAACGGGCAGCAGAAGCATTAAAAAGCGTAGGGCTGGAAGATGCGATGGATAAGATGCCGTCAGAACTTTCGGGAGGAATGCGTAAGCGCGGCGGACTGGCCAGAACCCTGATATTAAAACCTGAGATTATCCTGTACGACGAACCGACAACAGGACTTGATCCCTACACTGCCCGGGATATTGATGAACTAATCATTAAAATCCAGGAAACATATGATACCACATCCATTGTGGTTACACACGATATGAAATGTGCACGCCTGGTTTCCGACAGGATCATTGTCCTTCATGCCGGACAGGTCCTTGCCAGGGGCACATATCAGGAGCTATTAAAACATGAGGATAAAACAGTGAGAAATTATTTTTCTTAATTGAATCTTGCTAGCGCATTCCCCCCGGGTACTTGGGACGGGTTAGCGGGCACATAATAAATAATAATAAAGGATTGCAGATTCCCCGCACCGCTGTGACCCGATGGCTTGGGGAGCACCCGGGAGTGAGGAGCTTCAATCACACTCTAAAAAATGGGCTGAAATGAAAAAGTCAAGAAGAAATACCGTCCGGCTGGGCATCTATATCGCCGCTGGCATCACAATATTTATAGTGGCTATTTATATTATCGGAAGCAGTAAAAACTTCTTCCAGATAAATGTCAAAGTAACTGCCCTTTTCCAGGATGTTAAAGGGTTGAAGGTGGGAGCCAATGTTCGGTTCACCGGAATTGATGTTGGTACGGTTACCAAAACGTTGATCCTTTCCGATTCAGCTGTTATGGTAGAGATGGCAATCCAGGATAAGGTTACTTCCTTTATCAAAAAGAATACAATCGCTACTATTGCTTCGGAAGGATTAATGGGGAGCAAGATTATCGTGTTGTTACCAGGAAGCCCCGATGAGGAATCGATAGAAAAGGGCGATGTGCTGGCCACCATTGAACCGGTCGAAATTGATGATATTTTGCGGGAAATTAAAGTGTCAAGTGAACGAATTTCTGCAGTATCATATAACCTTATTGATATCACTGATAAAATGAACAGGGGAGAAGGGATCTTCGGGAAAATATTTACCGATACTACCTTTGCCTACAACCTGAGCCAATCGAGTGAAAACCTGAAAGAAATTTCAAACCGGGTAAACAGGGGGGAAGGATTGATCGGACGGTTGTTTGCCGATACATTGTATTCAAAAAACCTGGATTCGGCCAGCTTAGCCGTGGTTGAAATATCACACAATCTTGAAGATATCACAGATAAAATTAACCGGGGGGAGGGAGTATTTGGAAGCCTGTTTACCGATACCACCCTGACCCATAATATTTATATTGCCAGTAAAAGCCTTAACAAATCGTCGCAAAACCTTGAAGAATTGACGGCAGGGATGATCGAGATCACCAACAAGATCAATTACGGTAAGGGAACCATAAATAAATTACTGGTTGATTCCGTTTTTGCCGACAGCCTGGATATAACACTCCACCAATTGAATAAAACAATTATCGAGGTAGAAGAAGCCTCAGATGCCCTCCAGCGAAGCGGCCTGGTAAGGGCATTTTCCAAGAAGGAGAAGAAAGAGCAGTGATCACCTGCCATCTGCTGCAAGGGCTTTGTAAAAATTGGTAAATTAATACGGAACAGTCATCCCGAAGCACCGAACCCGGAAACTGCGATTCATAATGAACTGACATCATCTATATAGTAATATTCAGTTAGTCATAATGAACGTGTTTCAGACAGATGGGTTTTCCTTTATAGATACGATATAATAGTTCGTAGTAATGAAAAAATTTCGAATCCATGGAACAGAAGATATCAATTTAGACAGCTTCCTGGGCTTCATGTTAAATTTCACCTCGTAATTGGGATTTATAAAATAGAAATTACGCCTGTCGGTCTTATAACCGTTTCTTCTCAAAATCCTTTCAAATCTTTCGATGTTAATCCTTGTGTCTTTTATTTCAAGTAAGTTTTTTATCTCGTTGGGATTTTCTCTGAATGCTTTCAATACAAACCTGTAGACTGGCCTGGGCAAAAGGTGAAAATAAGGCAGCCTGGAGAGAAATTTGCTGTTACACATTTGCTGGTGGCCTCCAAATGGATTTTGCCATGGAGGAAAACCCAGGAAGAATTTACCATCCGGCTTCAAAAATTTCATGACATAGGCCATAAACCTCTCCTGGTCATGAATATGTTCAAGGACATCCCGTGTATAGACCAGGTCAAACTGGCCAAGCCCGTTCACATCATAAATATCGGCCAGGATAAACTCAATGTTTTCTTTTTGAAGGTGATCATCATAGAATTTATGAGCATTATCTATTTTGCTTGGGGTCATATCCACTCCCACTATTTTACAGCCCAGATCAAGAAAAGGCGCCAGGTTGCCTCCCTCACCGCAACCAATCTCAAGGATCCTGGTACCGGGATCCAGGGGTATGACCTCCTTAATCAGGGGAATTACATGTTTTTGGGTCGTATAGGATTGTTCCTTAAAGTATTGCTCCCTGTTTTTATGACGTTCCTGCATTCATTTTTTTTTTGCAATTATACGTACAAAAAAAAATAGTAACTTGAAAAAAACTTAAAATCTTGAACATGAAAACTCTGACAGCTATGGTATTAATAAGCTTTTTATCCTCAATCTTCTCATTATCACAAAAATACGAGAAGGATGTAATTAAAACTTCTGCAGGGGACCTGACGATCACATTTGTAGGTCATGGTTCACTTATGTTCGAATTTAACGGTATGGTCATCCATATTGATCCCACTATGAGGGAAGCAAAATACCAGGACATGCCTGATGCAGATCTTATCCTGATAACCCATCAGCATGGGGATCATCTTGATATAACCGCTATCAATCATATCCTTAAGGCCGATTGTCCGGTCATAATGACTCCTGTATGCCTTGAAAACCTTGAGTCTTTTGATCAGGCAGTGGTCATGAAAAATGGTGATAAGAAAACGGTTAAAAACATTCCTGTTGAAGCAATCCCTGCATATAACATTGAACATAAACGAGATAATGGAACCCCTTATCATCCGAAAGGAGAAGGTAACGGGTATGTGTTAACTTTCGGAGATACCAGGGTGCTGGTTGCCGGAGATACGGAAAATATCCCCGAGATTAAAGCCCTGAAGGATATTGATGTAGCTTTCCTCCCAATGAATCTGCCGTATACCATGACACCTGAAATGGTTGCCGATGCCGCCCTGGCTTTCAGGCCATCCATCCTGTATCCTTATCATTACGGTGATACGGATACCGATCAACTGGTGAAATTACTGGCCGGGGAAAAGGATATTGACGTGAGGATACGGAAGCTGGAATAGTGGTTCCTGGGTTCATCCTACCCCGTTCCTGTTTGGCATGGGTTAGGGTGTGGGCAATATAAATTAATTCATCCAGGTTTTGTCCCGGTAAGTTAAATCAATGTTACCTTTAATTGTCATATTTTAGTCAATCAGGAATATATATGAAAATTTTTCAATTCAACAACAGGGCAATCTGTATAACACTGATTTTTAGCGTTTTAATTATTCTGGATGTTAGGATTAGCCTGGCGCAGGTTGAAATGCAATGGAGCGATGAATTGTTTCTAACCACGAAATTAAAAATTCCGCAGATAGTTGGTTACGATGAATCCGGGTATTATATGCTTACCGATGATTATTCCTGGGCCATTGAAAAGCTTGATTCGGAAATGCAGCATTCCGGAATTGAGTACCTGAATCTCAACAAAGGATTAAGGACCTTTGAACTTGTGGCCGTAGTTCACTTTCATGATAGCCTGTATCTCTTTACCTCTGAGATGCGGTTGAGAAGTGTGGTTTTGTATGTGGAAACAATCGATAAGGAAACACTAAAGCAAAATGAAGACAAAAGAAGAATCATTGAAGTTTTTAATATGGGAGGGTGGTTAGCGCATTTCCAGGTAGAACTTTCCAGGCTTGAACAAAAGCTTCTCGTTTCAGAACGGATTGTGGTCTATGGAAGTAAAACGGAAGAAGTTCACTTTATGGTTTTCGGACCGGGAATGACACTGGAATGGGAAGCCAGCGAGAGCATTGCACATGACAAAAAAATTTATAAAGAGGCTGGATTTGTGGTCGATGATGCTGGAAATGCTTATATGATCTCCCTCTTTTTCGACCCCGCCCTGATAGAACACTTGTTGCCTAGAAAAAACAGCTACTCGATCATTGCTTGCACCGATACAGGACAATCAGTTAGAACCTACAAGGTAGATATTTCAGAAAAATACATAAGAGGTATATGCATTGAACCGGGAGTGAATAATGATCTGGTAGTAGCTGGATTTTATTCTCCAAGCATTAATGATTATACTGTTGACGGTGTGTTTTATTTGGCTATTGACCATGAAACCAAGGAAAAGAAACATTTGAAATTTCATGAATTCGCTCCCTATTTCATAGGAGAGAATATGAAACAGAACCAGGGTAAAGAACCAAAATATCTCTACAGTTTTAACCTTGATCACATGGCACTGAGAAAAAACGGTAATATGATCCTCGTGGCTGAACAGGTGTACGAACAAACTTTCGACACTCATAAGAATCTTATTGCCATATGTTTAACCCCTGAAGGCGATATCTCCTGGGAAAGAACGATCATCAAAAGCCAGAACCATGATCTTAAAAGTTATCCCAATTATTCCTCATATGCCTTTCTTGCTCCCCATGACAGGAATAAGGTTGAGATCATTTTCAACGACCACCTGAAAAATATGGATTGGTCACAAGAACAGCCGTTAAAGAATTTCCAGTATAACAATAAATCGTATTTGATGCATATTACATTGGGAGAGATTGGTGAGGTTGGAGAGGAAACGATTTATATCCGTGACAAAAGAAAAATGTTGATCCCGGCACCCTATTATTTCTACGACATGAAAAATCACGAAATGATAATCCCGGCATTGAAATACAGGAAATATAAATTTGTTAAGATTGGATTTGAATAGCCGGAGCAAATAACTGTTTTTTCACGAGAAAACATTTTGTTTAATTAACCTCATTTGCTAGTTGCGAATTGCAAGTTACCAGGTGTCTGAATAACAGCCACATATGATTTAGTCAATGACACCTATTTTAAAACTGCAAAACAATTAAGTCATTGAATATTAATGTTATAGCTAGCAAATAGTACCCGCTATCTAGCAACTTGATTTAATTAATTGGCCTCGTGTAACTTACCATGACAATATTTTCATTTCCTTTTGTGATATTAATAAAAATAGTATCATGGACTTTTCATTCCCTCAAACCACTGAATGGCTATGATTACAGCATCGTCCGCTGCCCCGATATGACCTTCCCCTTCCACAGTTATCAGGTCAACATTGGTTTTGCCATTCGATTGGAAATATTCCAATGCCCAGGTTGAATTAAAATACGGGACGGTCTGGTCAGCGTCGCCATGAATCAGCCTTACCGGTGCCACCGGGATCCAGTCAAGCAACTCATTTAGGGCAATGGCCCGGGACATTTCATGTTCATTTCCCGCAAGATAATCGCTAATAAACCCTGGCATCAGCAAGTCGGAAATGGTGGTTGGCAACTGGTTATTTATTACATCCAGCCAGTTCGTCCCGTCAAAGAGATCATATATCCTATCGCCATACGGTTCATTGAAAAATTCATTGATCCTGTTCCAGTGGTAATTATAATTATATGAGGCCAGCACATAAGAGATCAGAACAGGCCGTGAATAAGTCTGGTGTGAAAGAATTGAATCAAAGGTCTCTTTAAGTACATATGATCCTGCCATAGGAGCAGAGGCTGTGACTGTGAATTCTTCTCCATAATTCCGGTCAATTTCACGGTGTGTGGCCATCGTCACATAACCTCCCATGGAATAACCCATAAGAAATAATTTATCATTCCGGCGGATGCCGTTATTCTGGCAATAGGTGCCTGCAGCCCTGAGCATATCGATGACCGTCGTGGCTGTTGCCTGGGCCATCAGGTAGGTATAATACACATCGGAATCTCCAAGTCCATGATAATCGGCCGTGATAAAAACGTACCCCATAGAAGCCATTACCATGCCAACCACGCCTGCTTCAGAATTACCGGGACCAACCGACGCGACAAAGTTCCTGGCTGTCTCGGTGCCATGATGAAAACTCACCGTCGGAAATACATCATCAGCCAATGGATAATATATGGCCCCCGAAGCGCTTGCTTCATTTCCCTCCGGATCAATAGTCTGGTAAATTATCTTCATTGCTTTTACCGGATGCTCAAGAGTAAATGGATTATTGAATTTACGTGAGGCTACCAACTGGGATATCTGCTGAGTTGAATATTCAGTTATGGGGCTACTGCTGATAATATCACCCCGTTCATATATCTTTTCTTCTTTACTGCATGCAGCAAGCAGCAAAATTATTATCGGGAAAATGATCGCGTTTCTATATTTCATACTTTTAATTATTAATGTTTTCACACCCCAATCTGTCAGCAGAAGCAGACGGTAATTGATCTTTAATCTAAAGACCATCCTAATTTTTTAAGTCCTGCAAGATTTTCTTCCAGTATCTTCTTCTCCCTCCCCACAGCCTGTTTTTTTTGCTCTGCATCTAATGATTCCCATTTTTTCAGGAACAATCCACCGGATGCTAATCCTTTCATGGCATAATAGGGTGCATTTTGATATACAGCTTCTTCACCTGACATTCTCAGGTCGTTTCTGCTCAGAAGATAGGCTTGAAGCTCCATTTTCATGCTTGCCAATAATTCCTCATGCTCGTCATCACCTGCCAGGTTCTTGATTTGAAATGGGTCATCTTCCAGATTGAACAATTCATATTCGGGTCTCTTCCCCCAGGCAAGATTATAATACAAGTGCATATTCTCATTCTTCTGTAGCGATAACAGGAAATCTTTTGATGGGGAATTATCCACATCTCCGTATGGATAACAATTAAAATTATATTGCGGGTCCCTGTCACCGGCAGGATCCATATCGGGTTTCTGGTTCCAGATCAACAGGTAATTATTCTTTCGCATGGCCCGCATAGGGTAGATATCTCCATCTTCACATACCCAGGCGTGTCGTTCACGGTAAGTAAACACCCTGTTCCTTTCAGGATCGATATGTCCCGAAAGATTCGAATTCAATATCTCCACAAGGCTGCTTCCCGACATTTCCCCGGGAATGGGCAGTCCTGCCATCTCAAGAAATGTAGGTGCAAGGTCGGTGAGGCTGACCATGTCATCCACTGTCCTGCCACCCGGGATCATTTTCTTATAGAAGACGGCCAGTGGCATGCGGGTGCCATACTCATAAAGGTTGGCTTTAGCCCTGGGGAAGGGCATTCCATTATCCGAGGTAACCACGATGATAGTATTATCAATCTCTCCGTTGCGCCGTAAAATATCAATCATTCTGCCCAGCTGTGTATCGTACCATTCAACTTCAACCAAATAATCCAGGATATCACTTCTTACCTCTGGAACATCTGGCAGAAATCCGGGGACTTCCACATTCCCAGGATCTTTTCCCAGAACCTGGCCGATGCCTTGCATGTAATCCCGGTGCGGCTCAAAACATCCGAACCAGAAGCAAAAAGGCTGACCTGCAGGCTTGTCCATCAGGAATTCATCAAAGTTGGCAGCATAATCAATATCACTCATGGGATTCCTGTCTGCAAAGGACTCATACGGCACTTTTGTTTTCCGGTTATAAGCTTCCCCGGCAGGATTCCTCTCCCTGCCGATATCCCGCCAGTCACCCGGTCCCCATCCTTTTCCGGTATAACCAACATGGTATCCGGCTTCCTCAAGCAGTTCGGTATATGTTATGAACCCGGAAGGCAATACACTCCAGAGACAGGCACCCTCTTCCAGTTCCCATCCATTCCTTCCCGTTAAAATTGAGCCTCTTGATGCTGTACAACTGGGAGCCGAACAATAGGCATTATTAAACCATACGCCGTTCCTGGCAATATAATCAATATTAGGAGTGCTGATTTCTTTGTATCCTGTAAAGCTGGTATGGATCCAGCTCATGTCATCTGCAATGGCGAACAGTATATTAGGTTTTTCAGCCACTTCGGGAATT
>CAYZEZ010000153.1:0-11647 GCA_964477295.1 uncultured Bacteroides sp. | reverse complement strand
TGCTTTATATCATAGCGGGTTTACTGGTAGTAATCTGGGGCATTGTTTTTTTTGGATTCAACGTACACTCAACAGTTCATCTGATACTTTTACTAGCCGGACTTATTATACTTGTCAGGATTATCCTGTTTAAGAATCGACCAGTTAAATAATTGAATTCTCTTCAAATGGTTATGAAAATAACATGCCCGGCAGGACCAGGTATGAACTTCGAAAAACTATATTGGAGATCAGGCTATGCCAAAATTATTCAATAATTCAGCAACATCGGTGTCCCTGAAAATATCTGCCAGTTGTTCGCGTATTGGAATGTTGGCAGCTTCAAAAGTATAATCTGTACTTTCTTTTCCATCGATGTAAAAAACCTCCCTTTTGTGCAAGGGATTTGATGCATTTCCCTGCTTGTTATTAAGCTAAATATGCTAATTATAAACGAACCGGCTAAATTCGGCCATAACACAAGGCTTATGAACTTATGCAGGATTTCAGTTTGCTATATGGCTTTTAGTTTAATCTTATTAAATGAATCCAGGTTTAAAACAAATCGTATCCTCTCTTTGATTAATCCTCTGGCTGATCCGATTTTTCCCGAAACAAAAAATGGAACATAAATCTCGAAAAAATTCCATATTCCTGCCTTCAGCCCTGCCTCATAGTAAAATGATGAATTATGATTCAGGTCAGGCCGCCCATGATCATTCAATAAAATGGTAACAAAGGGTTTTACCGGAATCCTGCCTGCCTTCCCTGGAAGATTACTTGTGAAGGAAACAGAAATAAGCCACTGACTATATCCAAGGCTATCGTTAACAGTTGATATCAGACCACCTTCCAATAAGGTTATCTGTCTTGACCAGAAAGTTTTCGGAAAAACATCGAAACGACCAGGATATGCACCCTGGTAAAGATATAGATCACGTCCACTCCTTCCTCCTGCAGAAAGAGCATAAAAAGGAACCTTTAAATTGTTATTTAGCATTGTCCCTGCAAACAGCCTTATGTCCAGACCTTGATCCTTTCCATAATAAGAGAATTTGTAATTCATCTCCACAGACATTTTTTGGTAAGACTTACCAGATTCAAAGGCTGTTGTCAGGTTGAAAGGATTTACCAGTCCCTCATTCTCCAGCACATATCCAAACTGCAGATATGAACTCATACCTGCCTTCTCAGAATGGTTAATTTTAAAAAGGTCCGATGCTCCGGTATACTTACCATATACCTTCTGCAATAATGAATTATCTGCTTTTTTGTTCCTGAAATAGAGGTCAAGTCCGGCATTTACTTTATGATAGTTTTGATTACCCGGGGCTCCGAATTGGGTTCCTTCAAGTGTGATAGTCGCAATCCTGATAAAGTTATCATAGGGTGTGATGTTGAATGAAATTCGCCCATATCCGGCCAGGCTGGGATCCTTAAATGAATAGAAAGGCATAAGAAAATATTCCATCGGTTTGGATAAAAGCATTCCATTGTGTAAAGTCAAACCAATCATAAAACCATTTTCTCTTGTCCAGTTAATCACAGGAATATAAATCAGAGACCGTTTGTCAGGATCGTCAATTGTATATATGAGCTGGAGCCTTATGGGATCAGCCTTACGGAAAATACCTGATTCACGGATGTTATTATTGAGTCTGTATAATTCGGGGACAATATGCCTTGGATCGATTTTTATTTCAGAATAATTACCTGGGGGGATATCGATCCATCGCTGCCCCACAAAACCTTCTGACCACTTCTCAAAACAGATTGAATCACCTTTCATTCCGGAGATGACTAATGGCGATGCCAGCTCACCTTTGTTTTTTATGAGCAGCTTCTGGCTCTCAAATCGAACCACTTTATAGTCAATCCGTTTTATTGTTCCAATGAAATCGCTAAAAAACCATGTTAAATCTTTACCTGTCTGGGATTCAAATAAATCGCAGAGATCATCAGGTTGAGGATGTTTTGATTTCCAATTGCGGTAGTATTCATGCATTACCGAATCAAAAATCGAATCTCCCAGATAAACTCTCAGATAGTTGAAACCCATGGCTGCTTTATCATAAATTATCAGTTCATAGTTTATAGCACTATAATCTGTTGCCGGCATATTAATTGGCTGTTCGAGATTCATACGGGCATGAAAAAGCCATTCGAGTTCCTGTATTCGTGATGCAGGCATTTTGTCTATCTGAAGGAATTCTGGCAGTTTCCTGTTTTTAAAGTAGATCTCCCAAAGCTTCTTCCCGGGATACTTTTCGTTCATATATCGCAGTTCATACGCGCTGGCGATACCTTCGTCCATAAACGGGTATCGTCGCTCATCGGATCCAAGAGCACTGTAGAACCAGCTATGACATATTTCATGAGTAATAACGTCATCCAGGGAGTAAGCATTATCAGCAAGGCCAATAACAGTAATGCCCGGGTATTCCATCCCTGATCCGGCCGTTAGGGCGCTTTGAACAGCAGTGAAACTACCATACGGATAATCGCCAATCCATTTTGAAAAGTACCATAAAGCATTATTCACATATTTCAGGGCATCTTTCCAAAGCCCGGCCTGCTGATTTGTGAACATTACCCAGGTGGTTACCTCCCTGCCGGAGTCAGGAAGCGTCACTTTTCCTTTCAATACATGGAATCGTTTATCAGCAAACCATGCAAAATCGTGTATCTGAGCCCCGGTAAACCGCAAGGTTTTCACTTGCTCTGATGATGGGGGAAAGTCATCCTTCACATCTCCTGCAGGGGTTTTCCAGCTAGTATCTGCAGCAAGTTTGTCAAGTCTTTCAATTTCCAGTTCATCTTGCAGGGCACCCGTTGCACCGACAGTATAATTTGCCGGCAGAGTAATACTTACATCAAAACTTCCAAATTCAGAATAGAATTCACCCTGATCGAGATAGGGCATCTGGTGCCAGCCGGACCTGTCGTAAACAGCTGGTTTGGGATACCACTGGGATATCTGATATGATTCCCCGATATGTCCTAACCGGGAAGTAACACCTGCGGGAATCCTGACATGGAATGGAGTTGTAATATTTATTGTGTCGCTCGGTCTGACTGGCTTGTTAAGTATAATCTGGCAGATATCCGGTGATCCTGGCATCAGATTCCATTGAACAGACTGGTTGTCTGCTTTAAAATCCAAAGAATCAATATAGCCTTGTAAATCAGGATTATTGAACAGCCTTTCCTTTCCTTTCAAACTGAATAACTGCCTGGCTAATGCAGTGTTATTGGCTGAATAGCCATTAGGCCAGAGATGAAAAAATAAATACCGGAGGGTGTCAGGAGAATTGTTGATGTACTCAATTGTCACGAATGCACTTAATTCATGGCTCTTATCATTAAGAGTAACATGAATCTTATAATTAACCTGTTGCTGAAAATATTCCTGAGATGAACCCGCAGGAATTAGTTCGAAAATCATCAGGAAGATAAGCAAAATACGATGGCAGGTAAAACATTGTCTTATTGCCTCAACAGCATTTACAGTCTTAATAGTGTTTAAGCTTTATAAAGGATTAATGCAACTATTATGATAGTGTTGCCTGTACTTGGAAGGAGTCGAACCGGTGATCTTTTTAAACTGATTTGACAAATGAGCCACACCGCTGTAATGCAACCTATAAGCAATATTACAGAGACTTAATGTGTCTGATACCAGTAATTTCTTTACCTCTTCAATTCTCTGATTAATTAAATATTCTTCAATGGTCATTCCTTCACTTCCGGAGAATTTATTGCTGAGGTAGTTGTAATCGAAGTTGACCCTTTTACTTATATATTCAGATAAGCTTGACCTCCGCAGCTCATCCGACGAATTAATAAATTGTATAATGGATCCTTTTATTTTTTCGATAAGTTGGCTTTTATTATAACCCATCAATTCAAGTCCGGATTTTTTCAGTGCGGCGTCAATTAATTGCAATTTTTCCATAGGTGCATCCCTATTAAGTTCCACTTCTCCCAATTCAACATATTTGTAGCGGAGTCCCAGCTTAACTAGTTCTTCTATAACAATTGCTTTACAACGGTTACTTTTCATATTTCTGATTTGAAGCATCATAGAAGACATGGAATATATTATGGCTGCCATTCTCACTGAAAGTTGAAATCAATCGTTACTAAAATACATTATACTCATAAAATAGCTGTTACATAATTCTGATAATTAGTTACATAATTCACACATTATTATAAAATCAAATGCCATGAAAATTCAAACAAAATATATAATCATAATAAGAAAAAAGAGGAGAATTGCTTGTTTATCAACCCTCCTCTTTTTAACCCAAAAAAATTAACCTTACCTATCCTAACCTTGAAATATTTTACTTCCCTATTTAGTCGACATCTTAATATAGTAACTAATTATCCCGGGCAATTAAAAAATACTATTAATCAAACCAGAAGGATTATCAGGAGGATGACAATAATAATAAGTGCGCCGGCACCGATATAAACATAGCCACCGTTACTCTTCACATTTTCTTTAATTTCCTTAAGTTCATTTTTCAGTGCACGCTTTTCTTTAAGGGTAAGATCCTTTTTATCCATATCACGTATTTCTTCAACACGCTTGGTTAAACGGGCCATCTCTTCTTCAGACATTTTATTTTCCGTTTTGTCAGGAATGGCAGGGTTCTCTGATTTAGATTTTGAATCAGGCTTAAGTGCAAATGCACTTAGCGAAAAAATTACTAAGAATGTAAAAAAAATAGTTTTTTTCATTTTCTGTTTTTTAAAATTAGTTGATAATTTAAAATCCAAAGGTAAGTTGTAAAGCATTTTAACTTGTTACACAATTATTTAATTAAATTATATAATTCACACATTGAAATTATAATCTGCTTTGTAACTTCATTCTCCCTGCTTTTAAGTATGGTTATAGTTTCGTTATCATCTGATAAAGGTCATGCCTTGATTTGCCGACTTTGACCTGAAGCCGTGTTATCATTTCTTCCATTTTACCCTCTTCAAAATAAAGATCCGCATCGGTAAGTGCAGAGAATTTTTGCTTAAGCTTCCATACCTGATCATTCCAATTAATCGTTACTTTATTTGTGACATTTGTTTCTGACATAACTTCCGTTATTAATGGTGATTAACTAACTCATAAATCAAAGATCTATATGTTTCTTTAACAGAATTTACATAATTTTGTAAAAAAGTTACATTTTCTCCACATCCCGGTTTTGATTAAAATAGATCTAGTTTATATAAAACAAGAGGAGAATTACCTGTTCAGCAACTCTCCTCCTTTTTTTGCCTAAAAAATAAACCTGTGGAAATGTCACCAGCAATTCATCTCTTTTTTATTTACCTGGAACAATATCAACTACCTGGATGGAAATCATAATGTACTGATAACCCGTTGTTAAGAATAAATATTTTCGGGTGAATAATGTCTGTACCATTAGTCCGAAACATATTGCTTCTTTTAGACCTGACTGAGGCTCTAAATAACACCGGGCTTGGGGTAAAGTTTATTGAGCATTCAGGGTACAATTAATTAATTTGAATCTTCTTCATTGAAACTCTACATAAAGAATATGGTGTGCATTCGATGCCAAATGGTTGTGAAATCCGAGTTGGAAAAACTTGGACTGCATTACACTGAGGTAAAGTTGGGTGAAGCTCAGATTGATGAAGAAATTTCTCCGGAACAGTTTAAAAAGTTAAATGTGGCATTAAAAAAAACAGGACTTGAACTGATGGACAATGAGAAGAGCATTCTTATTGAAAAAATCAAAAACATTATTATTGAACAGGTCCATTATTCTGATGATCAGTTAAAAATAAACCTTTCCGACTATTTAAGCGAAAAACTAAATTACAGCTATAAATATCTTACCAACCTTTTTTCAGAAGTCCAGGGTATCACAATTGAAAAATTCTTTATCAACCACAAGGTTGAGCGGGCAAAAGAATTGCTTGTATATGATGAACTCAATCTTAAAGAAATTGCTTATAAATTACACTACAGCAGCGTATCCCATCTCTGCAGACAGTTTAAAAAGGTTACGGGGTTGACTCCTTCTCACTTCAAGCATCTCAAGAAAAAGCGACGCAACGCTCTTGAAGATATATGAATCTCGGGATGTTCTCTCAACCTTTGTCAACCTTCAGCCGTCATTCGGCTGCCATTCACTTCCATGCCATTGGGTTGTCATTGGGCTTCATCGTTATTCGGTTGTAACTCAGCTGGTATTCAATTGAATGACCATTAATATTCCTCAGAGTAAAATGTGTGAATGATGTAACTTTTTCTTAAAGTTATGTAATACAATCCACCTTGGATATACTCAACTTTACAGTGTATGAATTAAGTTAAAAATTAAATTCAACTTAAATGAAAGCAACAAGATTGATCACTCCGACAAAAAAGAACTTTTTGATTTTTGCAGCCGCTATGATGATATTTTCTGTCAGTACATATGCTGCAAAGATAGATTTTTTAAATTCCTCTGTTATACCTTCAGCACGGGGCACTGTAAAAGTAAGACAAGACAAGTTCAATAATTTTATTTTGAAAATAAAGTTGGAGAATCTTGCCGAAGCCGGCAGACTTACTCCTCCAAAGAATACGTATGTGGTATGGATGGTTACCGTAGATCAGGATACAATAAACATAGGCCAGGTACAAACATCAACCGGAATGTTTTCTAAAAAATTAAAAGCCTATCTGGAAACCAAATCCTCATTCAGACCGGTCAAAATTTTCATTACAGCCGAATATGATCCCAATCTTCAGTCTACTGATTCAGAAGTTGTGATGACAACTGAATTTTTTACTATTGATTGATGATGATAACCGATTTGATATGAAAAAGACAGGTATAGTAATAATAGTTGCAGGATTATTATTCACAGTTATTACAGGATTTAAATTCTTTACAAGAGAAAAGGTCATGGATGTAGGCTCGCTTAATATTACTGCTTCCGTGCCCCATCGTGTAAACTGGTCACCATATCTGGGAGTCGGGATCATGATAGCGGGAGGGATAATTTTTGTTGTGGGATACAGAAAGTAGAGTTACTCCTTGTCATCGGCTAATTTCTGAATGTACTCCGTTGATTCCGTCTTTGTATGTTTTATCCCTAATTTTCAAATCTGTCAAATAACTGTAAAATGAAAAACGGGGAATTTGAAAAATCAAAAGCGTTTATTATTGTTGAAATAATAGAATATGTGCCTAATTCTATCGTACACAAAACGATCATTAAAAAGTCGACAGGAAATATCCGCGCTGAGGCTTATGACACAGGTGAAGAATTAACTGAAAAAATTTCTCCGTTCGACACTTTTGTCCAGATCATCGACGGAAAGGCTGAAATTGTTATTGACGGGAAAACCAATATCCTTGATATCGGTCAGTCAATCATAATACCGGCCCATACATCGAATTTAATAAAAGCAAACGAGCGGTTTAAAATGATCTCAACCATAATAAAAAGTGGTTATGAATGACCAGGAGAATTGAGTTTTGTTCATAAAAAAAATCTAACTTCTATGAGACTATAAGATATGAAACTCTATGTCAAAAATATGGTATGTATCCGCTGCAAAATGGTGGTGAGATCAGAGTTAGAAAAACTTGGGATATACAGGTCAATAATTAGCTTAGGTGAAGTAAAAATCAAAGAGGAACTGTCGATTGTACAGCAGGAAAAACTAAATATTGCTTTAAAAAAATCAGGATTTGAACTGATCGAAAGGGAAAAAGGCAGGCTGGTTGAAAAAATAAAAGAAATCGTTGTTCAGTTGGTTCATTATAATGATGAACAGTTAAAAAATAACTTCCATGAATATTTAAGTAAAAAGCTTCATCATAAATATACCTGGCTTGATAACCTTTTCCTGGAAATACAAAACACTACGATTGAAAAGTTTTTTATTGCTCATAAAATTGAACGGGCAAAAGAATTGCTTGTATATTATAAACTTAATATTATCGAAATTGCTTATCAACTGAACTACCACAGTACTGCACAATTAGTCGGCCAGTTTAAGGAGGTTACTGGCTTCCCCCCTTCCCACTTTCAGAGAATAAGTGACATAAGGCAAATAGTAAATGAGAATGTGTGAATAATATAACTCTTTATGTGTAATATTTCCCGGTATGAAGGCTCCTACCTTTGTACTGTATTTTTCCCCTTCAATTATGTAATTTAAATCAAACAAAATGAAAAAAGTAAGCATCATTTTTTTATTATCTGTCATGACTGTTTTGGCAGTTAATGCTCAAAGCCCTCTCGACAAAGGCAACAAACAGTTAAATGTAGGTGTCGGCTTGTCCGGTTGGGGTCTTCCTATTTATGTAGGGATGGATTTTGGAGTTTTAAGAGACCTCACTTTAGGTTTTGAAGTCTCATTCCGATCCTATAACCAGCCTTATCACGAGTTTCACTACCACCACTCAATAATTGGATTATCTTTTAATGGCAATTATCACTTTAACACACTTCTTGATATTCCCGAGAACTGGGATTTTTATGCAGGTTTAAACATCGGGTATTATTTCTGGGTATCTCCTTCAGATTATCCTGGTACTGGATCTTCCGGCCTTGGGCTGGGTGCACAAATCGGGGGCAGATACTTCTTTAGCAATAACTTTGGGCTGAACCTGGAGTTTGGCGGAGGTAATGCATTCTTCGGTGGCAAATTCGGGATTACATACATCTTCTAGTCACAACATTCATACCCCCAACCGTGTAAACTGGTCCCCATATCCGGGAGCCGAAATCATCGATGTGGGAGAGAATATTCTTCTTGTCGGTTATATAAAGCAGAGTTGAACAGATGCATTATCATATTAAGGGTTCAGTATAAATTCATTAATTAAAACTTAAAATAATGGGAAATCTACTTTATGTCATTGCAGTAATACTTATTATAGCATGGCTGGTTGGGTTAATCGGATTTCATGCCGGAGGCCTTATCCACGTTCTTCTCGTAATAGCGATTATTGCAATTATACTAAGAGTCATTCAGGGAAGATAGATATTTTGAATACTTGTAAACATTTAGTATCAATAATCACTAGTGTCCGATTATCACCAGTTGATTTTCAACGGTTTACAATATAGTTCTTTAACATCTTTGCAATTTTGATTTGTAAGTAGCTCATTAAGAGGCGTTTTGTCAAGTAATGAAATGCTCAAAATTTGCAATATTTCGTAGGTTGAACGAAGGGTTTATATACCAAAGGACAAGCACAGTCTGCGTCCACTGGGCATACCTATCTTTATTCTTATGCTTTCCCTTAGCAAGCTAATTACCCGGGCTGACAATCGATATCCCGATTTTCATTGAGTACAAAAGTCCTTAGCCGGATGGGAACCACTGTTTGATTAACGATTATTTTCTAAAATGATTAACGGTAAACTAAAAAAGAGAATCGTAAAAACCGCTGTTACTATTTTAATATTTATGGCAGCCGTTATTTTCATTATTTCAACTATTGCAAAATACCTGATTGAAAAATATGATGAAAAATTACTCGGCAGGCGATTAGAAATGAGTTGGATATATGTTGATCCTTTTACAGGATTTGCTTATATCAAAAATCTAAAAATATATGAACAGAAAGACGACAGTATTTTTATTTCAGCGAACAGATTAAGTGTCAATTTTAGCATACTGAAGATGCTTGGCAAAACTTATGAGATAAACAAAGTATCACTCAACAAACCCGTAATAAGGATCATTCAAAACAAAGAGGATTTGAATTTTGATGACCTGATTGAAAAATTCACACCTGAAGAAAAACAAGATACTACCAAAGATGGTTTACATTTCAATATTCTGAAAATAAAAATTAAAAGGGGCGAATTTCATTATAAGGAGCAGTCCATCCCGGTCAACTATTTTATTAAAGACATAAATATAGAAAGTAGAGGCATATGGTGGAACGTAGATACGATGGACTTAAAATTTTCCTTTATCTCAGGTCCTTCAACAGGTGACGTAAAAGGCAATGGCTGCATCAATACAGGCAATCTTAATTATCGCATAGAGGTTGCTGTAAATAATTATGATCTGCAAATTTTTCAGCAATACCTGGTGGACCTGGCCAATTATGGAAGCTTCTCGGCCAACCTGGATGCCGATATTAAGGCAACAGGAAATATTATTGACAAAGAAAATTTAAATGCCAGCGGACTGATAACCCTCCATGATTTACATTTCGGAAGATCTGCGGGAGATGATTATTTTTCCTTCAGCAACCTGGTCCTCGATATCACAAAACTGGATCCAAAGGGTTTTAAATATAGTTTTGATTCCATAATCTTAACTAAGCCGTATTTAAAATATGAGCGGTATGATCATTTAGATAATATTCAGAGGATGTTTCGTCAGGGTAGGACCGACATCAAAGCTTTGAATGATCGACCCAACAGAAGGAATAACCTGATTATTAAAATAGCAGATTATGTAAAAGTATTGGCCAGGAATTTTTTTAAAAGCAATTACACGGTAGGCAGTCTGGCAATAAATGATGGATATTTTCAATTCAATGATTTTTCTCTGAATGAAAAATTCTCTGTAGCTGCATATCCATGCAATATCAAATCTGACTCTATTAGTAAGAAAAATAAACGGGTGGAGATGTTTCTTAAGACAGATATTATGCCTTTTGGGAATATGTCAATAAATCTGAGCGTCAACCCGAATGATACCGGTGAATTCGACCTTATCTACCATGTGAATAAAGTGCCGCTCACACTGTTCAATCCTTATGTTATTACTTATACCTCCTATCCATTAGACAGGGGTACCATGGAATTGAACGGCAAATGGAACGTGAGGAAAGGGAAGGTACAAAGCGTTAACCACCTGCTGATGATTGATCCGCACCTGGCAACCCGCCTGAAAAAGAATGATGCAAACAGGTTGCCGATGCCGCTTATCCTGGCTTTTATTCGTGAAAATGACAATGTAATTGATTATGAAATACCGATAACAGGTGATTTAAAAGATCCGAATTTTCATCTATCGGACGTTGTGCTTGACCTGCTCGGTAATATTTTTTTCAAATCTGATTCTGTCCCGTTCATAGCACATATTAATCATTTTGAAAATGAACCTGAAAACTTCTTCATGGTGAAATGGATGATGCGGCAAACGACAATTAGTCCGTCACAGGAAGAGTTTTTAGAAAAATTGAAGGATCTCATGAAGGAATCCCCAGCTGATTCCATTTTCGTAACCCCGGTGCAATATGAGGAAAAGGAAAAAGAGTATATCCTGTTTTATGAAGCAAAGAAAAAATATTACCTGGTATTGCATAAAATGGATGGACATTCGTTCAACGAAGAAGATTCCCTCATTGTTGATAAAATGTCTGTTAAGGACTCCCTCTTTGTTCATTATATAGATAATCGGATCAGCGATACGATAATGTTTACCATTCAGGAAAAATGCGATGCTTATCTTGGGGAAACTGCCAGCACAGACAGTTGCAATCATTCAATGGAAGGCAGAAAAATAGTGGATACTCAATTCTCGCGGCTGGTTAAAGATCGAGAAATTACGTTCCGTTCTTTCTTTGATGAATATGGCCTGGGAAACCGCATAAAATTTCAGGAGGTAGAACTCAGCGTGCCATACAATGGGTTCTCGTTCTACAAAATCGTTTACAAAGGC
>CAYZEZ010000152.1:0-11650 GCA_964477295.1 uncultured Bacteroides sp. | reverse complement strand
CACGCATCCCACAAGAACATCACTGCCTGCAAGCAGTTCAGCCGCTTTTTTTACGGCATAGGGTTTTACACAGACGGATGCCGTATGATATTCCTTCGCCAGCTTGCATCCGTCGATAAGATCCTGGTCGGTCATGGTTGGATGCAGGATCGAATGATCGATCATCTTTGCCAGTTGATTTGTACTATACATGGTATTAAATTAATATATTAAGTTGTTGTTTTAAAGGCTGTTAGTTGCAATCAGAAGTTCCGTGTTGCGAGTTCCATGCACTTATATTTTTAAATCAAAGATCGTTAAATGCGAAGTATTCGCCAAAGGCAAATACACCGCATTCGCGAGGGCGGTTGTGATTGTGACCCTGTGCGTGCCGAACAATCATCATTCTGAGATCATGGTTTGCAGTTTGTCAATAAAGCCCTTCAGCAGCCTGAAATAATTCTCAAACATGGTTAAGGGCAGATTATCCGCCGTGTCATAGATATCATGATATGCAGTTGATCCCCCCATTGTATAGATAAAGAACGATGGCACTCCTTGTTCATAGAAAGGACAATGATCGCTGTTACATGCCGGGTCCCGCTTTTTGACCACAGGTAAAAACTGGTTCTCATCGTTGATTTCTTTCAGCATATCGAATGACTGTGTAAATTTTGAGCCATTAACCACGGTGATCCCTTCCTGCCCGTTTCCTGCCAGGTCGAGATTAATCAAAAAGGAGATCCGGTTGAGCGGCAGCAAAGGATTATCAGCATAATACCTGGCTCCGATGATACCCATTTCTTCTGCCCCCAGGGCCAAAAACACCAGTGTATAGTCGGGCCGGTTTTCTTCCACAACAAAATAGGCAGCCAGGTTCAGGATCATTGCCACTCCGCTGGCATTGTCGTTGGCACCTGGAAAATAAACATTTTCCCCCATTTGCCCCAGGTGATCGTAATGGGCAGTCAGGTATATATATGAATCTTTGAACTTCTTTCCTTCAATGATACCGATCACATTCTGGGTTTGATACAACTCGAAATATTCGCTTTCAACAGAAACCTTAACCTTTGTAAGGAGACTTGGGTTGATATCCGCATGCACTGTAAAAAAAGGTTTCGAATATTCTTTTGTTGATCCCCGCCATGTAAGTTTGCTTTTTGTGAACAGGATGGTGCCGGCAGCAGGGCAACCCGGATGATGCTTGAAGAAATCAATCCTGTCATTGATCTTCTTCTTTTCCTGCTGTGTTAAAGCTTCCGGATTGGAAGGCAGATCTTGAATCAGAACAAACCGGCCTGTCGACTGCGCAATTATTTTCAGCCATTTATTATCATCAAGCAGATCCTGCAAAGGGACAAAAAATGTTTCATATTCGCCCTGGATGGATGGTGATCCGGGGTAAACCAGGAAATCCTTCCCGGGAGTTAATGCCATTTTATTCAATGATAGTTCCATAGCGCCCGGGAAGGTGTTGACCGTTATGTCGAAAGGTTGAAAGTATTTTGGGGAGATTTTTTTCAGTCCGAGCTTTTTGTATTCCCTGCTGATGTAACTGGCTGCTATCCGTTCCCCGTCTGATACATATCCACGGCCATGCATATCCGGGGCAGCAAGGTCGTTGATCACCCTCTGGGCATATTCCAGGTCCTGGGCAAAAACAGAGGCAGGAAAACAGGCCAGGCATATCAGGTAAAAAAAAATCTTTCTCATGGATTAAAAATTTTCTGCAAGGATTGACCCGTCACGCCGGATGGTGTTAAAATTAAGAATTATATCTTATTTCAGCAGGGAACCCGGTAAACAAATCCGGAGAATATATTATGCTTTCCATGGGGAATTTAAGGGATAACCATAGTGGCATATCACAGGTTAGCCTGCCGGTGCATTAACATGTTTTTCAGGATAAGTGATTAAGTTTTTTATGTAAGTTTACATGTTAATAGCCATTTAATAGCCTTTCGCAGATATGCTGGAGATCAATGAAATAAATGAGAACTCCAAAGTTCCCAAATACCTGCAACTTGTCAATTTGATTATCCTGAATATTAAGGATGGGAAATTTAACATTGGTGATCGCCTGCCCTCCATTAATGAAATCAGTGCGGATTACTACCTGTCAAGGGATACTGTGGAAAAGGCATTAAATGAACTCAGGAACAGGGGAATCATTACCTCTGTGAAGAGAAGGGGCTATTTTATTACCAGCACCGATTTTGAGCATAAAACGAAAATCGCTTTTATCACCAACACCATTACCGACTACAAGAGAAATATTTATGAGTCGTTTACCAGGGAACTGGGGGATGATGCACTGGTGGATGTATATATCTACAATTATGATATTAAAAAATTCGAGATCATTGTTTTAAGTCATATGAATGAATATGACTATTTCCTTGTGGTACCATTCTTCAAATACCCGCAGCATTACCAGAAGGCAATTGAATTAATGAAAGAATACCCTGACCATAAGCTGATCATTGTTGATAATTACCTGCCAGGTATAAAGCCAGTTCATTCCTCTGTAATCCAAAACTTTGAGCTGGATATCAGGGAAGCATTAATTTCCCTGAACGAACATTTATCACGATTTAAGAAGCATTATCTTATCTACCCGGAAGAAAGTGTGCATCCCAAACAGGTAATCAGGGGTTTCGAAGTGTATTGTAAAATGTTTGAATATGATTATGAGGTAATACCAATACCTGCTGATGAGGTCATCCGGGAAGGAAGGAATTTCGTACTACTGGATGATGAACAACTGGTTGAAATTATCGAGATCATCAGGCAGAAAGGACTTGACCTTGGGAAGGATGTCGGACTCATTTCCTATAATGAAACCCCTTTAAAGAGAATACTTGCAGGAGGCATAACTGTTATTTCAACCGACTGGCAGGTGATGGGTCAGAAAACTGCACAAATAATACTGGAACACAATTACGGGAAACTGAAAATCCCGTACAGGGTGTATCTGAGAAATTCAATATTAAATAAATAAAGCCATGGAACAGGGAATATTTAGAAATATCATATTTAAGATCAGTATAAATATTACCTATCGCAGGGTACTGATATTGTTGTTGATCCTGTTTATCATGCTGATAATCAGCTATGGCTTCCTGATCTACCAGGTCAGGATAATAAACCTGAATAAGATTAATAAGTATACTACTTACCAGGAAAGGGAATTATATATATCCAAGTTTTACAACAGTTTTAATAAAAATGAACTCATAAAGGAATTATTTGCTGTAACTAATGATCCCAAGTATCTTGAAATGAGAAAGGAGAATCTGATGAATATGGAAATTGAATTCGATTCACTCTACTGGTACTGCAGGGAAAGCGAAGACTATTGTATTCGCCTGGATAGTTCGAGGTTTTTTTTCAACATGTATTTGAACCGGTTCATCCCTGAAAGCGATCATGCCCTGGATATCTTGAATTCAGAACGGTCTGATACTTTAGAGGTTAGTGTAATAAAATCAGTTAACGGTGAAGTTCAGATCGGTACAATCAGGTTGAATACAGACGATAAGGATAAGGTACATGATTTCCTGACATCCAATCTTAATATCATCGAGAAGAAAATCATGCAACCAACACAATGGATTGTCAGGTCTGACCGGAATAAAACACGCTTGAATCAGAAGCTGGTTAATACCAGGATCAAATCTCACCGGTTATGGAAAAGAGTCGTGATCGTCCTGGCCCTGGGATTGATATTCATCCTGTTCGCGGTTTTTATTTTCATTTTGCTCCGGCCAATTGAAAAACCATTACCGCTGTATAACATGCTGCCCGACCGGCAGTATTCGGCAGTTTATGAAGGATTTGAAAGCGAATTACTGGAGTTATTACAAACCAACATAGATCTGTTCAGGAAATACGAACAACTCATTTTGGTTTTTCCCAGGGGCAGTTTTTTCCCGATTCAGATCATTTCAGCTTTCCAGAGCTTCTCAAAAGAAACCGGTCTGGATCTCCAGATAATAGACAGCTTGAAAGTTGAAAACCTGGCAGCCAAAAGGATCTATATTGTCCTCGAAGAAGAAACAATAGCCCGGATTGTTGAAGCCATTGCCGAAAAGAACCTGGTTATCGGGAAAGAGATCGGTATCCTTGCTTACGGTGACAGTCCCCTGAAAAGGATCGTGGCAAACGGCATAACAGTAATCAATATTTTATACGAGGATTGTGACGAAACCGGCTATGGGCAGGCAAAATCTTTGAAAAAAATATGTCTCAGGTTTATTAACAGGGGTTCGTTATAGCACAGTCAAATGCAAATGCAGTAAATAAAACTACAGTACAATACAGGATAAAAAATCAGAATTTATTGTCTATTATAGTCTATGAAATAAAATGAATAAACTCAAGATCTATATTTTTATTTTGGTTATCACCACGGTTTTGGTACAATGTATGCAAAACCGGAGAGGGAAGGATGAATTAAATGAAATCGATGCACTGATTGAGGAAAACCTTCAGTTTGCACAGGAAAAAGTAAGCTATTTCCTGGAGAATCTCGATGTGAATACTTACCCGGGATCAATGGATGATATGGGACAACTCAAAACAATCCCGGCAAAATCGTGGGAAGCAGGATGTCTTGCAGGGATCCTGTGGTATCTGTACGATTACACCAATGAGGAGAAATGGAGAGTATATGCACAGCAATGGACGGCAGGACTCGAATTGCAGAAGTTCAATAAAAGCAGTCACGATCTCTTATTCATGCTGTATACCAGCTTTGGGAACGGGCATAGGATTACCCATGATGAATTATACCGGGATGTTCTTATTGTAGGGGCAAATTCATTGGCAAGCAGGTATGATCCCGGAATTAAAATGATTAAATCATGGGATAAGTTTTATGAGTCCATGCAAATTCAGTTCCCTGTAATAATAGATGCTTTGCTCGCGAATGAAATGCTTTTTTATGTGGCCGATATTTCCGGCGACAACCACCTCTACCGGATAGCCTATAATCATGCACTGAATACAAAACGGGATTTTATCAGGGAGGATTACAGTACATATTACCTGGTGGAATATGATACAGTGACCAATGCTGTATCAAGAAAAAGAAGCTGGATGGGATACGCTGATGAATCAACATGGTCCAGGGGACATGCAAGGGCTATCTATGGATCGGCCATAACATTCAGGGAAACAGGAGATTCCTCCTTTCTTGAACTGGCCGTTCATACGGCACAATATTACATGGAAAACCCACACCTGCCGGATGACCTGGTCCCTTACTGGGACTTTAATGATCCCGATATCCCGAATGCTCCGCGCGATGTTTCTGCGGCCTGTATTGCCGTCTCAGGTATATTAGAACTGGCCAGCCTTCTCCCGGCAGAGGAGCGTGATATATATATTGATTTTGCCGTTGGGACCCTGAAAAGTCTCTCCTCTGACCACTATAGGAACAAATTGGATGAAAACCTGGGATTTATCCTGAAACACTCTACAGGAAGCAGGACCTGGAACCAGGATGTGGACAAACCAAAGATATCCGCCGACTATTATTTTGTTGAATCATTGATCAAGCTTGACAGACTGAAAGTTTCACTGACCAGATGACAGATCCGTTTCATTAATAAACCTGACCAGTTCAACCAGGTCATTTTCATCTGAAACGTACAGCTGATGCTTCCTGATATACCCTCTGAGTTTTTTCCTGATATCCGGGAAAGTCTTGTATATCCCATACCTGGAAGGTTTTATTTTGATGATGGATGAATCCGGTTGCATGACAAAATATTGATCTGCCACCAGGTAATAATCCGGATGAAGCGAGGGAGGGTAACCAGGGTCTTCAATGATCTCTTTCTTCCTGAAAGCCAGCAATGTTACAGTATCATTTACCAGTTCCTGGATATAGGTTGCACGGATAACCTCCTGCCGGGGAGACCGGATGTACTTAATAACCGGTTTTCCGTTGCCGGGAATGAAATGGAAGCTTTGTATCGTCTGATGATCAATGATGACATGTTTATCCAATGCCTGGTTCAGGTAAACCAGTTCATCGAGGAAAGCATTGTAGTTCATGGATCTTATCCCTGCCGTATCACCACTGGTAAAGATGATTTTTCCTGCCATCCAGTTTTCATTGACAAAGGGAGACCCCTGTATGGATTGTTGTGGAGGTTGGTATATTTTTCCCGAAATTCTTTTTCCAAAAGCATTGAAACCCTGGTCGGTTGATTCATCAGGCTTTCCCAGGGATTGACCGGCAATACTTACCACTGATAACCAGCTTAGAATCATTGCCGCAGCGGGCCATTTTTTTGATTTCCACGGGACCAGAATCCGGAATACTTTATTTATTTGCTTCATCATTGTCATATGAATCAACCCGTATCACATTTATATCGCAGGTTGATGAGAAGGGGATACCTTCAACGCTGATCCCTTCAACTGTTATTCTGAATAACCCCATCTCATCCGAAGTGTAAAATTCCAGCCTGGCAAAACCATCGGGTCCGGTACTGTTCTCCGGTTCCCAGCACAGGAGATCCCTGAAATCGGGGATTCTGTCGCGCTTTTGCTCCTCTGTCCTGTAAACGGGCTGAACAGGCCTGCCCGGTTTACTGAATTTGGGGAATTGGTAGACCAGGTGTGATTTTGAAAGGTCCGGCGAATGGATCTTATTATTCCATGTATAAACCGCTAGCATTCCGTTTAAAATAAGATCACCATATACCCGGTACGTAGCCTGGATCTCGATTCTTTTAACAGAAGTTGATCCCAATCTGGCTAACTGGTCCAGATCATAAACCGGGACACCGTCGATCAGGACAAAGGACTGTGGCATGAATGTGCTGGTGGCCGGGTTAAAAATGTCTAAAGAATAATTCCCGGGCCGTCCTGTGAACCTGACCCATGGAAGGATTTCCCTGGCGATCTCCCTGAAATTGGGAAGCGGCTGGAATTTTTCAGGATAGACCACATCTGAGGGGATTCCGTAGAAAGGGAATCGTTCGTATTGAGTTTTCTGTGAGATTTTATCGGCAGGGACAACCCGGTCGATCCCATAGGCATGTCCGATAGCAATCCTCTTCCTTTGAGACAGCAGGTAGTCTCCCTCCAGGTCGGGCAAAACGAATCTTTGTCCCGATAACTGCAGGTTATCGAGGAATTTCTTTTCCCAGTTGATCAGCAGGCTATCCGGTGACAGGTTTTTATCCTCCGGCAACAGGTACATCGTTGAAGATGCAAAGTCATTATTCAGTATAAATGAGAAATGGCCTTCCGGATCCGTCAGGCAATAATCAAAAGCAGGCACTGAATCGGGTATGGATATCAGCAACCTTTTTCCTGCTACCGGGTTACCGTTTTGTTTACAAACCAGGGTTCCGCTGACCAGGATACCGTCCACCTCCTGGTTATAATTCTTCCCATTTCCTGACATATCGTGCTGTTCTTCCCCTGGCTGGAAAGTATTTTCAGGCAACAATTCATGGGTGATATTTTCCTGACCGGGCGGTTCCACCGGGGATACCTTAACCACAGAAACTGAAAAAGAGGAAGTAACGGGTTTCCCTTCATATGAAATATGCAGTTCTAATTCTACTTTCTCCCTGATACCATAATTATTTTTATTACACAGGATATTAACCTGTGCTTTTTCAACAGCCGGGTAGCCTGTCACCGGCTCCGGAATAACGGCATAGCTCATGTCGCTTTCTGTATCGCCCGGATAGTCCCCGAACCGGTTATACACCAGTAACTGTTTTCTGTATAAACTGGTCGGATCATGATATTTCATCGGGTTTGTATAGGCATACAATGTATAATATCCTGACGCAAGGGTATCCGACAGAAAAATATCTCCGTAGGCCTGTCCATTCTCCAGTCTCAGTATTTGCTGAGCGACCATAGTTTGGTTTGAACCGATCAGTTCAAGATACAGAACTTTGCTGTCGGTCATGACATCCTGTGAAAACCTGTCTGTTATATATGCTTTATACCAGATATGACCACCGGTAAAGTACAGGTAACGGTCAAGGTGGAGGTAGATTCTTTCGTGCGGACTGGCCGGAAATGCCTGTGCAGGATTCCCGGATAATAATCCTGCAAACAGCGTTGCAAGTAAGAGAAGCTTCTTAATATTTTCAGTTTTGTTCATTTAAAAACATTCAATGTTCCGGCCAGATCCAGTATGGCGGCAAAATACTGTCGTATCTGATCTCCAGCGTATCGGGATCTATATCCACTTTTCGTGAGTATATCGTGCTGTCAGTCCTCAGGTATGAATAGAATGCATAATTCGATACGGATGAAGCCGAGAAATAGCCAAGAACCAGCTTCTCCGGATCGGTCTTACAACTCAGGTTCCCATATACCTGTGTATTGATGGGATCAAACAGTTTCCCTTCTGCATACAGTTGTTTTTCAATATTTTTCCAGTATGTATAAGCCTGTTCATCGATCGACTGGAGCCAGGTATAAAGAATTACACCATTGGTATAGACCCCCTTGATGGTGCCTTTGTCCGAAGGAGGGCCAACAACTGGTTCCATCTGGCTCATCCCGAAAAATCCCAGATGCGTCCTTTCAAGTATGCCGGATACCATGTCCGAAGGATTTAACACATTGACTACCGGGTTGTTGGGAGAATTTCTTGAGCTGGCGATATTGACCCTGTAGTCATCTATCGATTCGAGCGGGAATGAGATATATACCATAAACTGGATGGAAGCAAACCACTCAAATTTGAGAAAGAGGCTATCATCAATAACTGGAGGGATATCGAAATACACATGAATACCCGGATCCGTTTCCATAATATAATCCCCGTTCAGGTTTTTCTTCAGGATCTCTTCCACACCGAATTCGGCATACATGTTTTCTATCGGGGGGACAGGCCGGATGGTGACCGGATCCGATACATAGGTATATCCGCCGGTTGTTTCAACCTGCAATGTATAGGTATTGCCGGCGATGCCATCAAACTGGTCCGAGGTATAATATATTCCGGGAGACTTTTCCTTCAGGATCTCAACATGGTTTTCATTATCGAAGATCATTACGGATGCACCTGTTTCGGAAGGGAATCCCGAATTTACATTATATGCTACTGCACGGGTGATGCTGATGGAATCGGGACCTGGGGTATCGGTGATCAAACCGTCAATGATCAGGATATCCCTACCGGCATTGATGTCGGGAGAATAATATTCCTGGCAGCCGTTACAAAAGGCCATTATTACTAGCAATCTTATGATTTTATTGAAGTGCATTGACCGGTTAAAATGAAAGATTAAACGTAAGTGTTGGAATAGGCCTGGCGATTACAGACAGTTTATACAATCCGAACCTGGTAAATTCATTGTCCAATCCCGGATCTTCCTTACTGTAGAAAACAGAGAATACATTTTTCCTCCCATAAATGTTATATATCGAAAAAGTCCAGCTGGTATTCCATTTTTTATCTCTTTTCAGGTTGCCGTCATAGGAAACCGACAGGTTCAGCCGGTGGTAGGCGGGCAACCTGTATTTATTCCTGTCGGAGAAATATACGATCTCCGAACGTTCAATCTGGTACTTTATCTCCGGCAGGGTGACCGGGCGGCCGGTACTGTAGTTAAAATCTGCTGCGAATCGCCATTTCCGCGAATACTGGAAATTTCCCACCAGTGTAATATCATGGGGCTTGTCGTAATTTGACGGATAATATTCGCCATTGTTGATTGTCTCCTCCTCAAATTCGCCTTTCATTTTTACCAGCGACCTGGAAAAAGTGTATGAGGCCCAGCCGGTAAGTCTTCCGCTGGTCTTCCTGATCAATAATTCCAGGCCGTAGGCTTTGCCTGAGCCGTATACCAGGTCCTGTTCCAGGAATTCATTAAGCACAATGACCGCCCCGTTTTTATAATCGATGACATTCTGTATCTGCTTATAATAAAGTTCACATGAAGTTTCTATCCTGTTATTCATGAAATTCCTGAATATCCCGAATCCTGCCTGGTCAGCCACCATCGGCCTGATATATGGATCACATGATTTCCAGAAATCTGTCGGGGAGATAATGGCTGTATTGGAGATCATCTGTAAATATTGCCTGGTCCGGTTGTAACTAACTTTAACGGAACTGTTATCATTTAATCTGAACCTGAACGAAATCCTTGGTTCAATCCCTGAATATTTCCGGATGGATTCATTCTTTTTATATGCAGCAGTGTCAATGAGTGAGAGGCCTGAAACAGGCATATTCTTATCATAAAGGTTGACCAGACCCGGACCGAAATTGTTGTAACCGGAGTATCGTAATCCGGCCGAGACGGTCATTCGCGGACTCAAATCAAACTGGTAACTGAGAAAGGCACTGGATTCGAGGGACTGCTCATTCTCCAGTTCTTTCGGAATGATCAGCGATTCAGGACTGGCGGGTTGCTGCCCTCCCGGGAGGAACCCGTATCGGATCGCATCAAGCCCAAAATTGATCTTGTGGCGGTACCAGGGAGTATATAAAAAGTCAAGCCTGGCAGATCCCTGTGTTACTCCTGTATTGAGTACCGATGAAAGGTATTCGTTCAGATTATCGGTCACATCAAGGGTGTAATCACTGTAAGCCAGGATCAACGAAGTGGAAAGGCTGGAGCTGAAAATATGGCTGTATTTCAGGGAGCCCAGCAGGTTACCGTATTTATACAGAGATGATGTACCGAACCTGAACCGGTCGAAGCTCTTGTACCCGAATAGGGAGATTTTATCTTTCTGTGTTGCATTATAATCCATCTTTCCATACAGATCATAAAACGAAGACCTGCTGTTTCTCAGGTTGATATCCGGGATCAGCTTCAGGATATAATCCATGTAGGAAAACCTGGCACCGGTATTAAATGTAAGTTTTTGCTTCACAAAGGGTCCTTCAAAGGAGACTTTATTGAAAACAGGTCCTATACTGCCCGAACCATGGATTTTATCCTTATTGCCTTCTTTCAGCTGGATATCCATCACAGAGGATATCCTTCCCCCGAAACCAGCCGGGATACCCCCTTTATACAATACAACATTTTCAACGGCCGATGCATTGATCATCGACAGTAGCCCGAAGAGATGAGAGGTATTATAGATAGTGGCGCCATCGATCAGGATTAGGTTCTGATCCGTTTTACCACCCCTTACGTTAAATCCTGAAGAATTCTCACTTACGGTCTGGATCCCCGGAAGGAGCGTAATGCTTTTAATTATATCCGGTTCACCTGCCAGCGCCGGCAGTTTATTAATCTCCTTTGAATTGATCTTTACAATGCTCATGGTGGAAGAGATATTCCGGTCGGGGCTCTCAGCATAAATGGTAACCTCTTCCAGCGGAATGGCTTTTTCGTTCAGTGCAATATCCAGGCTACCGTCCTCTATCAGGTCTATGCTGACCACCTGTTCTTCCAGACCTATATATGCATACCGGATCTCATGTTTACCCACAGGAAGTTCAATAGTATATTTTCCCTGGTTATTTGTAAGAGCTCCCTGGTTCAGGTCCTGTACCATCACCTCGGCGCCCGGGATCGGAAGGTCGTCTTTATAATTTATAATGGTTCCGGTCACCCTGGCTGTTTTATACCGGCCCCTGTTTACAGGATTACCGATGGTGATCACGCGGCTTTCTGTTTTGTCCCTCCTGGCTAAATGTGTTCCGTTACTAATA
>CAYZEZ010000151.1:0-11709 GCA_964477295.1 uncultured Bacteroides sp. | reverse complement strand
TTCTCCATTAAAAAACAATTCTTCCTTTATCCTGGAAATATTGTTTTCTGCTGCTTTCCTCAGGGAAACTGTAGCACCCTTCTTATCAAACTCATGATCAGAATCGGGTTTTGGTGGAAGTTTTGAAAGAAACAATTCATAATATTCCAGTGCTTTCTTTTTATCCTCAAGAAAATACTCATATATGGAGGCCATATAAAACAGGTATTCAGGCCTCGGAGCAAGCCGATAAGCCATATCATAACATTCCAGTGCTTCCCGGTATTTTTTAAGGGTAATATAAACGGATTGTTTTTCAATATATAATGCCGATAAAACTTTTGGATCAGGTTGCAGGAGGGAATCAACCCTGTTAAAATAATACAATCCTTTTTCGGGTTTTGTGGAATTCAAAAATGCCTTCCCGAGAAAAAAACAGGTTTCGAAATCGTTTGAATCAAGGGTAAAGGCCAATAACAAATGATCCCTGGAGACATGCCACAGGTAATTATTTAATTCACTTATACCCAGGTGTTTAAATGTAAATTTACTGGAGTCGCCCTCCAGCATCAGGTAGCTAAAGCAATCCTGTGCCGTTTCAAAATCATCCATATTAAAACTGGCCATGCCCTTGAGTTTGATGAAGGTTTTATTGGTCGAATCATTTTGCAGGATTAGCTCGCATATTTCAAGGGTCCTTTCGAATTTTTTGGCCTTAAGATAAATATTGGCTAGTTTGTTTGCCGTTAACTGATCTCCAGGGTTAAGTTGTAATGCTCTTTCAAAATACCCGGCAGCGATGCTAAGGCTGTCAATCTGGTAATGGTTTTCTCCCAGGTGGATGAGGTACGGGATGTTCAGTGAGTCTTTAGTGATCCTCGCCAGTAACATTTCAATCGCTTCTTTGAAATTTTTCTCAAACTCCAGTATTTCAATTAATTGCATAAACCTGCCCGGCGAATCCTGGTATTTTGTCAGCAGTGGTTTTGCTTTCGGGAACTGGCCGCTGTTGAAATAGAGTTCTGCAATCAATAATTCAATTTGCTGATTTTCTTCGTAATGGCTTAGCCCGTTTTCCAGGACCCGGATGGCCTCGATCGTTTTACCCTGCTTATTGAGCACAGCAGCATGCCAGTAATGGTCTTCCGGTGTTAATAATTCCTGGCTCTCCTGCAGGATCCTGTCAAATTCACCCTGCAGGTAGAGCAATTCGTAATTACTCTGGCTGCATAGAAATACACTGGCCTTTAAACCAAAACCAAGTAGTAAAAGCCTGCCCCGGTTTCTCATATTTCTTGTCTGATTTCTTGGTTCATTTATCTTGCCTGCTAACTGGTATCAATGCCTGCAATATGTTCAGAGCTCTTTCCACATCTTTTTCAAACACCCTCAATTTTACACCACCCACCAGTGGATTAAAGCCTGGATTAAGTCCGGCAAAATGTTCATCCGTAAGAAAGCAGGGGATTTCGAAGGAATCGAGCTTTGCTTTGACAATATTTGCTTCTGCCGGATTGTTAAATGATCTCAGGATCACGATCCTCTCTTTCATTTCCATTCTATTTGGTTTACCGGTTTAATTGATCCTTTCTAATCGATTTATATTTCAACTTTATATGAGTCAGGGTAAATCTTTCCTTCCAGCTTCCCCACGGATGGTGGATGCCTACTGATACGCCATTGGCCTTAATTCCCGGAATGTCTTTTTTCCTTTTCGGGGTAGGGGGATGAAATATGATCCTGTCGGGTGTGGAAATATCAGGATAATTATATTTATTGTACATCCTGGTCAGGAACAGGGGGCCGGTAGCATCAAAAATCTGGGAGTAGTTGGTTACAGTAGGTGGATTATCGATTAACTCATTGATCACATCTCTCCAGAATTTATGCCCGGGAACCGAAGCGAAAATACAATTTCCAAGTTCATCCTTTTCATCACCGAACTGTATGCTGCGATTCAGGGGTAAAACAACAATTTGATCTTCGAATTCAAATGGTTTAATAACTTCATAATCCAAGTCAAGATAAACACCCCCGATTTTATCCATGATCAGGTACCTGATTACATCCGCCCTCATGATATTTCTGGAAAATCCTTTAAATACATCAAACAGATCCGGGTAGTTCTTCTTTACAAATTCTTCATTATCCATATCCGTCCACAACCTGTATTCCCATCCCGGATTTAATAACTTTACCTTATCAACAAAACCACGCCATTGCTTTGGGATAAGCTCCGTTTTCCAGGTCTGGTGTATGATTTCAGGGATCATAAGGATATTTTATTCAATGTGTCAATTCCCTTTATCAGGATTTTAGTCCTGGCCAGCTATAAATTCTTCTTATCTGGTGCTGCAAAGTCAACATCGCAAATGGCCGCATAACCCGGATCTTCTGCATACACTTTTCTGAATAAATCAGAACTCCGGCTCATATTTCATTTCTATCGGGTTCCATTTTATTTGACGGATCCTGAAATTTCTAACCTTAATATGACTGCAGTAAGCTTCAAGTCCAACTTTTGTATATTTCTGGTTATCAATTGGATCCGGATCCATTGCTTCAAGTAATAATTGACCGTTTGCGAAAATAAAGCAGTGACCATCAATGCTTCCCGCAATGATATGATATAGCTTACCAGGTTGAAAATCCAGCAGAGGGGTACCTACCATAAACTTATATTCCGGTGATTTTTCAATACCCACTTTCCCTGTCCACCAACCCTGCAAACCTGCAACATATGCCATACCTCTCTGATCAACATCATTAAGCCATTCACCGTTCCACATCACATTGATATCGTGGGCAGACGGTGCAACTGTTGCAGCGTCAAACTCAACCAGTACATTCCCGGGAAAATCACTATTATGGATTACCATCCCAGGGTGATTGCCAGGATTTGCACCGTGCAACCAGCCATCTTCGACCCACCATTCGCTGTGGTGGACAGTCCAGTTTTGTTTCAGCGACTCAGCGGTTAGCTCTTCATCGAATAAAACAGGGCAGGAGGAAAGAAGTATTTCCTTCTTCATTAATTTAAGTGTATCCATATTTATAGTTTGACTTTGAACAACACTTACAAATAAGATAATAAAACAACCAAATGCTAATACTCTAGTTGAGCTACTCATTCCAGATCGATTTTAAGGGCTCCCCACCATCCAATGAAAAGCAGGCCGGTTACCAAAAAGGCTTTAATTGTATTCATTTGGATTGATTAAGGACGTTTTATGATAATATTTATTACTTCGTGGTATAGTATGTATCAGGCTTACCATAATCCCATAGTTCCGGTTTCTGAGTGCAAAACCATCATTAGTTGCATTATTTATCATTCCACCCATCTTGCCTGTTATATACGTTTCAACCAGGAATTGTTCATTGATTTTCTTCTTAATCCCCAGTCCCAGAACAGGTTCTGTATGGGACCTGTTGGTATAATCAGTGATGTTATTCCTTTCATCCAGGTAGACATTCTTTGCAGATAACAGGTAATTAAAATCCAGACCAACAATATATGCGAGAGCGATCTTCCTCTCCTTCCTGAATCTGCCGGCTTTTATATGTAGCGGGATGGTCAGATAGTGAAAATTATTATTGAATTTACTGGTCTTCTGGGTATACAATGAATACCCCAGTCCTGTTTGAACGGCTATTTTTGGAGAGAACCTGAATTCAGTATTCAGGGCCAGGTTCGGCCTGAATGCATTTTTTGCATCGATCTCCGAACGGCCGGATGATAGCAAATAAGTATTTTGTAATCCACCCGAGAGGCCAACCCAAAACCGGTCCTGGGCACAGGCACAATGGGTTACCAGGATCAGCAATGATACTGTTAACCAGGGAACGATGGATCTGATATGATGAGTTTGTTTGTTCATTCTTTGGGTATCAATTCAAATATTCTCCTGTTGATATCTGAAACCTTCGGGGCTCTTGTATTCGAAAATGAAACCATTCCGATATCTTTGGTTTTATTGAATTTGAAAAAGAGTAGATGATTGAGTGCTCCTCCATGTTCAATAATAGTGTCCCCGTTTTCATAGGTAACAAACCAGGCCATTCCGATACCACTGCTATAAAGCTTTTCGTCATTATCCCCATCCGGATTGCTTATTTCTTCTTTGGTATAAATGACTTCGTGACACATCGACATGGAAGGATACAATGGAGATGTATCATCCATGTTGGCCTCCATGTATTTCAACATGTCGTCAATAGTCGACAGGATAGCCCCATGGCCAAGCAGCCTTCCCATTTCCCTGGGCAGGAGCTGTTCATACTGGTTCAAAGTGTAGGCCCTGGGAATCCTGTTCTTCTGTTCTTCAGTCATCCTGGAAATTATCCGGGTATCAGGCATATCTAAAACCGAAGTGATCCTTTCCTCTACCAGGTCCTCCCAGGATTGCCCCGACACCAGCTCCAGTATGTGACCCACGATCGCAATACCAATGTTGGAATACCTATACGCAGTCCCGAGGTAAGCCAGTTCATTACCTGGTGTAAAGTCATCAAACGGGTATGCCTGCTTGTAGATATCATTCAGGAAGGTGTAATAATCCTCGTTAGTAAACTCCGACCAGAGGACACCCGGATCAACATCAAAATTGTACACTCCCCTCGGTAAACCGGATGTGTGAGTAATCAGGTGCCTGAGCGTAATGGGCTGACCCTGGAAAGACGGCGGATGCACATCGGCCGGAAGAAATTGATCGATTGGATCGTCGAGCGACAGCAATCCTTCCATGATGAATTGACTTAAGATGGTGGCAGTAAAGGTTTTGGTATTTGAACCTATTTCAAAGATGGTATTTGATTCAGGAGGACCGGATCCTAGTCCCGCATCACCATAACTATAGATACTCTTTTCTCCATCCTGGATGATGCCGATAATCATTGCACCCGGATTTCCGAAATAAGTAACCGGTTCAACCAGGTTATCAATTTTTTCCCTGAGGGACCATGAATCGTCAATCCCCGTATCCTCCTCACATGAAATGAGATAGCAAACAGTCAGAATAGCTGATATGACGGTCCATGTTCTCTTCATCTTATCTTATAACAAAGGTTTGCCCCATACCCGGAGTTTAAATTATTCAGATATAATTGGGCAGGAGTGATCTTGTTTATATAGCTGCCTGCGGATAAAATGGTATACACATCCAGCCTGATTTTTTCCGAAATTTTAATATTTATACCAGCCTCCACCACAACATCAAAATGATAACGCTGGCTCAGATCAATAATATCTTGTCGGGTCTCGTCCTGGTAAACATGCTGTGCTCCAAATAAATAGTGAAGATTGGTTCCAAGAAGAGTATTGAACGCAATCCTTTTATCTTCTGACAATCTGCCTATTTTGAAATAGAGGGGCATGGCCAGGTAATGGAAGTTATTTTTAAACTGGTCACTATTCTGGGTCATCATAGCATAACCCAATCCGGTTTGGAAGGCACATCTCCTTCCCAATTCATATTCCACAAACAGGTTGGTTGCAGGCCGGTAGGCACCTTTCGTTCCAATGTTCCGTCCGCCGAAGTCAACCATACGAGTATTGATCAACTGGGTAGACAACCCTGCGGATAAACCATGCTGTGCATTCATGTTGGGGAACAGGATAAGAAGAGCTAATGTGGTTAAAATCAGACGCATGCCTGCAATGTTCTATTTGCTGTCTAATACAAACTCCGGGAAGGGGCAATTATTATTCAATGATAAAGATCAGAAAAAAATTAAACAAACCGGGCAGGTGAATAAATTATCTGAAATTTTAATCAACGACCAGGTGTGTCCTGGATGGGGAGGGGAGCTTCAATCAAAATAGTTTTATATCAGGGGCCGCGTTATCTCCCCGTTTTTTTAACCTCTTGAATTCCTTTACCATCTTGCCAAATTCCTTGTTTTTTTTTCTTTTTTCAGCCACGCTTGCTTGAAACCTGATTTTCTCCCTCCTCATTTTCATATAGTTCTCATAGGAAGCTCTGTCTATTTCTCCCTTTTCTACAGCTTCCAGTACGGCACAACCCTTTTCCCGGAGATGAGAACAATCTGAAAACCTGCATTTAGCAGCATATTTTATGATCTCATCAAAGGTACTTTCCAATCCATTGGTTGTATCCGCTATACCAATTTCCCGCATTCCCGGGTTATCAATCAAAATACCTCCCTGCTCAAGCACAATTAATTCGCGATGGCTGGTAATATGCCTGCCCTTACCGGTGCTATCACTAATTGAATTGGTTTTCATAATCTGTTCTCCAACAAGGTTATTTAACAGGGTCGATTTGCCAACTCCCGAAGATCCAAGCAAACAAAAGGTTTTCCCTTTGATGAGGACAGCTTCAAGTTCGTCATAGCCCGTTTTGGTTATATTGCTGACAGGAATTATGGCAACTTTATCAAACCTCTCCCTGATCCTCTTCAGCATTTCACCCAGGTCAGCTTCGCTCTTTAGATCAGTTTTCGATAATACAATTATGGGTTCTACATTGCTGGAATAGGATATGGCCATGTATCGTTCAAGCCGGTTGATATTATAATCCCTGTCAACTGCCTGAACAATAAGGGCAAAGTCAATATTGACAGCAATGAGCTGTTTTTCACCAAATTTATTGACGGCTTGCCGCTCAATGATTGATTTTCTGGGAAAGATTTTATGAATGATGGCATGCCCTTTATCATATGGTGACAGGGCTACCCAATCTCCCACAACTGGCAAATCCGACCGGTTTTCCGCAGTATAGCGCAAATTACCTATGATTTCAGATTCATAGGCATGCTTCTCCGTTCTGACGATATATCTTTCTTTATATTCTGTTACAACCCTTCCAATTTCAAAGCTTTCGAGGTCCTGCTCTGATTGGAACAGTTTGTGCATCTCATTATAGCCTAAATCTTCTAAGTTCATTGATTATCAATTTCCAGCCACAACCAATTTTCAAGGGTGGAGATTAATTTTTTCTTCTCTGCATCGTTCATATGCCTGATATTTGCCGTGCCGTGATTTTGTCCCTTAAGAAAAAACCAGACTGCATCTACATTATCAGATGGGGGCACTGCAGTGGCAGACCATGTGTCAGATCCTCCATAAATATAGATGAAATGATTCCCTTCCGATTCCAGCCATTTATGAACATCTTTCAATAGTGTACCATCGAAAGTCACTTCCATTTTATTCGGGACAAAGGTGGCATGCGGATGGGGATACAGGGGTAAGGCTTTAAGCAAGTCTTTAAAGTCTTCCGTCTCGTATCCATAATATCCCATCTCTGTAGCGGATTGATAATAATGGGAACCATAGTTTTCAATATCCCTGTCGCTGAAAAATCCGATACCGGAGACATTGTTTAAATAGTCCACAGCCTTTTTAAGAGGTATCGTATCGTTCGGTATTGCGTCACAACTGGATCCGTATTGCCAGAATGAAAAGGGATATTCAAGGACAGAATATTCAAATGCTTCTTCAAATGTAAGATAAGTAAAAGAAAGGTTTTCATGTTCACATTGCTTTTTGAGAATAGGTAAAGCTTCGTCACGGTTTTCCAGGATCCTTACCTGCAATGACTTTATTTTCTGGCGACAATCTTCGGTGCCAACTGTATCCAGGAAATGATATATCCGCTCGTCCTCAAAGGCATAATTTATTGGTGCTACATAGGGGACACTAACATCCACATCATCAGGATAAAAATACCTGTAAAAAATGGTGGTTGCTCCTCCTTTGCTAACGCCTGTGCTTAACCATTGTTCGTGATATATTTTCCTGAAAAGCCGATTGATATAATGCAGATCAGCGGTTGCCTGGCTCAGGTTCAGGTAATTATAGTCCAAAGAATCAGGGATGCTGCTGCCAAAGTACCGGTGCTCTATTTGAATCTGGTTGGCATCAAGGAACCTGGTTAATTCATATGGATAGTTGCCGAAAATACTGTATCCCTCTGTTACCATAACCGTTGGCCGGTCAAATCCCTTATGTGACAAATATACTTTCTGATAGAAATATCCGGCAGCTGGATTATTATGATCAACCTGTTGTTTAACCTGTAATTCATAAGCTTCTTTAAAACCTTCAGGTGGCTGGGTTTCCTTGAAGATCACATCGGGTAGCTCGAAAAGTAAATTCTCAAGATTCTGGGCCTGTCCGGGAATAGTGAATTCGGCAAAAAGGAAAAGGATTACTGCTATCTTCTTCATTGATTCTCGTTTTTGCTGTGTCTGTATTTAATGACCTTTATTTCTTCCAGTGTGATCAAACCTTCTGTTACGGTCTCATTGAGAAAGGGCACCCTTGAACTTTACCAGCATAACCAGCTGGCCATTCATCTCTCCAGCAACCTTAGGATTCCAGTGGTCGTTAAACAGGGAAAGTTTGTGTTCAATGTTGACTTTTTCTGTCTTCATGAGCGATGAATTTATTCAATAATAACTAATTTCTCAGCGGTAATAACTTCATGGCCAGCGCTTAATCTGACCAGGTAGATTCCCGGCCTGAGCTGATCCGGATTCCAGGTTAAAGTGGACTGGTTGAGCCTCAACTGTAACCTTGCAATCCTCTCTCCACTCATGCTATAGATTTCTAAAGCTCCATGTTGTGTCATCGGATTAAACGTAAATTGTATTTTTCCCCGGGACGGATTTGGATAAATATTCAGAATATCCTGCAGGATCAGGTTATTCACTGCGGCAGGGTCACCGGTTGAAGTTTGCAGCTTCATTGCCAGTGGACGGTGGTCAGATATATAGGAATCATATTCCGGGAATCCACCGGCTATGTAGTCTTCAATTTTAATGGTGTGAATATCTGAACTATCCTTCACAAACGCCCCGATAAGTTCATTCGATAGGATGATGTGATCGATGTGTGATGGCCAGCCAGGATAGGACCATCCCGATACGTTCCCTTCCGCTATGGCCATGTCTGCCATCATATAATTCTCAGAGTCATCTATAAATGACTGAAAGACATTGTGTTCCGGGATATCAGTTATTACATCATTAAGATCCCCCAGCAAAATAACATTTTCGTTGGGAAGAAATGTGTCAATATGGTACTTTATGTGCATACATGCATCGAGCCGGCGTTTCTCCTCATCATCGTTATCATTCAGATCGAGAAGTCCATCTCCACAGCATTTAAGGTGGTTATTGATAATGATGTATTTTGTTTCCCTGAATTTAATTTCCAATACCAGGGGTGCCCTGGGCAGTGCATGCCAATAGGCTTCGTTGGTATAGATCTCATATATATCAAGGACCTCGATGACGTCCGATTTAAAAACATAGGCCAGTCCGCCATAATATCCAGGATCATAAAACCACCTGTATCCATCCAGTTTATTGATCATTTTATTAAACAGGAACGTGTCTGAGATTTCCTGTAAAGCAAGAATTTCAGCGTCCAGTGACCGGATAATCCGGGCCACTGAATCAGCCGTTTTCTGTCCATCTTTTGCAAACCATTCAATATTCCAGGTTACTATATCAAATGTATTGTCTGTCCCAAACGAAATATCTTTCAGGCTTTGTGCTGAAAGGCTGAAACCGGAAATGAAAGAAATAATAATAAGCAAGGTTTTTCGCATGGCTGAGGCAGTGATTTAGAAACTTGAAATATATAGTTTTTCTTCAACAAATTATTAATGAACTTATCAATATTGATTAACTTATGGATAATTTTAAAAACAAAACAGCATGCAAAATATATCATACTCCCTTTGCCTGGTTTTGATTATGTCATTTACGGCAGGTACTGCTCTGTCGCAGGAAATCAGGTACGATGGCCCTAATGAAGCGAATGCTTTTTTCCCAATTGGATTTTCAGGAGATGGGAGTTTGTTCGCATATGGTTGGTTTGAAACGACCGGGATGATATCCAATGGCAGTGCCATTACAATTAAGGTACAGAACCTGGTTACTGATAATGTATTGTATGAGAAAAAAAAGGATTGGGATGAAGGCAATGTGGGACCGGAGGATGCAGGGTATTATCCAAAGGATGCTGAAAAAGCCTGGGAACTGGTAGCTGGTGAGGTCAATAAAAAGTTTGTGCAACTGGATATATGGGGCGGGGCGGGAGCAGGTGTGTTGCCATTCCCGTTGGGTGATCTTGGCCTTTACGTTGAGATAAGGGAGTTTGAAGGAGAACCGGGTTATGGTGTGTATGCCGTATCAGAAGAGCTCGGAGAGAAAATGATTTCCAGCAGCGGAAACAGTTATATTGAAGAAATATCAGTGGAAGGATTTGTCTGGAACCCTGAAGGAACAAGGATCGGGGTTATTATGCATGAGATTTCCGGAGCACCCTATTCTACCTACTGGGTGATCGGATGTCACGTTTCATCAGGGTTCAGGAAAGCCGGTGAATAAGATCCGAAATAATCTGCGTTGCATCAGGGCATGGTATTTATTATTTTCCGGAAAATTCTATTAATTCAACCGGTGCTCCGTTGTGCATTATCATTGCCGCGCGCACACCGGCAGATGGCACCCCGGGTTCTGCAATGATTTCAAAACCATGTGCCTCCAGCTCCTTATCCAGGTTGTCTACCTCAAAAGCAACATGAGGCACTTTTTTAATCAGATCCGACAGCGTACAATCTTCATCAAATCTCATCCATTCAATACCGAAGGGACTGGTACTGAATCCGGTTACATATAACTTTAAATGGGGGATGTACCTTTCTCCCGGTAAGGATTCATCAGTTGGAATGCCTAAATGATGATATCTCCAGCCCAGTTGTGAGATAACAAAGGGTAGCTCATGGTCTTTACGGTTGATGATGTCCATGGTATTGTTTTATTAATCTGAAAAATATAATGATGTTCCTTAAGAAAGAGGATAAGAAGCAGGCCTGTTAATACATCTCTTTCTCACACCACCGATAATCAGTGAACAGCGATCAGCGTACGCAGGCCGTCATTCTCGGCAACCACAACTGCCTGTATCACTGTAAATCCTTGTTTTGCCCTGATGGTAAGGTATTCTGCGGCCTCCTCCCGGTTGAGTTTATGGAACAATTCCCAACCGGTATCCCCGATCCACAGGAAGGGAGTGCCGTCTTCCTTTTCAATGTACCTTCCGTTTTCGCTTATTTTAAGTGATTGGGCCGGCAATGAAACGATGATGCAAAGGAATGAGATAACAAGTATTAAATTTTTCATGACCAGTTATGGTTATAGTGTAATTATTCTTCAACCAGGCCATTGATAAAAGGTTCCCTGTCACGATGCAACTCAGCCATCCTGCAATCACTATGCCCGATCAGGGCCATGTGTTTCACAGACCCTATAGCAAAAGCAAATGAAATATTGAATTCACTTTGTCGCATATTAGCCCCTCCAGTGCGGATAACAAAGGCAAAATTAGCGGGTATATTTATGTTTATCCTGAAATCCATACAGGTTCCGATGAGCAGTGGGGCAGAATCAAAGGTTTCATGGGATCTGCCAAGATTATGGTATTCCTGCAACATCCCTGCGGGTGTGTTAAGGTATTGTGGAAATATATGATCAGTCTTTGAAACCGCAGCCAGTTTATACATATTCTTGTTGCTTAAACAACAACTTAATTCAATCCAAATTTAATAATTCCTAAAAATATTGTTGTATTTTTATAAGGATACTATTTCGATATCAATAAACTAACCTGGGATGACAAAAATGAATCGGCGCATTTTTTGTAAAAAGTCACTCGGGGCAGCAATTGCCCTTGGGATATTTCTCCAGATAGGC
>CAYZEZ010000150.1:0-11717 GCA_964477295.1 uncultured Bacteroides sp. | reverse complement strand
AGGACATTAGTATCTATAATAAAGATCTTCTTCGCTTTTTTTGCCATACCTGAAAATAACTATATCTGAAAATGAGTCGGAAACCCACCAAAATTAGTAATTAATACGGGTTATATCGTGTTCATAAAGTGTTCATAAAGTGTTAAATGCAATATTATGGAAGAATTTGCAAATCCCGTGATTAAGGCTATAATTGAAAGAAGGAGCATAAGGAGGTACTCCGGAAAGCCTGTTGAAAAATCAGAAATAAAATTATTGTTGAAAACCGCCATGTATGCTCCTTCAGCCAGAAATCAGCAACCCTGGCATTTTATTGTGATTGATGACAGGACGTTATTAGGAAGGATCATGGAGGTGCATCCATATGCATCCATGCTATCCGGCGCCGTTGCGGCGATACTGGTTTGCGGTGATGAAACCCTTGAGTTGAGCAAGGGTTACTGGGCAATCGATTGTGCTGCAGCGACTCAAAACATGCTTTTAGCGGCCCACGCGCTTGGACTGGGAGCTGTATGGCTGGGTGTTTACCCCCGGCAGGAGAGGCAGGATAGTATCCGTAAGATCTTTGACTTGCCAGCTCACGTCCATCCTTTTTCACTGGTTTCACTGGGTTATCCAGGTGAAGAAAAGGGAGTTCCGGACAGGTTTAAGGAGGAGAGGGTGAGGTGGAATCAATGGTGAAAGCTGTTGAATATCGAATAATGAATAAGGAATAATGAATGATGAAGTATCTGTTCCTTCTTAGATCTGAAATCGTTAATCGTTATTCGATATTCAATGACTGGTTCTGAGCAAATTGCCATGAACTATAAAGAAACATTAGACTTCCTGTATACTCAGTTGCCTATGTACCAAAGGGTGGGAGAGGCTGCTTATAAATACAGCCTTGATAATTCATTGGCGCTCGATGAATATTTTGGCCATCCACACAAGAAATTCAGGAGCATTCATGTTGCAGGTACCAATGGTAAGGGTTCGGTCGCACACATGCTTGCAGCTGTGCTGCAATCGGCCGGTTATAAAACAGGATTATATACTTCCCCGCACTTAAAAAGCTTCAGGGAGCGCATAAGGATAAACGGTGTTGAAATGCCGGAAGAAGATATTGTCCGGTTTGTTAAGAATCACATGCAGATCATTGATAAAATCAAACCATCCTTTTTTGAAATGACAGTTGCAATGGCTTTCGGGTATTTTGCTGAAAAACAGGTAGATATAGCAGTTATTGAAACCGGAATGGGAGGGCGCCTCGATTCTACAAATATTATTTCTCCGGATATTTCCGTTATCACTAACATTGGATTTGATCATAAGAGGTTTCTGGGCAATACGTTGGAGGAAATTGCCCGTGAGAAGGCAGAAATAATTAAGCATAATGTTCCTGTGGTTATTGGAGAAAGCCAGGAGGAGACCGAAGCGGTTTTTCTGGCGAAAGCTGAAGAAATGAATGCCCCTGTTTATTTTGCCGATCAGGAATTCTTTATAGGATATTCGCTTAAAACAATGGATCAGAAACAATCATTCAATATTTACAACGAGGATGAAATTGTTTATGAGAACCTGGAAACAGATCAACTGGGGTTTTATCAGCGGCAAAATGTGATCACAGCACTGAAAACGATTGAGCTGTTGGAAGTTGCAGGTTTTAATGTTCCTCGGGGATCCATTTTTTCGGGATTCAGTGACATTTCCCGGTTGACCGGTCTGCGGGGGAGGTGGGAGGTACTTGACCATAATCCGATGGTTGTTTGTGATACCGCGCATAATTTTGAAGGACTGAATATGGTTGTGGATCAGATCCTGCAAACATCATGGCAGAATTTGCATATTGTTCTGGGCTTTGTGGATGACAAAAACCCTGAGGAACTGCTAAAAACACTTCCTGAAAATGCGTTCTATTATATAACACAGGCAAATATACCAAGGGCCATGGATCGGATCCTCCTGTTTGAAAAAGCTATTAGCCTGGGCCTCCGGGCTGAAGTTTTTGATCAACCCATGATGGCACTTAAGGAAGCAAAAGCAAGGGCCGGAAAAAATGATATGATATTTATTGGCGGAAGTACTTTTATTGTTGCCGAGATCCTGTAATGAACTACCTGGCCTGATTCCTGAAGACAAAGGGATAGATTTTACATGCCACACAATATCCGCAGGCCGATTCCAGTAAGGCAAAAAATACAAGGATCCCGGCGATAATAAATGCCATAAAGTGCAGATTGACAAGATAAAAGAGTACTGTCATACCCGAAATGGCAAGACCTATCCGGGCGGCAAATCTTTTAGGACCTTCATTGATCAATGATTCCCCGATCCGGAACTTGTGAACGATCCATTTGTTTAATGTTCCAACCGGACTCAGGCGACCGCTCCAGAAACTGCGCAGAAGAAAATCGACAGGCAGAATGAAAATTATCCAGCGGTAAGGGGTAACAAGAAATATTGATGCAACGATAACTGTAACCAATGCATTCAACCGTGTCACATTTTCGTTGATTTGTCTTTCGTTTACCGGGCACACCTCAACCATGATGCTATCCTCTTTTTTTAAGGCAAATTAATCTGTAATCAAACAAATTTATATCATCCAATCGACTATAACAAGAAAATAACATATTAATACCTATAAATCATATATATTATTGTAATATCCGATAAATCCGTTTCCTTGCCGCAAGCATTCGGAGTGAGTAGTTTCAATGCATGCAATTTTATTGTTGCTGATAAAAGTGTATTTTTAATCAGAAAACTATCTTATGTCAGGAGATACTAAACCTTACAGGAAAAGAATTTTATTAATTGGTCTGGTTTCGCTATCCACGTTGCTGATAGCAAGGATTATCTCGTGGTTGCATTTCCCTGACTATTTTTTTAAACCGGCGGTGCAGGTTCCGTTATACCCTGACGGAGACGGTCCGGTAATCTTTTTTGATGAGGCACTATTTCTGATCCCCGGGGAATTATAAATTGTTGTTGAACACCATGCATTGGCTGGACGGTCAGATGGATAATTAATTAAATAAAAAATGCGAATAAAATTTCTGGGCGCAGCCCGTGAAGTAACCGGAAGTAAGCACCTGATCGTTACCGGCAAGGGTAAACGCATCCTGCTCGACTGTGGAATGTACCAGGGGAAAGGGCTTGAAACAAAAGACCTGAACCATGATCTTGGGTTCAATCCGCAACAGGTTGACCACCTGATCCTCAGTCATGCACATATTGATCATTCCGGATTGATCCCCTATATCTATAAACTTGGATTCAGGGGGTCGGTAATATCTACAAGTGCGACGCGTGATCTCTGTGCGGTTATGCTTGCAGATTCGGGGCATATACAGGAGCATGATACGTACACTTTCAATAAGAAAAGGGAACGGCAGGGATTACCCCCGGTGGAACCATTATATGATAAAGCAGATGCCATTGCATGCATGGAACTATTCATCGGGATACCCTACAACAGGAAACTGAATATTGATGAGAACATTACTTTGCAGTTCACCCAGAATGGTCATATGTTAGGAGGTGGTACGGCCAACCTTACGATACAGGAACATGACAGGAAGCTGCATGTCGCATATACCGGCGATATAGGAAGGCCTGCAAACCGCATCCTTGCGCCACCGGCACCCTTTCCCCAGGCAGATATACTGGTTACCGAGGCTACCTATGGTGACCGGCTGCATGAGGATTCACAGCAATCCGAAAAGCAATTACTGGATATTCTTTACCGAACCTGTGTTGAGAAGGGAGGAAAGCTGATTATCCCTTCGTTTAGCGTGGGCCGGACCCAGGAGATCGTTTATGCACTGAATAATTTTTATAACGAGGGCAGGCTGCCGAAAATTGATGTTTATGTGGATAGCCCCATGGCAGTTAATGCGACAGAAGTATTCAGGCTACACCCGGAATGTTTTAACAAGGATATACTGCATGTAATGGACCGTGACCCTGATCCCTTCGGATTCAATACACTTCATTATATCAGGTCACACGAAGATTCTAAAAAACTTAACAAGCTAAAAAGGCCCTGTGTAATTATTTCAGCTTCAGGAATGATGGAGGCCGGTCGTATCAAGCATCATCTTGCCAACAATATCTCTGATGCAAAAAATACAATACTTGCAGTTGGATACTGCGCACCAACCACACTTGGAGCAAGGATCCTGAGGGGTGACAGGGAAGTTTCCATTCATGGCCATGTTTATCCCGTTAATGCAGAGGTGTTGCGAATTGACTCCTATAGTGGTCATGGTGATTACAGGGAAATGCTTGAATTCCTGGCATGCCAGGATAAAAGCATGCTAAAAATGACCTTCCTGGTTCACGGTGAGTACAAAGCCCAACAGAGTTATTCCTCCCAAATGGAAGCCTCCGGTTTTAACAACATCCGGATACCTGAGAAAGGCGAGGAGTTTGATTTTTAAATCCAGGATACTCCGAAGAAGAAAACAATGATCACCTGTTCATCTTCATTGTTTAACCCTGTATCTAAAATCCATAATAAATAGAAATACTATCTGCTATTCAAACTCCTTCGGAACGCCACAGATCATCTTAAAAGGCTTGCCTCCTTTATTGCGGTACTGGTGTTTTTCATCGGGATTAACCAACGCAAAATCACCGGCCTTTAAGGGAGTTTCTTCTCCGGCTTCATTTACGAGGGCACCTTCACCTTCAATGACATAGGTAATATGTTTACTAGATACATTTCTTAATGTGCTATTAATCAACTCTTTTAACACCCTTCCTTTTTTCATTTCCATTCCTTAGTTATCCAAAACTTACATTTCCTAGGCCTTCTGTTGCTCATGCTTTTCCTTTGTAAGCATGAAATCAGTTGTGAGAAAACATCGTCAACTTCTCAGTTATTACACTCAAGGTGTGATCGACCTCAATCTCGAGATACCGCTCCTCTGGGATCCACTGATGATCCTCAACGAAGTTAGGTTTGATCTTGGGCTTGAACCCGTAGGCAAAGACGTCTCCATCACACATGAGGAGCTGAAGGTCCTTTTCAAAGAACATGATAGGATCCAGATCAACTTCATCCTAGATCCACCTGGTCACATAGGCGTCCATCCCGGTGACGGTGCCAACTTAGTAGTCAGTCTTGATATCCATGTACTTCATCCTATGTTGGGGCTTTATAGTGTATACCGGAGCACCTCATTTAATAGCCAACCTAGGTGTATGTTGTACAATAGATTCTTTCACAATACCCAATGGAGTTGGGGTGTATACACTGTGTAATTAATTAATAACCACAATGCAATGACAAGTAAGAATGGTATTATAGATATTCAGATTGACGTAAAAGAATTGAAACAATAAACAAATATAAATTATGAAAAACATGAGAACTAATGAGGAGGCTTTGTTAGACAACAGTACCTCACAAAACGAGAACAACAGTAATTTTGAAACTGGAGAAGAGGGAACCTTTTTTGATACAGAAAAAAGTCAAAATTCGGATTCAGGTTTTGAACTCCGTTATCCAAATGGATCTCCCCAAACAGTGAATATCGATGAACTCGAAATTCACCCCATAAACCGTAGCTTATATCCATACATAGATGAAAATAGAATTAAGCTGCTTGCTGAGGATATTAGGGAGAATTCCCTCTACATGAAGATGATTGTAAACAGAAACTTACAGATATTAAGTGGTAATCTTCGCTTCAAAGCATTACAATTATTGAAAGTAACATCATTGGAGGTAATTGTAGTCGAAATTGAATCTGATCGTGAAACGGAATTCATTATCTCATCAAACAACCACCGAATAAAGAACATTTTCGATCAGAGAAACGAAATAATGACGCTCTGGGAAAAATACAGTCCTGGACAGGGGAACCGAGATACTGAGAATGAGGATGAAGAGAGAACAGAGCGAAGAAATACAGTAAAAAAGATATCTCTGATCACTGGATACTCTACTTCATGGATCTCCAATATCCGAAAGGTTGAATCCACCTATTCAAAGTTCTTCGAAGAGATCTATAGGGGTAACCTCACCTTAAACGGAGCACTTAAAAAGTGTGAGGTTATCGATGCTCTGAAAAACCTTGGTGAGCAGATTGATAAGCTTGAAGTCGGCACAATCGACGATAAATTGGAATCCACCATGATGTCGTATTGCAAGACCGATTATCAAGATTATTACAAGATGATGGAAAGTGGGAAGATGAATCCTATGGATGCTTATAAAAAGGTAATTGGCAATAAGAAAAGAATCACTAAAAAGAACGGCGAGTCAGGTACAAACCAAGGTAAAACAGGAGAGTTAGATGACACTACCTATTGCCCTTGTTGTTCTAACAAAGTTGAAGTTGAAAAGGATGTAAAGTGGATCAAAGAATACCAGCATCAGATCCACCAATTTGTACTTCAGCTTAGATTTTAGGGAGGGGGCTGATTATGAATGAGAAATATACTTTAATATCTATGTTTGCTGGAGTCAGTGGCTCAAGCCAAGGATTCCACAATACAAACCGAATCGACGAACGATTGGTGATTGATAACAATGATTACGTCGAAAAGTGTTTTCTGCTGAATTTCCCGAAAATCCCTATTCTCAAAAGAGCATTAGGCCCTGAGCTTTCAAGCGAAGAGATACTTGAACATGCAAACCTGAAAAAGGGGGAGTTGGCAATATTATTTGCTAGCCCTCCCTGTCAGGGATTCTCAACCGCAAAGGGAAATCGAAATCTCGATGATGATAGAAATGATCTATTTCTTGAAACGATACGATACATCAATGAAATACGACCAATGGTTTTCATCATTGAAAATGTGACTGGATTGTATAAGGGTAAAATGGTTTTTAAGTTCAACCAGATAATCAGGTGCATTGAACAGACCGGATACTCCTATCGGTATGATGTCTTAAATGCGGCAAATTTTGGAGTGCCGCAGCTTCGTGAAAGGATCTTCTTTGTAGGTGTACGGGAGGATCTGTCTCAGAAAGGAATACAACCGCAATTCCCAACTCCGACCAATATTGATCAACATATCCTATCAGTTAGAAATTTCGCAGACATTGATTTCTTCTCAAGTGGGCAATTTTCTAATGAAATCTTTTCCAGTGATGAAGTCTGCCGGACAGTCACTGCAACTGCTTCTCTGGTTTTCTATAAGGATGGAGAAAAAAGAAAGCCAAGCATTGCGGAAATTAAAAGGCTCTGTTCATTCCCGGAAGATTATAAGCTATGGTCTCGGGAGGAAGGTATAAATCCTCAAAACGGCCTTGAATACAACTATAATCAGAAGTATAAGGCACTTGGGAATAGCGTACCTCCAAAGCTTATGGAGGCAGTGGCTAATACAGTAATTAATGAAATACTTGATAGCATTTCCGAGAACAATTAAAACGAGACTGTAAACAATGGTAATTTCAGATAAGTGGTTGTATTTCCGAATAATGAGACTGGCAGAAATGCAGAATTATAATTCTGTGGCTGAAAATGACCATGAAGGTTTCAATCTGCTGTATTTTAAGTCTATCCAGGAAAAGAGGAACGTTAAACTTTTTGCTATATCAAAAAATTCAATGGACATAATCACTAAAATTCGAATTAATAATATTGATAAGAAAGAACTAATCGAAAAGTTGGTGGCTGAGTCTGAGTATATTAATTATATGATTAACAAAGAAATTTTCTATTCACTAAATATTGAAGACGGTAAGGCATATTTCGTTAGATGGATATTAGGGCAATGTAAATATGGGGAATTTAATACTGAATGGTTAGGCATTTCGGACGGTGATATTGATGTAAATAATCCTGGTTTGGAAGAATTCTTTTTTCAATTGGTAACATATTTCAACTTCTCGGAAGAAAGAACAGAGGAACGAGTCTCAAAATCCCGGCAAATCAGCAAAAGCGGAAAGAAAATCATTAATAATACAGGTAGACCATTCTTTCTGATCGATACTACATGGAACACCGAACTAATAATTGCAGGCACTACAGTTAATGGATATTGGCGAAACCAGAGATATGGGAGAGGGTGGAGTAAAAGAAAGCTAATCTACATTGATCCTTTTAAAAGGGGGCCGATTATACGGAAATCCGGGAAAGAACGATATAAAACCTTAGTAGGAGAGGAATGACAAGCAAATTAAAATCAGTAAAACTATCATGAAAACATACAATGAAGTAATAAATATGCTTGAGGAAGGCATTGAGAACCACGATCTCACAAAAATCAAGGAAGCAATATTGCATTGTGAAGACACTATTTATTCAAGGGTGGGCTTTGCTGGACCATTGATCTTTGCGGCAGAATGTGATTTTTCAGCTGGAGTTGAATTCTTACTAAGTCAGTATTATCATGATGTGGTAATGAGTCCTGATCAGCGAGATCATATATGGAGTATTGCCTTATTTGGATATCCGAAAAGGGCAAAGTCAATTGTACCAATTCTAATCGAATATAACATCATACCGAGTAAGCACTTTCTGGCCACATTGAGTTCTCAAATATTCAGGGAGAAAGAATTAACTAGAGACAGTATCATATCATTACTAAATAGGGAAATACCAGATATGGAATTCTGTGCTTATTATCATGATACAGATACAATCAGTATAAGAAAGCCCCAAATAAAAGAGGGAATTATGGATGATTCTGGTACTCCAGAGTGAATCCAAATAGAGAATTAAGTAATAACATTAAAACCAAATTTGGATTCACCAGGGGGGCTCTATGGAGCTCCTGGTGTACCTTACTAACGAAAATGAGGTATAATATGTCTACAATAATAATTTGCCCAAAGTGCTATTTTCACAAGCACTTCACGATGACGAGGGATGGATACTTTTGTCCAATCTGTGGCCATAAAATGGAAAGGAGAACTTTTGAAGATATCAAGTTTAATCGACTTACATCAGATAATCTTAGAGATGAAGATGAAGGTCTCTTCAGATAAATAAGTCATTCTGGGCGGATTAAAGGCCAAACAATGCAGGATGAGTAAACAGGACTAAATTCAATAATTTAATTAATAATATATTATAATGTGGTACACTTCTTATCCAGCACAATCTGGAGATCAATTATGTTAATGGCTGGGCCACACTATGATATATAAAAAAAGAATTACGTTTTTGCCGGACGTTGAGAGTTGAACCAGCTCAAAATTCTTCAATAGGAAATAACTTGGCATAACAATGGTTCATGGGCTCAGTAACGGCAAATTACTGGGCCTTTTTAACAATTGTAGAACCAATATGAGAAGTCCATTCCCAGATATATTCGTACAGCTAGTTGATAAGGTCCTCGTTGATGTATATAATGAGCCAATTCAACGGCAGGACTATTTCACATTCTTTGAAATGTTCGAAAGAAATCTATCTCGCAATACCAACGAAAGCTTTTCATCCGTCACAATCAATAACCACAAGGAAAGGAAGAAATGGGGTAGGTTAAGATATAATGGCAAAACGAAATGGAAACTAGATTTGATTCTGAGAACATTAATATCAAAGCGAATTATTGATAGAACAGGCTATCTTGCAGCACTACCTAATCAAAGAGGTCATCCAAGAAGATACTACTATACTCAAGCCTTATTGAATGAACTCAATTACTCATCATTTAGAATTGATTATGAGGAAATTAATGAGAAGATATATTACAAGCTTAAGAAGCAACATAAGTATGATATCACCAATCCACAATTCGAACTACTTAAATCTGACAGGTTCGCGATAGATACTCTACAATGCAATGAATGGTTAATACAAGCATACAAAGCTGATCTGATTAGTAAAGAGAGTTGTTTGATCAACATCCGCCGAGTAAATGACTTGGACAATAAAGAAATATACCTAGTAAAAATCAAGAATGGAAGAGTGTATAGCTCTTTCAACTCCCTGAAGCGAGAGCTTAGGCAATTCTGCACCATAGATGGGGAATCGCTTGTTAACTGTGACTTAAAATCTTCTCAACCTTATTTTCTAGCCTCATATCTAAGGACGAATTATACCTCAAATCCAGATGTACATACGTTTTATGAACTAGTGACCAATGAAGACATCTACCTTTGGCTAATGGAGAAGGAACGAGAACTCTTCGATGGGCAAATATCAAGTAGGGAGGAATGTAAACCGGAATTTTATCAATATCTTTTCAAGAAGTCAAACAAGGGTACAAATACAGTACAGAAAATAATTGCAACGGAGCTCCCAGAACTATATGAAATAATAAAGATTGAGAAAAGAGAGTTCGCGTTCCGGGAGGAAAACATCGCCAACTTTCTTCAAGCAAAAGAGGCTGAGATTTTTATTCCAATCTGTGAGAAATACTCTTCCCAGGGTTGCCTATCCGTTCATGATAGCCTTTATTTTAAGCAAGGATTGTTGGATACTATTAATGAAGAACTTCAAATCATATTCCACAATCAAAATCTATACGACTATCGAATTACTACAACAAATCTCCCATAGCGAAATTGAGTATTAAAATCAATATTATACAATATTAATTCGTATTCACCCCAGATGCATACGTATTACCGGCAAGTTTTAATTTCCTTTATTAAAATATTTTCAGTTTAACGTAATCCTCTATAATATAAGTATATGCAATTATATTTCGTGGATTTATGTTATTTTTACTCTACCATGAAAATTGAGGATATTCTTAAACCAAAGCCAATATCAGCTATCAGGGAAGAGGTACCTAATCGCTATCGGTATGCCATGATAGGAGAACAACTCTATGATCTTTATTCCGGTAATCTGTTCCGGTCATTCTCTAATACGGCAAAAGAGATTTCAGCCGAAGAGCTCTTTACTAAGATAATCGATGCCTTTCGTTCCGGAGATCAAATAATTACATGGAATGAAATTTTCTTCGGGGGATTTCATTACCGTGATTTTATAATACTTAACGAATTATTCAATCCTGTTCAGAAATGGGATCTAAGTTTTTGCAATAGCATTTTTAATTGTGAAACTGAGATATTTGAGATCCAAATAATAAATATCACCGCAGAGGAGCACTACATATTATGTTCTAAGGACAGGTCTTTCAAAGATCGGTTGTTATCTGAGGTGATAGACCTTGAACTGGTAAAGCTTCACCTTGAATTTGAATCCCTTGGAGGGAAATATGACAGTCCCAGTCGATTTATCGATCTCGTGGAACGTGCCGGATGGGAAAATGGGATTAAAATGATTACAGCGATCAATAGTGTTCTTACAATGCTCCAGTCAACAGATAAGCTTGGTAAGGTTGAAATTACGACCAGAATGAGCGATCGACTACAAGCAGATGACCATGATATTATTTACAGATTTTATCCTGGAAACGAGTATCAACTAATCACCCGTCACCTGGTTGAAGAAAATACTACTGCTGTAAGGATTTTCAAAGGCGATATCGAAGAATATTCTGAAGAAGTGTTTAAGTGGGAATAGAACAAGGGAGGATTCATAAATTCAACCGATTACCATTTTTTACCATGGCATTCAAAACATGATACACCCGCAGTACCACCTTCTAAATCAGAACCGTGACAACTAACACAATTTGTAAGTGGTTGCTCAAGTCCGCTCTTATGCATAAATCCATCTTTGCTTATAGTATGATCTGAAGGAGGAGAGTATTTGTGATCCTGTGTCTTTTCACAAGAAATAATGAAAAAAAGAATTAGACATAGAATCGAAACCATTCCTGCAGTATGGCCTTTCATCTCCTTTTTGATG
>CAYZEZ010000149.1:0-11724 GCA_964477295.1 uncultured Bacteroides sp. | reverse complement strand
AAAGGAAAACATCGAAAAAATGTTGAGAAAAGTCCTGTCCCTGAAACCATCGTTCGATGTCCTGATCGTTGATGATGGTTCACCCGATGGAACCGGACAAATTGTTAAGGACCTTCAAAAAGAATATGATGCGAGATTAAACCTGATTGAACGACAGGGAAAACTTGGTTTAGGAACCGCCTATATCACCGGATTTAAATGGGCCATCGACCAATCCTACGAATGGATATTCGAGATGGATGCCGATTTCTCCCATAATCCCGACGACCTTATAAGATTATATGATGCCTGTCAGAATGGGGCCGACCTCTCCATAGGATCGAGGTATAAATCAGGTGTTAATGTAGTGAACTGGCCAATGGGCAGGGTACTTATCTCCTATTTTGCCTCCGTGTATGTCCGGGCCATTACCCGGATGAAAATTCACGATGCCACGGCTGGCTTTAAATGCTACCGGAAAAAAGTACTCGAAACCATTAACCTGGAAAAGATCCGCTTCAAAGGGTATGCATTCCAGATTGAAATGAAATTCACCGCATGGAAACATGGTTTTAATATCGTTGAAATCCCTATCATCTTCACTGACCGAAAACTGGGCTATTCAAAAATGTCGGGAAAGATCGTTTATGAAGCTGTCTGGGGAGTTATTAAGATGAAAATCGGGAGTTGGTTCCGGATATATGAAAAAGCGAATTGAATGGTGAATATCGAATAACGAATTATGAATTTCGAAGTATAAGGTTCTCCCGGTCTATTAAATATTATTATATATATGAAGGACATCCTTATAAAAGACGGACAAATAGTAAATGAAGGAAAGATCTTCACTGCCGATCTTCATATTCGCAATGAAAAAATAGAAAAGATCATACTTCCGGGTGAAAAATATGCTTGCCCGGGATGTGAAGTCATATCCGCCAGAGGCAAATGGATATTCCCCGGCGTGATCGATGACCAGGTACATTTCAGGGAACCCGGCCTCACCCACAAGGCTGACATCGAATCGGAGTCCGCAGCTGCAGTGGCGGGGGGGGTCACTTCCTTCATGGAAATGCCAAATACCAATCCCCAAACCATTACACTCGACCTGCTTGAACAAAAACATGAACTGGCAGCAGAAAAATCCCTGGCTAACTTTTCATTTTACCTGGGGGGCACCAATGATAACCTAACCGAAATAAAAAAACTGGATCCTAAAAAATCGTGTGGTGTTAAGGTCTTTATGGGAGCTTCCACAGGCAACATGCTGGTCGATAATCCAAAAACCCTGAAAGGGATCTTCTCTGAATCGCCTGTTATTATAGCCACCCATTGTGAAGACGAAGGAACCATTCAAAAAAACCTTGCTTTCTATAAGGATAAATACGGGGAAGATATTCCTGTTTCACTTCACCCTGAAATAAGAAGTGAAAATGCTTGTTATATTTCCTCATCCCTTGCCGTTCAACTGGCCCGGAAATATAACTCAAGGTTGCATGTCCTGCACCTGTCAACCTGGAAAGAACTTGATCTGTTTGACCCCGTCCCCTTCACGAAAGATAAACGGATCACGGCTGAAGTTTGCGTTCACCATCTCTGGTTTGATATGAGCCAGTATGACAGGCTCGGAAACCAAATAAAATGGAACCCGGCTATTAAAACGGCAACCGACAGGGAAGGTTTGATGAACGGACTGTTGTCAGACCGGCTCGATGTGGTGGCTACCGACCATGCACCCCATACCCTTGCAGAAAAATCGAACATCTACATTAAAGTACCCTCGGGCGGACCACTTGTGCAGCATTCCCTCCTGATCATGCTCGAATTCTATCACCAAAACACTATCCCTCTCGAAAAAATCGTTCAGAAAATGTGCCATGCCCCGGCCGACCTGTTTGATGTTGACCGCCGGGGCTATATCAGGAAAGGCTACTGGGCCGACCTGGTGATTGTTGATCCTGATTCACCCTGGACCGTTACCAAAGAAAATATCAGATATAAATGTGGCTGGTCTCCCCTTTTAAATCAAACCTTTCAATCAAGCGTAGCCTATACATTCGTAAACGGGCATTTGGTCTATGATAATGCAACGGGAGATGCAATTCAATCAAAGATAAATCCGGAAACCAAGGGTGTCAGGCTGCAATTCAACCGTTAATATTAACACTATGAGACGAACCGTTCTATTGTTTTTGATCCTTTTCCTGATCGTGTTTTCCTGCAAAGATATTCCTAAAGCTGCAGATTCAGATCTGATTCATACAGGGGCTGATACCCTCTCCAGCCTGGTTACCTATGATGTTGTTGTGAAAAATCCCGATTCAACCGATTTATGGACAGCTGAGTGCCTGAAGGACCTCAGGCGCGAAGATCTCATCGATATCCTATTCGAGGGAATTTATAATGAAACAATCTCCGCTTTCGATATATTCGAAGATAAAAAAATCTCCCCCGCCAAACTTAGGACTATGGAAAAAGATGGAGAGGTCATAAGGGATCAAATAGGAAAATTCCAGTTTGTTGAAGCCTGGTATTTTGATAAGATAAATATGACAATGACCAAAAGGGTTTTTGAAATCCGCCTGGGTACTGAAACATTCAACTCAGACGGTTTTCTGGTAGGTTATGATCCGCTATTTAAGGTGAGATTAAATTAATAATTCATTCATCTCGTTTGCCCACTCGGCAATATCATCTTTGTTCCAGTTATTGAACTTTATTTTGTGCTCTTTCCCCTTTTGTCCTCCAAAAACGGTTTCTGCTATGACCACAAGCTGGAACTTCTGTTTTACCGGTTCAATGTATTTTTCTCTGGCCAGGGCCCTGCCATCCGCTATAGATTGCCCATTGTCTATAGCCCTTTGAAGTGTACTGGCTGCTGTCACAAAAATGGCCAGTTTTTGAAAATCATTTTTGTATTTCCTTAAAAAACTCTTTACTCCTGGTTTCCACATTCCTGAAACAATAGAAGATCCTGCAATAACCAGGTCAAAGTCCTTAATCTTCTTCTTTAATCCTTTGTCCAGCTTGTAATCTGATACAACGGCCCGGTGGTTAAACCGGTCGCGTAATACCTCTCCAAGATACTCAGCTGTTCTCCTGGTCCAGCCAAACTTTGTCCCGTATACTATTAATATATTCATGTGGCCTTTTCTCCGATGCCAGGCTTAACAAATAAACTATTGAGGCCTAAAGCCCCGATGGCCTCTATTAAGCCTGAATTCGTCAGCTGATGCAGACGGCAATCAAAACACCCTCACTTAAAAATTCAAAATTCGTTATTCATCTCATTCTTTATCCCTGACTATCAATTGGATATTTTGCTTATAGGTTTGCTCCAGCAGAAGTTCCTTGTTGATCATCACACGATCAATCGTCGACCGGTCGAAATAACGAATGGTTATAAGTTCAAGTCCTGTTTCATAGGTAACCTTAAACTCCTTTTCAAGGTCGTCGACAAGGTTCCTTACCTTCCTCTTGTCATTGGTAATGCAGATCTGGAAACTCACGGCCGAATTCTGCATCAGCCCGATCTTTACCCCATGCTTTGAGAGGTAGCCAAAAATAACCTCCAGGCTATCCTCCGCTATAAATGAAAAATCTTTCGGAGAAATTCTTATTAACACCTGGTCCATATTAAAAATGAATGAAGGGATCAGCTTATCATAGGTTAAGTTGCCTACCAGGGTCCCCTCTTCACCCGGAAGAATGAATGACTTGATATATAGGTTAATGTTCCTGTTCTGCAAGGGTTTGATTGTCTTGGGATGTATTACGCTGGCACCATAATAGGCCAGTTCTATAGCATCCAGATATGAAATTTTATCCAGCTTAATCGTATTGTCGAACCATTTGGGATCGGCATTCAGTACACCTGGCACATCCTTCCAGATGGTCACATGCTCCGCCCTGAGAATATAAGCAATGATTGCAGCTGTGAAATCTGATCCCTCCCTGCCAAGGGTAGTGGTAATATCATTAATGGTGGAAGCAATAAAGCCCTGGGTAATATATAAGCGCGTCCTTTTGAAATTCAATGCCCCTTTCATCAGCTTTTCAGACAGTTCCCAGTCGATCCGTGCCTCCCTGAATGTATTGTTGCTCTTCAGATATTTCCTTATATCGATCCACTGGTTTTCCAGACCGGTATCATTCAAATAGGCGGAGACAATGGTAGTGGAAATCAATTCCCCGAACGGTACGATCTGGTCGTAATCAAAATCATAATTCATAGTGGGTTGTTTCTCCAGCCTCTCTTCCAGCTTACCAAACAAAACCTCTAATTCACCATGAAATTTATTCCCGGGATCAGGAAACAGGTCTTTGACAATTTTAAGGTGGAATTCCTTTAGCTCCCCGATAGCCTGGCCTAATTCCTTTTTCCTGCTATTAATATAGTGATCCACGATCATTTCAAACGCATTGGTGGTTTTACCCATAGCGGAAATTACCACAACAATTTTATCATCGGGATACCTTTCCAGGATGGCAGCTACATTTCTTACGGCATCCGCCTCTTTTACCGAAGCGCCTCCAAATTTAAATACTATCATTTTAATGAAATTTCAGATTATAACAAGAACGGCAAATTTAGTAACAATTTAAATCCTGCACGCAAAGATTGGTAATAATTCTTCATAAGCTTTGCGGTTCGTATAAATTAGTGTATTTTTTTAGTCTGAAAAACCGGCATATGATAAACAAACACCAGATAACCACACTTGATGAATTCATCATACAGCAGCAAACAGGATTTCCTTTTGCAAAGGGTGACTTGTCGAGACTCCTTACCCATTTTAGTATTGCCTCGAAAATTGTTAACAGGGATATCAACAAGGCCGGCCTCGTTGATATCCTTGGTGAGACAGGATCATTGAACGTACAGAGTGAAATGGTAAAAAAAGCCGAAGTATTTATGAGAGGGAATAACTGAGGAAGCTTCTAAATTACTTATCTTCGCAACTCAAATTCTGAACAATCAGCATTCGGCGCAACAGTGGAATCTGCTCATATACTGTCATATTACAAGGATCATCCCGTGCTCAGGCACTTCCTGAAGGAGATTGGTAAAAAGAGACCCGGTAAAATCCATTTAAAGGGATTGGCCGGATCTTCCGGTTCGGTGGTGGCGGCGTCAGTTTTTACTCAATTGGGTGGTATTCACCTGTTTGTATTGCCAGACAAAGAAGAAGCAGCCTATTTTTACAACGACCTGGTCAATCTTATTGATTCCAAAGATATCCTGTTTTTTCCTTCATCCTACAAACGATCCATTCAGTTCCAACAAAAAAACAATTCTAATATAATCATTCGTACCTCCGTTCTGGAAAAACTTACAGGCTCTCCTGAAAACCTGGCTATCGTATCCTATCCGGAAGCCCTGGTTGAAAAAGTGGTCCAGAAGGATGCCCTGGAACAAAACACATTATCTGTCGCGACGGGTGAAAAGATCGCCCTGAGCAGCCTTGTTGAGATTCTTGATGGCATCGGATTTGTACCGGTTGATTTTGTATCTGAACCGGGACAATATGCGATCAGGGGCAGCATTCTTGATCTTTTTTCTTATTCAGCCAGGAAACCTTGCCGGATTGATTTTGACGGCAACATGGTAAATTCAATCAGAGAGTTTGAAGTAGAATCACAACTCTCCGTTGATACGCAAACTAAAACAACAGTCCTGCCTGATACACAGACCACTTTTGAGCCCTCCCGGCTGTTTAATAATGATTCCCGTATAGCTTTTTCTTCCTTCCTGGGGACACCGGTAACGACCTGGATCAGGCAGACGGGATTTATCTATAAAAGGATCACCGAGATTTATGAAAAAACTGAGTTGGATGACCTGGTTGAAGATACTTCGAAAGGAACCATTAATAAAAAAGACATTTTAGCATCATCTGCTGAAATATTTGAACCACTGAATATTTCGACAATTATTGAAACCGGGCCTGATTACAAATTCCATGCCGGGTGGAGCGTGGATTTTGCCATGAAACCGCAACCGGTTTTTAATAAAAACTTCGAACTGCTCGGGGAAAACCTGAAGTCAAATACACAGAATGGCATTTCGAATTTTATTCTTTCAGACAATCCAAAACAGATTGACCGCCTGGTTTCTATCTTCGAAGATATCGACCAGGAGGTTGAGTTTAAGAATCTCGGCCAGGTTCTGCACGAGGGATTTATCGATGCCACTATAAACAAAGCATTTTACACTGACCACCAGGTATTCGAGAGGTACCACAGGTTTAAACTGCAGGATCAGTTTACCAGGAGTGATGCTATTTCCATTAGCCAGCTTACCGGCTTGAATCCGGGCGATTATGTTGTGCATATCGATCATGGTATCGGTCAGTTCGCAGGATTGGAAAAAATCAATAACAGCGGGAGGATGCAGGAAGCCATCAAGCTGATCTATCGTGATAATGATATCCTGTTTGTAAGCATCCATTCATTGCACCGGATATCAAAATATAAAGGCAAAGACGGACAGCCACCGAGAATTTATAAACTGGGGACAGGGGCATGGCAGAAATTAAAGTCGAATACAAAGAAGAAAGTTCAGGATATAGCGAGGGAGCTTATCGAATTATATGCCAGGCGGAAAGCACAGAAGGGATTTTCTTTCTCTCCGGATACCTATATGCAAAATGAGCTCGAGGCCTCTTTCTTTTTTGAGGATACCGCAGACCAGCTAAAAGCCACCACGGAAGTGAAAGCGGGCATGGAAGCCGGGTACCCTATGGACAGGCTCATTTGCGGAGATGTGGGTTTTGGCAAAACAGAAATTGCTGTCAGGGCTGCCTTTAAGGCAGTGGCTGACAATAAGCAGGTAGCCCTGCTTGTTCCAACCACGATCCTGGCACTTCAGCATTACAATACCTTCACTCAGCGACTCAGAGATTTCCCCTGTTCTATCGATTATATCAGTCGTTTGAAAAGCACAGCCAGACAAAAGGAGGTGATTAAAAAACTCGAGTCCGGCCAACTGGATATTATTATCGGTACCCACCGGCTGGTAAGTGATGATATAAAATTTAAGGACCTGGGATTGCTTATCATCGATGAGGAACAGAAATTCGGGGTCAAAGTGAAAGAAAAACTCAGGAAGATAAAATTAAATGTAGATACTCTCACACTGACGGCAACGCCCATTCCAAGGACATTACAATTGTCATTAATGGGAGCGCGTGACCTATCTGTTATCCACACTCCACCCCCCAACCGGCATCCTATTGTAACTGAACAATATACTTTCAATAAAGACCTTATTAAAGAAGCAATTTATTATGAGGTCAGCAGAAACGGACAGGTATTCTTTATTCACAACCGGGTACAGAATATCCCGGACATAGAAGCACTGGTGCAAAGGGTTTGTCCCGGGATCAGTACAGTGGTTGCTCACGGACAAATGGAAGGTGCGAAACTGGAAAAGATCATGCTTGATTTCATCGAGGGCAGATATGACGTACTGATTGCTACTACCATTATTGAATCAGGGCTTGACATTCCCAATGTTAATACTATCATCATCAATGATGCACAACATTTCGGCCTCAGCGATCTGCATCAACTCAGAGGAAGAGTGGGCCGGTCAAACAGGAAGGCTTTTTGTTACCTGCTGTCTCCTCCCAAGGAATTTATTACACCGGAAGCAAGAAAAAGGCTTAAAGCAATCTCAGAGTTTTCAGACCTGGGGAGCGGATTCTACATTGCCATGCAGGATCTTGATATTCGCGGTGCAGGGAACCTCCTCGGAGCAGAACAAAGCGGATTTATTGCCGAAATAGGCTTTGAAACGTATCACCGGATCCTCGACGAGGCGCTCCAGGAATTAAAAGCCAATGAGTATCAGGACCTGTTTGCCGGTGAGCGAACATCAGCAGGCAAAACAGAAAAAATTAAATATGTATCAGATTGTGTAATAGATACAGATATGGAGCTTTTATTCCCCGATGATTATATTGAAAATGTATCTGAAAGGCTGCGCCTGTACAGGTCACTGGATAATGTTAAATCTGAAAATGAGCTGATCATCTTTGAGACTCAATTGTTTGACCGGTTTGGGGATTTACCGCAACAAACGAAAGAATTGCTCCAGGTTGTCAGGCTCCGATGGCTTGCAATTGAACTGGGCTTCGAAAAGGTGATTATGAAAAGAAAAAAGATGGTCCTGCATTTTATATCCAACCAGGAATCAAGTTATTATGATTCAGCACTCTTCCAAAATATCATTAAATTTATCCAGACAAAAAAGAGTCAGTTCCGCATACGGGAGAATAAAGGTAAATTAACCCTGGCTGCTGAACCTGTTGAAAGTGTTTTGAAGGCTTGTGAGATCCTTGTTGTGATTAGCGAATCTATTAAAAAAGATCCTGAAATGAATTGCTAATGACATCATTTCGTAACATGGTCATTCTGTCCCGAGTACTCGGGATCGGGATCTATTAAATAAAGATGAATCTGGTTATTGATATTGGAAATACTCTAACAAAGCTGGCCATCTTCCAGGAGGAAGAAGTGGTGCATAAGGATTCCTGTGAAAATTTCAGTGCTGAAAACCTTGAAAACATCATTAACACATTCCCTGGGATCAATAGGGCAATTCTTTCCACAGTTAAGAAAAGGGACCCAAGATTGGTACAACAACTCGAGCAATCTTTTGAATGTTTCATTGAACTTGACCACGGTACGCCTTTACCCATTACCAATAAATATGAAACACCTGTCACACTGGGATACGACAGGATGGCTGCAGTCGTGGGGGCAAATACTATTTTCCCGGTTTCTAACGTTCTGATAATTGATATCGGATCAGCGATTACTTATGATTTCATCGATAGTGAAAACAATTACCAGGGGGGAAATATTTCTCCCGGATTGAAAATGCGTTTCAAGGCTTTGCATGAATTTACATCAAACCTGCCACTGGTCAAACCATCAAAGCAAGAATCAGGGATTGGAAAAAACACTGCAGAGGCAATCAGAAAAGGTGTTCAAATTGGTATTGTAAATGAACTAAATGGATTTATCGATCAAATGATATCGGAATATAAGGACCTGAAAATAATTGTCACCGGGGGTGACAGTAACTTTTTTGATAATACCCTAAAAAATAGCATCTTTGTGGACTTAAATTTAATCCTCAAGGGGCTGAATCGTATTTTAGAGCATAATGCGTAGCTTTTATTTAGCAATATTCTTTCTATTAATATTCTCAGGCACAGAGCTTCTGGCCCAAAAAAACACCTATTCTCCCTATTCCAGATTCGGATTGGGCGAGTTGGCGGGACCAGGCTTTGAAAAAAGCCGGGCAATGGGAGGTATTGGCTTGGGAATGCGCGATAACGATCAGATTAACTATCTTAATCCTGCTACCTATACCGAACTTGATACCATGGCATTTATATTCAACTTCGGATTAAGCAGCCGTTTTACCAAATACACGACTTCAAGTCTGTCGGATCAGAACTTTACCATAAACCTCGATCACCTGGCTATTGCTTTCCCAATTACCAAATGGTGGAAAACCAGTTTTGGGGTGATGCCCTTTTCTTCTGTGGGTTATTCCGTCACTGAATCCGGTTACCTGGAAAACGATATTGCTGTTGATTATTTCTATGAGGGAGTTGGAGGTATCAACCAGCTTTACCTGGGAACCGCCTTTAGTCTTTTTGATGGTCTTAACATTGGTTTTAATGCCTTTTATCTTTTTGGCTCACTCGATCTATCCAGAATATTGCAGTTTCCGTTAAACACCGAATACTCTGTAAGCCGGCTTGATCAACGTACAATTGTTCATGATTTTACCTATCAGCTTGGATTGCAGTACAGTAAAACATTTTCCGAGGACTATACCTTTACTTTAGGCGGAATTTATAATCTTAAAACAAACGTGTCTGCCGACCATACATCCACCAGCAGAAATATATTCGATGGGACTGCAGTCAATATAAATGATTCAACCAATCTGACTCCTGAGTTTATCCTTGAAGAACTATCAGATAAAGGTGAGATTGCATTTCCCTCAAAATATGGAGCTGGTTTTACATTCAGATACAGTGACAGGTTCCTGATCGGGTTTGATTTCTATTCACAGGATTGGAGTAAATCTATATTCTTTAACCAGAAGCAACCGTTAACCAACAGCAATTCGATGCATGGAGGTTTTGAGATTACACCCAATCCTGAAGCCTTCAGGGGATATCATAAAAGAATTCATTACAGGTTTGGAGGTCATTACGAAAACTCTTATCTGCAGCTGCAGGGGGAGCAACTTAAGGACTATGGCATAAGTTTTGGAGTAGGTTTACCGTTCAGGAATACCAAGACATCGTTCAATTTTGCAGTGGATATGGGACATAGAGGCACTTTAAACAACAATTTGATAGAAGAAAATTATAAGTTTTTCAGTTTTAGTGTAACTTTGCATGATTTTTGGTTTTTGAAGCGGAAGTTTGATTAATTAATGAGATATGGAAATTAAGGTTAGAGTTAGACAGACTTTATTTGTACTTTTTCTTCTTGTCCTCCCCATAGCCGGGTTTGCTCAGAAAGGGGTTGAGGACGGGTCAAAGTACGGACATGGAGATGACAGTATCAGGTGCATTAAAAACCTTTCAATTTACAGGGAATTTGCCAAACATCAGGATTATAATGATGCTCTTCCATCATGGAGAGTGGTTTTTAACGAGTGCCCCCACTCAACAAAAAATATTTACATTGATGGGGCTAAAATGTACAACGATTTTATTGTTCTGGCAGAAGATAATTCGGCCAGGCAGGATGCATTGATCGATACCCTGATGATGATCTATGAACAGCGAATAAAGTATTTTAAGCAAAAAGGATCTGTTCTTGGCAGACAGGGCGTTGACCTGATGAGATACAGAAGGAAAGAACCAGAAAGTCTGGAAAAAAGCTATGGATTTCTGAAAGAGTCTATTACCATTTTGGGGAATAAATCATCTGCGCCGGTCCTGGCCACTTTTATGCTGGCCTGCTATGGCCTGTACGAGGAAAACATGATAAGCAACATGCAGGTCATCGACGATTATTCTATGGCTTCCGATATTATTGACCATCAGCTGAAAAAAAATCCGGACGATGAAGACATGAATAAAGTCAAGGAACACATTGACCTGAATTTTATTGCCAGTGGAGCCCCTACCTGTGAATCCCTGATCACATACTTCAAAGGGAAATATGACGAGAAGAAGGAAGATGTTTCATTTCTGAAAAAAGCTGTGACCTTTCTCGGAACCCTCGACTGTGAGCAGGACCCATTTTATACAAAAGCTGCAGAAGCACTGTACAACAAAGAACCCTCGGCTGAGGCAGCCTTCGGCCTGGCAAAGTTGTTCGTTATGCGGGAAAATTATAACAAGGCGTACCAATATTATAAGGAGGCTGTTAACAAGGAAGAAGATCCGATTCAAAAAGCAGACTATTATTATCAGCTGGGGGTGATTACCAATTCAAAGCTTGACAAGCCTCAGGAAGCCAAAACATATGGTCTTGAAGCCATCAGCTTAAATCCTTCCTGGGGTGAACCATATATCCTTATCGGTGACACATATGTGGCCGGCAAGAACTGTTTTGATGATGATTTCGAAAAAACAACTATTTACTGGGCAGCGGTTGATAAATTTATCCAGGCAAAATCGGTTGACCAGGCTGTAGCTGAAAAAGCCAATGAGAGGATTAACACCTACAGCAAATATTTCCCTAATGTTGAAACCATTT
>CAYZEZ010000148.1:0-11778 GCA_964477295.1 uncultured Bacteroides sp. | reverse complement strand
AGCAGATCGTGTCGTCGGCAGATACCTCTATGCGCGGCCTCGGGTTGACATACACCGTGATCGTGGTGTCCACGCCGTTCTGGCACTCCGCTCCGCCATCTTCCGGATCGATGTGAGGCGTGAACAGGTAGGTCACCGCCAGCACATTATCGCTCGTATTGGTCAGGTTATCGGTCAGGGTAAGCACCGTCTGGTTGTTCAGGTCACCCAGCGTGCCCGTCACATCGGCCGGGTAGGTAACATCCAGATCATATCGCCACAAGCCCCGGACCGTATTCGGTTTAACGATCGTAAAGCCTGTAGAGCCGTTGTAGCAGATCGTGTCGTCGGCAGATACCTCTATGCGCGGCCTCGGGTTGACATACACTACTGCAGTATCCGCTATCCCTTCACAATCCGTTGGAGAAGGACCGGTTGGAACGATCCTGTAAACCACGGAATCGGCATCGTTCGTTGGATTGGTCAGGGACTGTTTGATGGTATCCCCGTCCAGTGTTGTCGAAGCACCAATAATAGAGCCAGAATAAACAAGCTCTAAACTAAAAGTAGTATTGGTTACATTACTAGTAAGTACCAGGTAGGTCGGGTCCCCGCTACATAAGGTATCATAGGAAGGACTCACAAATGCCATCGGTAAAGTATCCACAGAAACCATGAAAGTATCCGAATACCCGGTGCATCCGTCCAATTCAACTTCAAGGGATAATGTATCTGTCACGGTGCTATCCCACCTGATTCCCACTGAACTCGTCCCACTGCCAGAAATAACTGTACCTCCGCTCACCGACCAGGTATATGTATCGTATAGGTCCGGCACGCTGTATATAACTGTATCAAACTGACACAATGGCCCGAAATCATAATCCGAGTATGTTGTCTGTGACCCTACCGAATAAAATGTGGAAGGACTCAATTGGTTGTTGTATTCTGTCAGGTACCAGTCTTTGGTTCTAATATTGCCCGATGACCTGACTTCATCAATGATACCGTCCCAGCCCTCGGTCCTGCTAGCAGCATTTCCCGTATTACCTATGTCTGCATATGTATTCAAAGAAGAAAATCCGGATAATGTACTACCGCTCGCTTCAGAAACTCCATTAACGAAAACTTCATAATCGGTACCATCCCAGTTCAGGGCGATATGATACCATGAACCTGCAGACAATGTCAGAATATTCGGCTCAAGTGCATGGGCATCACCGAGGCCCAAGGTAAATTGCCTGGTGTTTTCAATATAAAGCTGGATCCTGTCCTGCCATCCAGCTGGACTGGATGTATGTCCAAAGAAGAATGCTGTTGCAGTAGTATTGTTGGTGTTTACCCATGCTTCTACGGATCCGGTACTTGTAGACATCCCGCTGGTCCCGATTGTAAAATAATCTGTATTCGCATTGTATTCCCCGGCATCAGAAATGATTCCGTTAACATAGTCAACACTTGAATTTGTACCATCGTTCCCTTTTCCGGTGGCATCCGATTCATCCGATAAATGCCAAACCCCTGTATAATCACCGCTCCAGACCTTTGTAGTGGAAGGATCGATAGTGACCTGTGGGTTTCCGTAAATGATTTCTATCTGGGTATCTTCGTCATATGAAAGAACCGGAATCCGCACCCAGGCGATGTATTCACCTGTTACGGAATCATAGTATTCAACCTGGTGATCCAGTTTATATCCAAGCGCATCAGCAAATATGATATCATAACCCGATGAATTCTCAACATAGCCCCCGTTACCTGTTGTTGCCAGATTCGCATCCGTCAGGCTAACCAACAATGGGAAGTTGATCAGGTCCTCGCTACCCTGGACCTTTCCTGCATTGATGGTAATGGTTTTGGAATATCCGTAACCAAGTCCGGATAACGGTTCAAGAATGGAAAGCGTGGCGACCTGGCTGTAACCAATGACGGTCCCACCGCAAGTTACTGTGACGAGGCATCGGTAAGCACCTGCATCCGAAGAATCGATTCCGGTCAACGTAAGGCTGGTGTCTGTTTCCCCGGAAAGATCGCCGCCATTCTTCTGCCACTGGAACGAAGGACTGGCATCAGAAGAATTGACACTGATGGTAAATGTTACATCGGAACCTTCACATTGTGTCTGTGAAATGGGTTGTAGGGTAAACTCAAGGCAATTTGTGCGGCAAAGTCCGAAAATATCTCCCCCGGCATCAAACCCGTTGAAAGCATCCCTGTCTACTTCGGGCGGGGAGGCATCCACATGGCTCCCGTCTGTTGTCCAGCTGGACCCGTTGTGCTTCAGGATACGGGTCGTGGTATTGATGCTGTAACTGTCAAAGCCGTTGGCAAGTACCCTTATGTCATAATCGCTGGAGGCAATGCTGCCGTCAGGTGTAACATCCCAGTATCCGTCTGTAAATTGTCCAATGATGCTTGTTCCTCCGTCATTCAACGGGAAATCTCCGGTACCGCCCGGGTCAGACCCCACAAATTCCACAGTCAGGAATCCTGTTGTGCCAAGGGTATTGAAATCAACATAAAAGGAGTTATCATACGCAGAAGTGCCGACCGGGAAAAGATATTCGTTGAGCGAGGTGATGTTCCTCGAAAATGCTCCAATTATTTTCCCGTCTGTATGGTGAAGTTTCGTATATATCCCGTTGGACATGGTCAGTTTGTTCCCGTTTACATCAACATCGCCTGAGGTCATGTATAGGTCATCCAGAACCGTCACATCCCCGCTGACGATCATGATCCCGGATCCAGTATTGGCAATTTCAAGGTCCCAGAATGTCTCTCCTCCACTGTTGTCAATGGTTTGTATGGACGATCCGTCGAAGATCACCCGTTCGTTACTATTCCCCTGTGAAAAAGAAGCAGTTCCTGTAACTATCCAGTTTCCTGCGATGTTCAGATCGTCATCTCCGGCATCCACATCGAGAACTGCCGATCCCGACAGCGTCAGGTTCCCATTTATGTCCAGGTCGCCCTGTGTAGTTTTTGTACCTGAACCTGAAATGGTCAGGTGGTAATATGAATCCTGCGGAACAACAACTGGTTGATTGCCGCTGCGGAGGAAATTCACGGTATTTCCGCTGTAACTGAAATAAAATTCAATCTGAGGATCAAAAGAATCTCCTCCCAGGCCCATGTAGGCATCAGCGAAATTATAAACCTCATCCTCGTTTGCATCTGCATTTAAAAAATCATCACCAATAATCAGGGAGTAGTAATTATTCAGTGTGAATATCCCGTTGTTGAAATTGACATCCTGACTAAGGGTGATGATCCCATAATTGTTCATTGTAACATTATCGCCTGTGAGGTTGATGCTGGTGGTAATATCAACGGATGTAGAGCCGTAAACGGATAACGATCCGTTGATCTTGCTTAGTTCGAGAGAAGAAATACTGATACTGCCGTTATTGATCAATTCATTTTGCGCATCATTCTCTGGAAAATCAACGACGGCATTGTTCGCGTTCCTGTCCAGGCTCCCACTTGATCCTACAATCAGGTCGCCGCCGTAAATGCTTAGGGTTTGTGAAGAAGGCCAGCTCAGGGTGCCATCATCAACATTGAGTGTATACACATCGCCGCCCACATTCAAATCGACGGTATATCCGTCCACAATGTTTACGACTGACCGATCATCAGGGGTACAGTTGCATGTTGCTCCTCCCTGGGAATAGGACCAAGTATTGGTACTGTTCCAATTACCATTTGTCCTGGAGTAAAGCTCCCCAGGTATGTAAATAATTACATCATCAAATACATGTGCTTCATCTGTGGCAGTATTCCTGCAGTATATTCGGATTCTTACGCTGTCACCCTGTACACCTGAAACGGATTTGGTACCGAAATTCGGAGGGCCATAATCTTCGAAGAATTTCACCTCGGGATCATTATTCACTTGATAGGTAGCCCTGATAGTATCCTGGTCCTCTTCAAATCCTGAAAGGGTCACAATATAATCGAAGCTGATGATAACTGAATCGTAAGCTGAAATATCTACATATTCTGACATCCACACCATGAAGTCCGGTCCACCGTTATTTTGCATCAGGTCGGTGGCTTCGAAGCGGTTATTTTTCACCTCAAAAATCCCGCCGGATTTCAGTTGCGGTCCGGTTGCATACCTCGACCAGGCAGTTGAACCATTATCAATGGTGTCACCAGCCGAAACATCACCGCTAAATCCCTCATACCATATCGTATCCTGCCCGGGAACAACCTGCCAGGCCAGCAATAGTGTTAATATGATGAGTATCCTTCTCAAAGGCATAGTCAATAGTAAGCTTCCCGGCATGATGCTTTTCAGAAAAGTCCCTGACCTTCCCTTATTACTGAACAATATGCCGATTAGCCGTTGCTTCAAATTACTTTAGTTTTAAAACATAAAATTCCCATCCGATCTTCTTGTCTTTTTTTTTAAAAGATCGATGGACATTTGAAATATTTTTACGGCCTTTTTTCCGCCTCAAAAACTAATAAAAAGGCCTGCTAAAATCGCGTACTAATTATGACTCGAAAAACATCCTTCAGGTTGCACCAAAAAATAAAATCATCCCATTATAAATCAGGATTTTAAATAGGCCAACCCTATAACCTGTTTCAGAGCCAATTATTTGCTTTTCTACGTAGCTGCAATGAAAAGGTTTGCAGCACAAGATCATTAGCGATGAATATACTCATAATCATCTAAATAATTCTCTCAAAACGGCTACGGATTGAATTTTACCAAAGGAAGGAATATGAAGACTATAAAAGTCTATTAATGAATCTGTTAGGCTAATTCGTTCAGAATATTCCAGGTGAATATCCCTAAGGTCACCACTTGAGTAAAACAAAAATTCATTTAATATTGAGCTAATTTTCCTGTTAAGCATATCGGGATGAACCGACGGATCCTTGATAAATTCTCCATTACGGAGATCAAAATAACATCTCTGTTCAGAGTAATTTTTTTCCGGGAAAAATCCCAGGTATCTTGTCAGTTGAATCAGCATGATCAAATGGAAATCGGTATATTTTTCGTCAGCCGTATCCAGCCATTCCATTGAATGGACCAGGTATTCAAATAAGTCCGGATTTGCTTCCTCCTCACGAACCGATTTGTAAATAACCTCTGCAAGGAACATGGCCTGTGTGCTTTTCACAATATCGTACGGAATGGTATTGTATGGTTGGCTATTTACCTCCTTTACTTTCTGTAATTCCCTTTCCAGTCTGTAATAGGCTTCTGCCTCAATCATGGACAAAGGTTGAAACATGTTGGGGGAAAACTTTGATCTTCTCCCGTGCACACTATGGATCAGGAATGATTGCCGTCCATACAGGTCGGTATAAATGTGTGCAATTATACTCGATTCTTTATATTTGATGGTATGCAGGACGATGCCCCTGATCTTGGTTAGCATAGCTGGCATTAAAAGGTTGCAGGTATACTAAATTTAATTTATAATCAGCAATTTGGTGATATGTGTTTTCGATCCATCCTCATTGGTACAGAATATCAGGTAAACACCCGTTTGCACTTTCTCACCTGAGAAACTCCTGCCATCCCATATGGCTTGTCCCCCAAGGGAAGTAGTCTCATATACTATATTCCCGCTGATATCGGTAATCTTAATATTAGCTTCCTCAATCATTCCTGATATTACTATTTCACCTGAATAATCCTCTCTGACAGGATTTGGATAAACATAAACATCAGAGAAGAATTCATTCGCATTGGTAGCTGTACTTCTGTATGATACAATTCCCTTATCAGTTGCAAAAAATACTTCACCCGACTTACCGTCAATGGCTATATCCATGATGTTATTTGATAATAACGGGCTATTCTCATTTGTAAAATTATGGATTTGAATAATACCATCTTCTGAAAGTAAAAATACTCCGGATCTTGCAGTACCGATCCATTTCCGGTTGGCACCGTCAACGGCAATTGCTGTAATTATCTCTGTACCCAATAATATATCAGCCAAACCAGAGCCATCATTTCTCGGGACAATGATCTGCTGGGCATAAAACTGGTCTGAAGTAAACACACGATATGCATTATAATAAACCACTACCCCTTTATCTGTTCCTACCCATATATTTCCATTTTTATCTTCTGCCAGGCAATACACATTATTTGTGATGATCTTCCCATTCACATCCTTGACATCGAATTTTAAATATTCATCATCCGACTCATCATCAATTGTTCCGTTTATATTGAATGCAAATAATCCATGTCCTCTTGGACATTGCACCCACTTATGATCCTGACTGGTCACGATAATCCTGCCTAAGGTCAGGTCATTAAGTTTCCTTTGAAAAGCAAAACTGGTCCAGCTTCCATCCGGCTCCATGACGGATATGGGATCCGGAACTTCAGAATTGGTTAACCAAAGGTTATTTCCATTGTCGTATGCTATACCTCCCAGACGCATGTAGGGCCCTGTGGGCAATATGTTCTGAATGGTGCTGTTTTGATAATCAAATACACTAGTGATTTCCTGGTTGGTAACCTCCAGCAAACCGTATCCCCATGTGGCAACATATTGACGATTGGCATTGGTTGGATCCTCCACTATGTCAACCGCATCTCTGTATTGTTCCTCTACCCAACCTGTCCAGAAACCATTCTCCAGACTCGACACCTCAGCATTTTTCCACAGGTTCTTCCAGTTCCTGGCATCCCCTCCTGCCGCACTATATAACTTCCCGTTTGAAAAGAAAAGTGCAACCGACCTTGAGCTGATCGGTCCGTTCGGTGTAAAATAAGTGTTATTCCCTGATATTGATCTTCTGATCAATCCTTCGTTCTCATCCGCTATCCAGATATTGTTTTCCTTATCCAGGATAGAGTGAAATGGCCTGGTTGTACTAAAATGTATGATATTTTGTTCATTTTTATCATACACATTTATATGCCAGCGACTTACAACAATCAATTTCTCATTAGATGTTTCAATTGAATGGGTTCTATTCATATTTAAATTTTTGAATTCCGACCATACTGATCCATCGTAACGATATATGGTATCTATTTCCTCGTCCGAATCGGACAGGTAGTTTGCATAAATGTTCCCATCGAAAAATGTAATATTATTGAATACCTTATCGAAATAAGGTACATCTGTCATTCTGTTCCAATTATTAAAATCGATAAGGTTTGCACTATTCATGTCGGCCCGATAAATTCCAGTTTCTGTTGCGGCATATAAAAAGTTACCATCGGATGCCAGGTCATAGACAAATTTATAATTGCTGTTCTCTCCTATCAGATAAGTATCCCTGATCTCCTTTTTTTCAAGATTTACAACAACAATTCCAAATCCACAGGAAAGGTAGGCCATTGGACCGATGAAAAGGATGTTATTTATTGTTTTATTAGCCGTTAACTGTTTTCTTTTAATATCCGGAACATTATATATCGAATGCCCTTCAACCAGGTCGACATTGGCATTTGAATAAGCTATCAGCAGTATATCATATTCTTCCGAATAGTTAATACAACTAATCTCAACGTCAGACAAACCATCCACCTTTGAAAATTTATTCAGTGTATTATCTGATTTGTCATAGTAAAATAATCCTCCCCTGGTGGCACAATAGATTTTCTCTCCAGCTTCTGTAACACAAAACGCCTGAGAATAAGGCATATGAGATCGCCACTCCCCAATCTCCAGTTGCGAAAACACCATGCTAATGTTCAATAGCATGACAAATTGGAGGAGCAATCGAAGTTTCATTATTCTATATACAAGCATCATTGATTTGTATAATACGAAAGAATTAACCAGATATTTTATCGCTGCAATTATTTTTAAACGTTTTGCAGGATATTATTTATTAGTATTTTGAAGAAATTCAATTAATTTGCTCATGGCACAGGCCCGATGGCTGATCTTGTTCTTGTCATGCAACGTCATTTCAGCAAATGTTTGCGTATAACCATCCGGCAAGAAAACCGGATCGTATCCAAATCCGCCTGTTCCTCTTTTAGAATTCAATATCTCTCCTCTAACTTTTCCTTCAAATAAATATTCTATGTCATCAATAATGAGAGCGATAACAGTTCGGAAGCATGCTCTTCTATACTTTGTGCCATCCATCAGTTTCAATAATTTCCTGATATTGGCAACCGGAATATCTTCTCCGGGAAAAACCTCTCCTGTCAACATTGCATACCTGGCCGAATAAACTCCGGGTTCCCCGTTCAATGCTTCAACTTCCAAACCTGTATCATCAGCAAAACAATCCTTTTTTAAAACATCATAAATAAATCTTGCCTTGTACATTGCGTTGGCTTCAATGGTGGATTCATTTTCAGGGATGGATTGATTATAATCAATATCATCCAGACTAATAATTTTGAAGTCCGATCCGACCATTTCCTGGATCTCATTAACCTTGTCCAGGTTATGTGTTGCAAACAATAATTTCTTCATACTTCATATTTCCAGATGAAACGAGCATGAATAAATTTAATCAAATAATTGAAGTTCCACCCTGCAATCAACGAGTAAACGTAGTCCTGGGTCCGGCGAAGCCAATCTTCAATCCATAAGAATCTATTTTTATCTCGCTAATCCCTCTGCAAAAAGCGGGAAATATGCCAGCAGGGTTCACAGAAGGAATTGATTGAATTTTTCATATTGAAACGAGAGCAAAAATTTCCCGGATGCCGACAGACAAGAAAAAACCGCAAAGATAATTCGATATTCCTTGCGGTTCAGTATTATAAAAAATTATTTCAGACTAGCCCCCGGTAGCACTGAATCCACTGGCAATCTTTCCTGGCCGTGGATTAATACACATAACCGGCACTTCATAATTATTGGATATTATTGTTTGTTCATGAGCACCCAATACATAATCAGCCACATTAATATTCTTTGTGGTCATGATCAATATCAGATCTGCTTCCAACTTGTGAGCAAATTCAATTGTTTCAGCGGTAAAATTACCTGATTCAGCGGTGTGGATTTCGTAAGGGATCTCATTGTTATCAAGGAATTTCTTTGTAAACATCAAATTGGATTGAATGCCTTTTTTGAATTTCGGATCTGTTGATTTCGACTTGATTATATAGAATTTTGAATTATATAACCTGGCGATGTAATAGATCCAGTTAATTTTCTCTTTGTTTTCCTTTCTAAAATCCAACGGGAATACAATCTTTTCAAAACCAGTCTTATCAGGGGGTGCCTGCACAACGATAAAAGGAACTTTTGATCCGGCAATAACCTTTAGCGCCCAGCTTCCAATTAATTTCTGCATCCCTTTCATCCCGTGGGTTCCGAGAATAACCATTTCAGCATGCATTTCAGATGCAACCTCTGATATTGTAGTGAAAATATTACCTACTTTAACAAGCGGCAAAGCTTTAACGTTAAATTTTTTCTGAGCTTCATCAATGATTTCATTCAACTTATTGGTAGCCTCAGCTATCTCCTTTTCCTTTTTAACAATATGAAACAAATGAACTGTAGTATTTAAATGTTTACTTAAACTAATACCATGTTCCATGGCAAATCTGGATTTTTCTGTAAAATCCCAGGTAACCAATATGGGTCTTTTCGCTGTCGTTTCCATAGATTAAGTGATTTACTTATTAATTAAAGTATTTCCTATTAATTCGTACCTTTGTTCAAGTGAGCTTCGGTGAACTTTAAGAAACCAAGTTATGAATTTTCCGAACAATTTTCACAAGGTTGGATTCATTTTTTTACTCGGCCTTACGCTCACAACCTCTAAACTGACTTATATAAGCGCTCAATATCAGGACGTTGGACTACCTGTCATAGAACGGATTACACCCCCTTCCAATTACAGGCTCAACCCATACCATTCTGTGAATCTCGATCCTTACGGATTTCTCTTACTTTCAGGTAATAACGGTATTTTACGATTCGATGGTATGAGATGGGAACCTTTATTTATTCCTGGAACAACCTGTATATCTATCAACGAAACCGGAAAGATATTTGTTGCCGGCAATAATACATTTGGATTAATACAATATCGCATGGATGGTTCTCTGGAATTTCTTAACCTGGTTAAGGAAAATAGTGAACCGGATATATCTCTCGGCCAGGTATCTATGATGGTAAGCCTTGATGATCAGGAATATATCTTGAGTAATACCGGGCTTCATCTCTGGAATAACCATGAGATTGTATATAATATAATACCTGAAGTACCCGGAAACATTTTTAAAAGGAAGGACAGGATATGCTTCATTTCCCCAACAACTGGATTATTTCAATATTATAACGGAGAAGTGAGCAAGGTAACTGACCGACAAATTTTGGGCATTGAAAACCTTTCCACCTATTTCCTCAAGGAGAACAACCTCTATATCTTCACTGAAGGAAATGGATTACAACGATGGCATGAAAATGAGCTTCTCCCTCCCATAAAACATTCATTGGAAATATTCACGGAGTCTGATGTTTCTGACTTTGTCCAACTTTCTGACAAATCGAATGCACTGGCTACCAGTTCAAGCGGACTCATCCTTAACCAAAACAATACATATTCAAATATAATCAACAAAGAATCCGGACTTTACGACAATCAAATTAACAATTTACTTTATGATCATTCAGGGATTCTATGGGTCGTACATAATGATGGATTGACAAGAATTGAATGGCCTTCCCCTCTGACCATGTACCATAGCAAAAACGGACTTTTGGGAAATGTTTACGATGTTATCCGGCATGGTAATAGTATTTATGCAGCAACATCAGAAGGAGTTTTCTATTTTGAGCAAATACCTGATAAGATTCATGGAATATCCAAAAATATCTTTCGTCCTGTATCAGGAATAAACACTGAGGTTTTTCAGTTCATACAAATTGAAAATGATCTTTATGTATTTTCAGGAGAAGGGCTTTTTCAAATCATTGATAAAACTGCCCTGCTTACTTTGCCCGGTAACTTTAACGTCCTCTATCCGTGTCGCTCTGAACCAAAAATCATCATTGCCGGTACCAACGCCGGATTGACCAGGATTACTATTGAAGAAGGTACTTTCTTTACCCAAAGAATAGCAGAGGGGTTTGGATTACCGGTTACTCAAATATCATCTGGCAATGGCCTTATTTGGTGGTCGGATCCAGGGTCTGAAGTATATACTGTTTCAGAGGCCAGATTATATGAAACAAATCCTCAATCAGCAGATTACCATATCATAAATTTCCCGGAAAATCTTCCTGTTTATAAAATTTTAAATATTGATAAGGATGTGGTGTTCCTGACTTCAGAAGGATTATACAGCTTTTTTTCAGAAGAGGATCAGATCTTACCCTACAGGAAACTGCCGAATTCTGTATTTCTTTCAAATAACATTGAAATATCAACCATATGGAATGATGGAGATACAGACCTTTGGCTGCTGGCAAATCAACCAGGTACCAATGAACAAATCATATATAGGTTAAATAATAATGCTTTTGATGAATTTGATTTAATTCCTGTATTTGAAAGGATTTTTAAGGGCCAGCAGGTTAATTCAATTTATGTTGAAAATGAGAAGATTGCCTGGATTTGCTGCAATACTCAACTGGTAAGGTTTGACATGACCTCTGATCCAGATTGGGACACTAAATTTACAACCTATATAAGTGAAGTTATTATTCATAAGGATTCTTCCATTTTGTGCCCTTTCCCCGGATCAGATCTGAGGGATAAAACAGAAATAAAACCTGTTCAGATAGACCATGCCAGGAATGATATCACTTTTAAATTTTCCTCCAATAATTTATCAGATATAGGATCAGTGTTGTTTCAATACAGATTAAAAGGAAGGGA
>CAYZEZ010000147.1:0-11784 GCA_964477295.1 uncultured Bacteroides sp. | reverse complement strand
CCAGAGTTTTTCAGATGGGTCTTTATAAACAGAAGCAATTATATTATCCGGCAGATCAACAGAATTTGGATTGCCTGATTTCTTATGGAACCTGAAAATTTTTTTTTCAGGTCCGTTTTTTCCAGCCCGGATATAGTACCGATCCAGATATATCCCTCAGAATCCTGGTGAATACATTTTATCTCACTCTGTAAAATCCCGTCTTCTGCTAAATAATGACTAAAATTGAGTGATTGTCCTGAGAGTAATTGAATTCCACAAAAAAAAACAGGAACCCATCAGGAGCGTTTGTATAAAAACAAGTTTCATTCTATTTTGTATAACCCGCATTCCCGTAAGAGTTTCGGAATCTTCTGGATTACAAGGAGATACTGAAATTATTAATGCTGGTGAAAATGATCCGAGATAAAGGTCAGCACTTCGGGAAGCGACTCCCTCCAGTATGTCCAGCTATGGCTTCCATCCCTTATCCGGAATTCATGCGGCACCTCCTTCTTCCTCAGGGCAATATGGATCAGTGAATTTCCTTCGTAAAGAAAATCATCATCGCCGCAATCGATATACCACCGTACCTGCTTTAATTGTTCGGCTGGCATATTATTGATAAGTGCCAGGGCACTGTGCTGATTAAAATACTCCTTTTTCTGCTTATCGGAACCACCCTCTAATCCCCTTCTTTCAATGTAACGGTCCATGTCCTCCATTGTAAGCGGCCCACAGCTGGCACTCAGTGGACATGCAGAGGAAAAAAGCTCAGGATGGTGCAAGGCATACATATAGGTTCCACCCCCACCCATCGAAAGACCGGCGACAGCCCTGTAACGCTTCTCACCTTTTATCCGGTATTCTTTTTCTACGAAGGGCATCAACTCCTCAAAGAAAAAATCCTCGTATCGCCAATCTCCCACGATGTCATTGAAGTAGCCCCTCGTGCCGGTATTGGCATCCGGCATTACAATAACCATCGGTGTTGCAGTACCCTCTGAGATCGCTTTGTCAGTAATCCTTAATACCTCACCGAACTGCACCCACCCGGTCTGGTCGTCTCCAGCACCATGCAGCAGGTAAAGTACAGGGTAGCTGCGGCTTGAAGTCTCATAATCAGGCGGAAGGTAAATGGCAAACCTGCGTTCCATGCCAAGAATCTTACTCTCCATGGAAAGGTTATCATATACTTTTCCCTGCTGGGCAGAGAGTAAAGGAATTATTGCCATCAGGGCAATTGATATAATTGTTTTTTTCATTTTAAGAGTTGGTTGGTTTATTGGACTAAGATAACAAAAATCAATCACAGCTCATTCTGAAATCACTTTTCATCATCATAACGTTTTTAATGAATAGTCATCAAGTTGACAAATCATACTCTCAAAGAATCGTATATTTGGGAAAAATAAAAGGCCATGGATGAGAACCCGATAATAGAGATAAAAGAGCTTGAATTTCAGTGGGAGACTGATAACCCTTTCCTGTTTTGTGTCCACCATAAGGATGCATATCCAAAAGGGAACGGTCATCTCGGCCCCGTATCTTCCCTTGAGGGGAGAAGACCGGGCAATGATTTTACCCTTAAGGATGGATGGCGGATGTATCACGGCAGGGATATCCCCGGATTTCCTCAACATCCCCACCGCGGATTTGAAACGGTAACCATCGTGCTTGAGGGAATGGTTGATCATGCAGACTCATTGGGTGCATCCGGAAGATATGGCCCTGGCGATGTACAATGGATGACTGCCGGGGCAGGGATACAACACTGTGAAATGTTCCCGCTCATTCATGAAAACCGGGAAAATCCACTCGAGCTGTTCCAGATCTGGCTGAACCTCCCGGCCAGCGACAAGTTTGTTAAACCATACTACAAGATGCTCTGGAAAGAGGATATCCCCAGGATCACATCTGGAGATAGCGATGGAAAATTGACCAGGATCATAATTGTAGCCGGATCGGTTGGAGATCATAATGCGCCTCCTCCTAACCCTGAATCGTGGGCTGCCCGGCCAGAAAATGAAGTCGCCATATGGCTCCTGAAAATGGAACCCGGGGCAAAATGGAAAATTCCAACTGCATCCGGAGAAGTGCGGCGTGCGATCTATTTTCACAAAGGTTCAGCGATTAAGGTCTCAGGCCGACAGGTATCCTCCGCTAAATCTGTCATACTGCATGCCGACATGGAAGTTGTGATCGAAAACGGCCCTGACGAAAGCCATATCCTCCTTCTCCAGGGCCGGCCCATCGATGAACCTATTGTCCAGTACGGGCCCTTCGTAATGAATACCCGCGAGGAAATCCAGCAGGCATTTGACGATTATAACCAGACCGAATTCGGAGGATGGCCGTGGCCCAGGCCCGACCAGGCCCATGGTCCCAACCGGGGCAGATTCGCTAAATACACAGACGGGGAAGAAGAACTACGGGACTGACTTTCTTAAAACTTTCTGTGTTAAACCTCCTTGCATGAACAGAGATGAAATAATAAACAGGCTCGAAAAGACAGACCATCCATGGGATATAATTGTAATCGGAGGCGGGGCATCCGGATTGGGAATTGCCATTGAAGCCGTTACACGGGGATATAAGACCCTGCTACTTGAGCAATACGATTTCTCAAAAGGAACTTCCAGCAGAAGCACCAAATTGATTCATGGAGGGGTAAGATACCTCGCACAGGGCAATGTATCGCTGGTTATGGAAGCCCTCCGCGAAAGAGGATTGCTCAGGATGAATGCACCCCACCTTGTAAAGGACCTGCCGTTTATCATTCCTTGCTACCGCCGCCGGGAAGTACTGCTTTACCTGATTGGGCTAACCCTCTATGACCTGCTTGCCGGAAGACACAGAATAGGAAGGTCGATACCCCTTTCCAAGAGACGGATCAGGCGTATGCTCCCGACTGTCAATACTATAAATCTCCGGGGTGGACTGGTCTATTATGATGGACAATTTGATGATTCGCGACTGGCTGTAAACTTGTGTCAAACCTTTTATGAACATGGCGGGACTCCCCTTAACTATATGAAGGTCACAGAACTGCTCAAAGAAGGCGGCAAAGTGAATGGGGTGGTTGCCTCTGACCTGGAAAAAGATAAATCCTACCGGCTGCTATCCAAAATTGTTATCAATGCTACCGGGGTTTTTGTGAATGATATTGTTAAGTTGGATAATCCGGATGCCGCGGACCTGGTTGTTCCCAGCCAGGGGATCCATCTTGTTGTTGACGGTAAATTCCTGAATGGCATAAATTCCCTGATGATCCCAAAAACACCCGACGGACGTGTACTGTTTGCCGTGCCATGGCATAATAAGGTGGTAATAGGCACAACAGATGTGGAAAAAGAGAAATCTGAAATGGAACCCCGGCCTACTGATGATGAAATCGATTATATCCTGGAAACGGCAGAAAGATATTTTGAGGATCCACCGAAAAGGGAAGATATCCTTTCCGTTTTCGCAGGGTTGCGCCCACTGGCAGCCCCCGGATCAAAGAATAAGAAAACAAAGGAGATTTCCCGGGGACATAAGATATTGAATTCAGATTCCGGCCTGGTTAGCCTAACCGGTGGAAAATGGACCACCTATCGAAAGATCGGGGAAGATGTGATCAATCACGTTGAAAAAACCTCAGGGTGGTCAGGTACCAATAGTGTAACAAAGCATCTCAGGATCCATGGATATATTACCGAAGAAGTGGACGACCCTGCATTGAATTGGTACGGAGCAGATATTGTACCTATTCAACAGATGCTTAGTGAATCTCCTGATTTTGACCAATATATAAGCGAAAAGTTACCTATTAAGGCTGTCCAGGTCATCCGGGCGGTCCGGAATGAGATGGCCCGGACCGTTGAGGATGTGCTGGCCAGGCGAATCCGGGCTCTGCAACTGGATGCGGCAGAAAGCATCCGGCTGGCACCTGCTGTTGCAAACCTGATGGCGCGGGAGTTAGGTAAAGACCAGGCCTGGCAGGAATCACAATCAGAACAATTCACGTCCCTGGCTCAAGGATATTTATTAAATTGAGAAGATCATGAACAGTAAAAAATATATCCTGGCCCTCGACCAGGGAACGACCAGTTCAAGGAGCATTGTATTCGATTACAACGGAAAGATAATAAGCAGCTCCCGGAAAGAGTTCACCCAGATCTTCCCTGAACAGGGATGGGTTGAACATGATCCGGAGGAGATATGGTCGACACAAATCGAAACAGCCCGGAAAGCCCTTGCAGATGAAAACCTTACTGCCACAAATATAGCGGCCATAGGCATCACTAACCAGCGAGAGACCACTTTGGTATGGAACAGGCGAACAGGAGAACCTGTTTACAATGCCATTGTCTGGCAGGACAGACGAACGTCAAGGTTCTGTGACGAGCTCAAGGAGAAGGGACTCTCAGATAAGATCAGGGATAAAACCGGCCTGGTGATTGATGCCTACTTCTCAGCAACCAAGCTGAAATGGATCCTTGACCATGTAAAAGGCGCCAGGGAAAAGGCTGAATCGGGGGAGCTGGCCTTCGGAACAGTAGATTCCTGGTTGATCTGGAAACTGACCGGAGGGAAGGTCCATGTAACAGATGTTAGCAACGCCAGCCGGACCATGCTTTTTAATATCAACACCATTTCATGGGATAAGGATCTTTTGGAAATCTTCAATATCCCTGAAAATGTACTGCCGGATGTGCGGTCATCGTCTGAAATATATGGCCACACAATGGCAGATATTCTCACGATATCGATACCCATTGCCGGTATTGCCGGGGACCAGCAGGCAGCCACGTTCGGACAAATGTGCCTGGAAAAAGGTTCTGTTAAGAACACGTACGGTACCGGTTGTTTTATCCTGTGCAATACAGGGAACAGACCGGTGAAATCAAGAAATAACCTGGTCACAACCATTGCATGGCAGATCAGGGGAGAGACAACCTATGCCCTGGAGGGAAGTATATTTATTGGTGGTGCAGTGATTCAATGGCTGCGGGACGGCTTGAAGATCATCAACGATTCGTCTGAAGTTGAGGGACTTGCAAAAACCGTAGATGACAATGGAGGGGTATACTTCGTACCGGCCTTTACCGGGCTTGGTGCACCCCACTGGGATCAATATGCCCGGGGAATGATCGCGGGATTGACAAGGGGTGTTCATTCAGGCCATATTGCCAGGGCAGCCCTGGAGAGCATTGCCTTCCAGGTGAATGATATCGTTCAATCCATGGAAAACGATTCGGGGATAAGGATCAGTGAGCTGAAAGTGGATGGCGGAGCTGCAGAAAACAACCTGCTGATGCAATTCCAGGCCAACCTGATCGGGATCCCGGTGATCAGGCCGGTCTGCATTGAGACCACTGCATTGGGCGCAGCCTACCTCGCCGGACTGGCAGTAAAATTATGGAGTAGTGTGGATGAGATACAAGGACAATGGGCAACAGACAGAGTATTCAAAAATGAAATCCCGGATCATGAAAAAAAGATCCTGGTAGCAGGGTGGAACAAAGCCATATCGCGTGCAAAAGGCTGGGACAATTAACCATACATATATATTTCAAAAATGAATGAACTAATTGCTGAAGTTCTGGGTACAATGCTCCTGATCCTCCTGGGAAACGGAGTTGTAGCAAACGTAGTTCTCAGGGATACCAAGGGAAACAGTGGCGGATGGCTCCTGATTTCAATGGGCTGGGGACTCGGGGTTTTTGTTGGGGTTACTGTCGCGGGACCTGTTTCCGGTGCGCACATCAACCCGGCGGTTACTCTGGGACTGGCTATTGCCGGGCTTTTCCCATGGTCAAAAGTAGCCCTCTTTATACTGGCCCAGATGATCGGCGCCTCCCTGGGTGCTTTCCTGGTATGGCTGTTTTATTACAATCATTTCAACAGGACGGAGGATCCCGGGGCTCAGCTGGCCTGTTTTTCCACGGGACCTGCCATTCGCAAACCCTTAAGTAACCTCATCAGTGAGGGGATAGGAACCTTTGTCTTGATTTTTGTCCTGCTTTACATTTCAGAGCCTTCCATGAATATCCCGGGAGTGGAAGAGGCAAAGATCGGCCTGGGCACACTGGGAGCACTTCCGGTTGCCTTACTGGTTACCGCAATTGGCATCTCTCTCGGAGGAACCACAGGATATGCAATTAACCCGGCCAGGGACCTGGGGCCCCGTATTATGCACACTATCCTGCCAATGAAACACAAGGGTAAAAGTGACTGGGGCTATGGATGGATACCGGTCTTAGGTCCCGTGGGAGGATCAGTAATTGCAGCCTTTTTGTATATTTTGCACCAGTTATTGTTCAGATAAATCCTGATAAAATGAAAATTTCTTTTTCAATACTCCGGATATTCCTTTTTATCGGACTCATGGTGTAAGGGCTATTGCACTACCATCCTGCCCCTGAAGTTTTCTGGTCCATGAATTTCAATGAGATATATCCCTTTTGGCAGATCCCGTATATTCAATACGCAGGTTGAGGTTTTGATATCCTCAACGATCCTGTAAACCTTACCTGTTAACCCAACCACATAAAGGCTGTAACTATTACCTGAAGGATTTGGAATGGTCACGGTTACATAACCTGTGGCCGGATTGGGATGAATGTTCATTCCCGGTGATTCCTGCCACCGGATAGATACCGGCCTGGTGAGGATGGTCACCGATACCGTATCTGAAGCCATACAACCGTTGTCATCTGTGACATCCAGCCAGTACTGATAGGTGCCTTCTGTCAGCAATGATCCATCCACCAACAATGAGTTTTCTGTACTTGCATCACTCCAGAGGTACAAGGTGAATTCATTATCGGGAGCGACCAGGATTGTTTCATCATTGTAAATGGCAGAGTCCGGGCCAAGGGTAAACGCTGGCAACGGATTCACTCCAATTTTAATAGTATCGGCATTAACACAACCATTCGCATCAGTAACCTGTACTGTATAGGTACCGGAATCGGTAACCGGATAGATCCTGCCTGCATTAACCGGTGTCCAATCATACAGTTCATATTCTCCGGGATCCAGATCAATGCCCGACCCGGCGCAAATACTGGTGTCTTCCCCCAGTGTTGGTTCCGGCAATGGATTCACTGTGAGCCTGAAGCTGTCTGCAACCACGGCACATACATTGGTTACCACACATTTATAAATTCCGGATTCAGCGGCACTTGCATTTTCCAGGGTGATCATTGTATCTGGCACCCCGGATAACTCCTGGTCATCAAGGAACCAGTCATACGTTAAAGGAAAGGTCCCTCCCGCTTCAATCATAACCTGGATAGAGTCATGGACACACAACCCGGTATCAGCAAATTCTGAAGCGATTAAGGCAGGCATGTTAACTTTTAAATCCGCCGTTGAACTTATCAGGGTTCCCACCGCATTACTAACGATACAGTCATATTCACCGGTATCTGACAGGGCTGCCATCCCGAGACGCAGATATGGAAAGGTCGAATCGGCCAGTTCAACCCCGTCTTTTCTCCACTGGTAAAGCAATGGTTCAGAGCCGGTAGCAACCACATTGAATCCGGTGGAATCCCCCAGGCATACCACCAGTGAATCCGGTTGGTCAGAAATCTTTGGCGAATGCCGGATCTCTATAATAACAGAATCCATATTATTGGTTTCATCGTCTTCAGATACCCTGTTAAAAACATCGGCAGCTGCCAGAAGATAATACATCCCTTCCTGAAAATCAGATGCCACGGCTAACGTATCATTCACAACAGTTTCTCCTGCAGCAGGTATATACCCCGCTATATAAACACTCAGGAGGCTGTCGTCTTCGCTGATATAAGGATCATCAGAAATGTAGATCACCGTAGTATCGGGGTATCCTGCACTCAGACCCTTGTTTTCAATAATATAAGAAATGTATATGTTCGAATCGGATGCGACAAGAGTTGGGGCCGAAAGATCTTTCAGATGAAAATCAACATTTTGCGGGAAGTATTGGTATCCCATATCACTCCGGGATCCGTCGGGATCAATAGATAAAAATTGCGGATCACCGGTATCGATACAGGGTGATTTTGATGCATCGATGGTTGGATAACTGGTCCAGGCCAGTTCAAAATTCCCTCCCGGAGCATTCACAAACATGGGATCGGTATCGATGCATCCTTCGCCAAACCAGGATTGCAGTGAAGCTCCCTTGATATCTGAGTAGGTAACCTGGTCAGGTTCTCCATAGATCTCGTTTGGTGTATTGTTCCAGAATATGCTGTTCTGAATAGTGATATTGGTAAAAGAATTAGGTATATAAAGTGCACTGCCGCTGAAAGCTCCGGTATTATTTGCAATCGTTACGTTTTTAAAATCAATATTATAGGACGACGGGGCATAAATGCCGGCTCCATAAGCGCTTGAAGAGTTATGGTGGATCAGCATATTTTCCATGATAAATTTTCGGGATGATTGTGCGTATAATCCACCTCCAGACCCGTTAAGGGCAACATTCCCGTTGATCGATCCGTTATGAAATTCAGAATCCGGAGCATGGTCAGACATATTACCTGAGAATATCCCTCCACCTTGTCTTCCTGCCGTGTTATCGGTAATGCTAAAATCTGACATCGTTATAAAAGCATAGTACAGCCAAATCCCTCCCCCGTCAAATTGTGCATAATTCTGAGATATTGTAGATCCTTCCATGGTTATGCTGGTACCAATATAAAGGTATAGCCCGCCTCCGTATGCAAGAGAAGTATCCTGTGCTACGGTCACATTATCAAGCCAGAGGGTGACATTGTCTGCAGCATACAGGCCGGCTCCATAAAATGCATTATTATCGGTGATATCCACATCTTCCAGGATAAGGTTAACGTATCCATCTGCATAAATGCCACCTCCGTTATGTGCACTGTTGTTTCTGATGATCAAATCATTTAACAGCAGTGCTACATTATCGCGGGCAACTACACCTCCGCTGTTCCCATTTTCAATGGTAAGGCTTTTTACTGCAACATCGCGTGTATCGTATACCGTCAATATATTCCCTTTTTGTTCGGCATCCAGGATGGTTGTGGTTTTTCCATCTCCCTGGAGGGTCAGGTTGCTTATGCCATAAACAGGGAATATTTCCCCGTTGGTAGATGGTGAATAGGTGCCTGCATCCAGGAATATGGTATGGGGATTCTGATCATCACAGATGATGATCCGTTGAGCATGGAGGATGGTTCTCAGGGGAGAGCCTGGAGAGAGCCCGTCATTGTCGTCATTGCCTGCAGGTGATACATAAAGATCTGCATTTGCCTGTGCATAAAGGGGATACGATATATTGAAATGAAAGTTTTCTATCGGGCTGGCAATAAAGTCAGTGGGACTGGCTACAGTAAACGTATCAACGGTAATGGTGGCGGGCAGGGTCGAATACAGGTCACATCCGAGAGGAGCCCGGTTATCGTAAATGCTTGAACGCTCATCAGTGCTGAAAACCGGGATGGAATCACGGAGGTACAACCCTCCCCCGGACAAACCGGCCACGTTACCGGCGATGGTTGTATTGGCAAGGAGCGGGCTGCTGTCGAACTGGGTATAGATACCCCCGCCGAACTGGTTAGCCCGGTTATTCCTTATCACCACATTTCTTAGTGTTGGGAAATTGTGGTTGTAGGTCCCGATGCCGCCTCCGCCATAATTACATGCATTTCCTTCAATGGTAGTATTTATTATAAGAATATTGGAAGACTCCTCAAGAAATATTCCGCCCCCGGAATTCTCGGAATAATTGTTCCGGATCAGGCAATCCCGGATCACGATATCGGGAGAGCTAATACAATATATGCCTCCCCCTGCACCCGTGCGCCCTCCGGAGCTTTCTGCCAGTCCATTCTCTATTATGCAATAGGTAAACCGCGTAGAATCTAAAACGTTTGTACCTGTGTTGGAAAACCGTATCCCCTGCCAGCCAATGGATGGATCCGGGGCTGTAAATTTAATCGAATCGATGGATGAGCCAACAGCCTGCAGGCTGCCGAATACTTCAAACACATAATGTCCAGTGAAGTTTACCACTACCCCGGGCTCGATCACCAGCTGATCATCAACTTCAATCTTGATGTTGCCATTTATATTATAAGGACTCCCGGCCATGGTCCAGGTCCCGCTCACTGCTCCTGCAGGAATTTCTGTCGCCTGGCTCAGGGTTGCCGATAAAATAAATGTGATTACTAAAAATAACCGTACATATGTTTTCATTTAGATTGTAATTAATTATAATGCCTATAAAGTAACAAAAACAACGGATTATTTGCAATGATAATACTCTGGATGGTGATCCCCGGTTGCATTAATCATGATAATTACACCAATCATGTGATTATTTTCAATTTGATCAGATGATCCCTTTAGCCCTTACACATATTTTTTATTTATCTTAGAGTGACCATTAAATAACTCAAAATGAAAATAACTCACCTGTCACAAACTACCTGGATATTCATTCTGTCCTTTACCTTAATGGCTACTTCCTGCAAGTCGCACAATTCATCTGGTGATTCATCAACCAGGGAAAAGATGGCTGAAATTGAGACTGTTGATCCGGATGCAACTGCTGAAACCAGTGCCCTGTATAACAACCTGCTAAAATACCAGGGCGATGCGATAATGTTCGGCCACCAGGATGACCTGGCATACGGTATAGGATGGTGGGCCGAAGATTTCAGGTCAGATGTACACGATGTGTGTGGTAAATTCCCGGCCGTCTTCGGATGGGATGCAGGTGAGATCGGATTTGAGAGGAACATTGATTCTGTGCGTTTCAACCGGATGCAGAATTGGATGGTCAACGCTTTTGAGAAAGGTGGAATTAATACCCTGAGCTGGCACTTCGACAACCCCGTTACCGGGGGAGATACATGGGACGTTACTCCGGCAGTATCTGCTATCATTCCAGGCGGAGAAAGACATGAGCAGTACAAATCGCTCCTCGATAAGCTGGCAACCTTCCTCCACGCACTGAAAACAGAGGACGGAACTCCCGTTCCGATTATCTTCAGGCCGTTTCATGAACATACCGGCAGCTGGTTCTGGTGGGGCAAAGGCAATTGCAGCAGGGAAGAATATATCACCCTGTACCGGTTTACTGCCGAATACCTCAGGGATGAAAAAGGCCTGCATAATGTATTGTATTGTTATTCACCCGACCGTTTCAATTCTGAAGAGGAGTACCTGGAGCGATTTCCCGGGGAGGAATATGTCGATGTGTTAGGTTATGATGATTATCACTCGTTTACCAACATGGAAAGCATTCCCGAAGGAATATCCGCGTTAAGAATCCTGGTAAAACTGGGACGTGAAATGAATAAGCCGGTCGCCCTTACTGAAACCGGACTGGATGGCATCCCTATTCCAACCTGGTGGACAGATTTTGTGCTGGAGCCAATAAAATCTGATTCACTTGCACGTAACTTATCCTATATGCTGGTGTGGCGCAATGCAAACACCAAACATCATTATGCTCCTTACCCGGGCCATCCTTCCGCAGATAATTTTATTTCTTACGAAAAGGATGAATTTACCTGGTTCCTTGAAGACCTGCCCGATATGTATACCATGGAGGATTAGTTGAATGACATTCGCAACAAACCAGAAAAAAGCCGACCTTATTCGCTTCGCCGAACGCCAGTTGAATGAGATCATAATCCCTTTCTGGACATCCAGGATGGTCGACAATAAACAAGGCGGTTTTGCAGGGAAGATCGGCCATTCCGGCAGGTTGGTAAAAAGCAGATATATGCCCAGGCCTTTATCACCTATGCCTTCGACGCGCGCACCGGACGCTTCCGCAACTTCATG
>CAYZEZ010000146.1:0-11838 GCA_964477295.1 uncultured Bacteroides sp. | reverse complement strand
ACTCCCCCCCGAGTGCTCGGGGGGCACAGCGGGACGGAATGACACCCGCCCTGACTCATTAAAGCACTATCAGTTTTGCTGTGCCAACAACCTTCATCTGGTCTGTTACCCTGATGTAATACACACCTTTTTTATAGTCTGACACATTCAGCGGGTATACATTCAACCCACCCTCAAGCAGGTGTATCCCGATCAGCGCCCCGGCATGATTATATACCTTTAACTCGGTTCTGTCATCCACCGGTTTTCCAAATGCAATGTATGCAATTTCAGAAGATGGATTCGGATAAACCAGGATATCCTTTTTCGTGGCTGCCATAAACGATTCAATCGAAGTGGCATTGGCATCAGGATCATTGGTCACGGTCTGGTAAACTACTTTCGTTTCCCTGTTCTGAATAAATGCCACGACATAGATCATTTCCTCGTTCAGCACGTTATTAAAAGTCCAGTTGGAACTTACCGTTTCCTGATCACCGGTTGTCCATGAGCGGGTAAATATTGAACCACCGGCATCGGGCAACATCTGTTTAACCACATTCTGAAATACAAGGCCTGATCCACCAGTATAATCCGCATCTGTAATCTCCTTTTCAATGACAGCTATATGAACAGTATAATTTGCCTGGGCAAGATCTTCCAGGGCCTCAACGGTTACATCCACAGAGAGCTGTCCCCCGCTTACATTAGCATCGAGAGTAATGTTGAAGGAAGGATCTTCAAGTACACGGGTGAAGAGATCCAGTTCATCGAGGTCTGTTCCTATGTAGTTGTAACGGAAGGTACCTAATTCACCCCCGCCATCAATAAAGGATTGCGGGAAGCTTGATATCCCGTAGTACAGGGACCTGGCACTCGGGCCGATGGGATAATCGTTATACATCTTATCGATACCCAGGTCACCCACATGGTAATTAATATCGATAATATCCATTTTATTCTCATCCACCAGGTTATTAACCTGAATATTCGCCTGCTTACTCAGTTCATCTGAAGCATTGGTAAAATGCTCCAGCAGCACCAGCCTGGATCGTTCCCCGATCCATATATCATCAAATGCGAATCCCTTGTTATTAACCACATCCGATTTACCATACGATCCGTATGCAATCCTGAACTGAACAACCGGGTATTGTCTCAATTCGTCGAGTTCGTGCTTGGCAATGACCCAATTCTGATCAGGGGTAAAGGTAAAATCACCTGTCCATCCCTGCTCCTGTTCACCCGGATTCGGGGTAATCCGGAATGAGTTAAACCAGTTAATGCTTCCATCATCCAGGGTACCCACATTATTCCACGTGGTTCCGTTATCCGCAGTATACTGTAGAACGGCACCATCCCTGTCACGTTCCATGGAACGTTTAATGTTCATCCGTATCATCGGCCTGCGTGTCTGTTTCAGGTTGAAACAGGGACTGCTGACCCACGATTGCTCAATTGAATCGCTGTGTGCAAGTACAGTATACCATGCATGACTGCCGGATGAAGCACTTTTCGGGAAAATTGCAGAAGTTACGGGATCGAAAGTCCAGCTGCCCCAGGCATTGATTTCATCCTTTGAGCTGTACCAGCCGGGAGGATCCCCTTCAAAGTCCTCGAAATATGGATCATCTGTGGCCCGAACATTTATGTATGGCCGCAGTAATATGGTATCCCTGAATGAATCATAACAGTTTCGCTCGGTCAGTACAGTTATGTCAACCGGGTATTCATCCCTGGTAGTAAATTTAAATGCATAATTATTTAGATTTGAGCCGGACTCCTGGTTCAATAAGGTTCCATCCGGGTTATATAATCTCCAGGTATATTCGCTTATTGGGTCATCCGATTGGGCCAGTGATTTGAATTTTATTGAATCACCGGTGAAACACTCGGTATTCCATTTAAATCCGGCTATTGGCTCGGCGCCAAAAGTAAATACCTGTTCCTTGTCATCAAAGCAGCCATGAATGGTGGTTGCCTCCAGTTTAATTGTCCGGCTGCCCCCTACCGAGTAGAAGTGGGACGGGTCCTTTTTATCACTGAAATTAGCAAAGAAATCTCCGAAATCCCATGCCCATGATTCCATTTGAAGCCCAAGTGTAGCTGTATCTGTAGTATTTCCGAAATTGACCTGGCTGCCGGCTGCTGCGATACATGTATCGAGCACCTGAAAATCAGCGATCGGGCTCGGGTGTACTGTCAGCAACACGGAGTCCTTCAATACGCATTCAGCTGTTTGCTGCTGGGTATAAGTGATCCATGTATCACCCAGGTTAGCTGTTGCGGGATTAAAGGTATAACCCTGTGCAAGATCACCTGCCACACCCTGTACAAGGGTAAATACACCCGTTTTCGGTGTTGTAATATTATAGTTTCCCGTCAGCGGGATTATCTCTAGGTTCGAGCAAAACTCTTTATCTTCTTCTAATTCAAATCCAGTTATTATCGGTTTCTTGAAAAATTCTATATGCAGGTCCCTCTCTTCACTAATGGGAACACCAACGTTATCAGTAAAACTATAGACAAGAGTTATTGTTAAGTAGTGCTGAATAGTGTCCCAATCGAAAGCCATGGGATTCAATGTGGCTGTATTATCAGAATGGTCAGTCAGGAATGATCCAGTAATGGGAGTCTCTCCAATCAATGCTTCAAAGCTTCCCAATTTGCTTACAGTATTTTTTGCTGAGATGACAAATTCATCCTCATACCAGCATGCCATTGTCCTGGCATCTGCCCCATCCGGACCGATAAAAATGTTTGCACTTGCGGATAACACAGTGACATTGGCAAAGGTATCATTCACACAACCGTTGATGTCTTCATAGATATAGATAATCTTGTGGGGGGTGGTGGTGGTAACTCCTGCCTCACTTGGACTGAACCAAAAGTGCTCTTCATCGGGGTGGTTCACGCCAGGTCCCAGGAATTGTCCTCCTGGATTATTTGGCGGATCTCCGATAAGGAGAACATCATCTCCATCCACGCTGTGGATAGGATCCAGGTCAACAATCTTAACTTCCGGGAGACTATAAACATTCAAGAATGCCGATCCTGTACCGATTTTGTTATTCCCTGTGGCATCCTCAACATTGGTAATAGTGTAAGTGTAAGGCTTTGCACTTTCCGTAATGACATCAAAATAGAATGGATTGTCGGTAATTCCTTCAATAGTCACCGGGTTGATTCCGTTAGCTGTGTATACCACATTCCATGGTGCAACTCCGGTAAATGTAATGTTCAGTTCGGCTGTATCGCCCAGACAGATATTCTGTGTCCCGGACAGGTTTGCCGTTGGTTTGGTCGTAAGAATGGTCACATTATTATTAAGAAGATTTGTTTCAGGGGGATCACTCTTGTTGCCCACCAGGTCGGCTATTACAATTGCGACAGCAAGTCCACCTGGAGTAGTAACCTCATTATCTCCCTCCTGAATCGTGTAATAAATCCGGTACTCGCCTCCCGATAATTCCTCGAAAAATATATTATTATGGCTAGCTTCAACTCCATTGATTAATGTACTGCCTTTATCGAGAGGATAGTTTATTCCATCTGCATAAATAGTTATATCAAGGGTCTCTCCTATGGTCAACTCAGTATCGGGAGAAGTAATCTTTATAGAATCCACAACAGGCGCATTGGCATCGATACTCACATCGTTTGCAGAAATTGTAGTATAGGGTACATTTTTATTTCCGGCTACATCAGAAAAAACAAACCCGGCTGTCAGGAGGCCTTCATCTACATCATCATGACCTTCCTGAATGGTATATTTAAATGTATATGTGTTATTGCCATTATCAGTTACTGTAATAAATGTATTGTCGGTAGACTGAGAGTTAATAACTGAAGCCCCATCCACTGAGTAGTTCTTATCATCTGCACCTACCACCATAAATACCTGATTACCCACTTTCTGGAAACCCTGGCTAATCATCAGAATTGATGAAACTATAGGCGTGTGTGCATCGATCAGGTCATTATCATTGGCTATAGGTGTTGAGTAGATGTTACCAAGGATAACACCGTCCTTCATCTGGAAGCTGTTAACCGGAATATCCACATTGGCCGCATAATCGGTTCCGCCTTCATTAATAGTGATCCATGCAAAATAGGTATCGAAGTTTGTTCCATGCCTGGTAAGGCTGTCAATGGCGTATCCACCAATATTACCCTGCTGGCGTGTAAACATAGTATCCACATCCGTATCGAGCGTAATGGTTGCAGCCACCACATCACCCACTTTATGAGAATGGTCAGGGATGTCAATATTGGTAATTATCGGCTCATGGGTTGGTTCTATCGACATGGCATCTGTTACCAGGTCGGAACCCGATTGGATTAGAACATCTTTATTAATAGATACCCTGAAATCATTGTAATGGATATCGAAGTCTGTCCCGTTAAATGCCAGGCTCAACCGTACAGCATACTTTGAAATGCTGGCGATCCCCTCAACGGTCAGTCCATCCGGTTTATTTAACAGGGTAAAATCGGTTGCCAGTACTGAATCGGTATTCGGGAACCACTCATCAGTCAGGGCAATGTCGACATACCTGTCATCGAGTGTAAACTCTATCAGTTCCGCATCTTCCGTAGCAAATGCCTCCGGATTTTCGAGATAGTGGGTGATGGTTACCGTGTTTTGTGTATTCAGGTCAGTAGTACGCTTCTCCAGGTTGTCGGGCTTGACAATGACCCTAAAATTCGTTATATCACTATCGAAATCATTGTAAGTGAAATCCAGGTCAAGCTGTGCCTGATTTTTATTTATAACCGTCACACTGCTAATCACTAAGCCAGCAGGTTCATTATCAAGGTCAAATTCATTTACCGGTCGGGATCCAAGGGTCAGGAAGGTATCCTGCTGAACTGTTACTAACAATGTTCTATCCTGCAGGTTGTACTCTTCCATTGCCATGTCCGGGCTGAATGTGGCAACGGCAGGTTCATCCTCTGCATCAATAAACTTGTTATCTGTCGGCAGTGTCGAAGAACTCCTGGTCAGGTAAGCCGGGGCAATGTCAATTCTAAAATCACTGATATCATCGTCAAAATCGGTCCCGTTCTGAGAAAGTGTCAGGTTAACCTGTGTGTTGTTAACATATTCAAACCCGGTCAGTGTTGTCCCGATGGGTTCGTTTACCATAGTGAATTCACTGATGGTCATTGTATCGTTAAACGTTTCCTGATCGAGGGTAATGTGCAATACAGCCCCATTGATATTGGCTTCAGTTATGTCGGATGGAGTTGATGTCAGGTATGCAGCCGGAGGTTCATCCACCGCTGTAATTGTTAATTGATTTGAATTGAGGGAATCCACAGAACCCTTGAATGTAAGGTTTGATCCATCAATCCAGACATAGAAACTGGTATAGTTCACATCGAAATCGGTATCATCAAAATTGAGGTTAACAGTCGCTACTGAATCAGACACCCCGCTAATCGTATACGTGACCCCGGGGGGATAGTTTCTGATCTTGATATCATCAGTATTGGCAGAACCCCCGCTAAACTTACAATCGGACAATTTTACAGCCAATGAACGGTCTTCGAGCCCATTCTCATTCAGAGGCTGATCGGGGGTAATGGTAACAGATGGATTTTCAACATATGCGGTAACGGTCACATTATCGGTAAAAATCGTATCATTATCCAGTGTTCTCTGTAAGTTATTACCATCGAGTGAAATATGGAAATCAGTAACATTTACATCAAAATCGGCATCGTTGTAATTTAATTCTACCTTGCAAGTCGTAGCACTCAGCCTGGTAACATTCCCCTTGGTAACACCGGCCGGTGCATTTACCAGGTTAATTCTATCCCCATCAAAACCTCCGCTGATAAAATCTTCTCCTGATAAAGTAATTGTCAAATACCTTTGATCCAGATCAGGACTGTATTCATCCAATGGTTGATCAGGAACCATGGATGCAGATTCAATAACAGCAAATACGGTATCTGCAGGAGAGGTTTGGAGGGAAGCGCTACTGGATACTAAAATATCCTGATCGATTTCAACCCTGAAATTTGTATAGTCTGTATCAAAATCATTATCAGTATCGTCATAAAGCAGGTTAATGGTCACGTTGGTAAAAGATTTACCGGATAGATTATCAATGCTCAATCCTGAAGGTGCATTAACAAGTGTAAAACTACCCTTGTCATAATTATCAACAGTGAATCTCTCATCGGATAATGTCAGGTTCAGCGATCTTGCATCAAGGTCATACTCCCCTAGCGTTGCATCGGGAGTAATGCCGGCAGTCTCAACTCCTGCATAAATTGTTATTGCATTTGTTTTGAGTGTATCCGGTGACTCATACAGAGCATCCTTTCTAATCGCCACCCTGAAGTTAGTGTAGTTCACATCAAAATCGGTATGATTAAACGCCATGTTTATCCTGAGTCCATACTTATTCTCGTTGGCAAGACTTTGAATGGTTAAGCCAGGAGGGGCATTAACCAACCGGAATGTATCTTTATGCAGCGTGCTGTAATCGACAAATGAGTCGTTCACAAGAACCAGGTCAACATACTGTGTGTCCAGGTAAATTTCTGTCAGGGCAGAGCCTGGTGTTATCGTTGCAGAAGGCTGGGCCAGGCCATCAATGGCCATCGTAATCAGAAGAACAGGAATAAGTAATAGTCTAATCCGTTTCATATAGGTAGTTTTTTCAATTTTTTTGCCTGCAAACAGAATAAAAAAGAAAACACTGGTCTGACTAAATTTAGACCCAATATTAAAACCAATGGTTGCACCCAGCCGGTCAATTAAATAACCGGGTTAGTAAAGTGTACCATCCGGGCCTGTCTTGACCAGGGCGATCATGCTCAATATTTCTTCAAAAGCATTTGTTCCTACAATAATATACCCCTGGTCGGACGTGTTGGATATTGCATTCCCGGTCTGTGAACCCGATTCCCCGAAAAATTGACGTTGCATTTCTCCCCCGCTGAGTTCCAGCTTTAAAAACAGCATATCGCTGCTACCTCCAATACTTTTCCCACCTGTGATCACAAGGCTGCCATCGGGAGAGTATAACAGATCCTTAACAATGAGATTGGCACCTGCCTTATTTTCATTGTACGTATGAACGGTAGATGAATCAACACTTAAATTATCGACATCCACTTCACCAATAAGTGCCTCGAGACGACCGTTAGACTGCTGAGAATTGGCCAGGAAGAAAATCCGGTCGTCATCGGTAACTGCCAGGTCCACACCATAATCATCTCTTCCGACTGCTACAGGGACATCATGAATGGTTACAGCTAATCCGAGATTTGGCAGGAGAAGCATCCACAGATCGGATTCATTGGTTGCGACATCCACTTTCTGTCCAATCACAAGGTATCCGGAGGATGTAGAACGGATAGCCACAGGAATCTCATGAAATTGATCTTCCCCGGCGTTATAATCCACACCCACCTGCACTCCGCTGGCATCTGTCTCAAGGATATAGGGATCTATGGTTGACTTTTCCTCCTTTGTATCCGCGATATAAAGCCTGGTATATGAACCTGCCAGGATGAAACCACCATTATCCAGTACCTGAACATCAGCACCATTGTTATTCAGGTCATTCCCGTAGGTATGCTCCCATGTCACACTTCCCTGGAAATTAGTTTTTACAAGGTACATATCAAAATTACCATCTCCGGAGTCGTCCGAATTGCCAAAGATCAGGTATCCGTCATCGAGGATTTCCAGCCTGTTTCCCACATCGTCAAATTCACCACCAATCCACACAGGGGACCAGTCTTCAGCCTGCCCGAATTTATCCGTTCCGGCCAGGTAGATATCACTGGTTTCATTTTCATATGTCGCTGTTCCTATAAACACATAACCGCCATCCGATGCCTGCTTGATGTCAGCACCTGTGATCATCATATCCCCATCGGCGAAAAACTTGATGAAGGTATCGGCCTGTTGTTCTGAGATCTCATCTTTGTTGCATGAAAAAAGCGCAACAGTTGCACAAAGAAGAAAGAGTATTTTTAATTTCATGCTGTTTGTTTTATTATCAAGTTACTGGTTACGAGTTACTAGTTGCGAGGTGCGAGTTACGAGGTAAGTGTGGGCAAGAGTGTGGGTATGATGTCAATAATACCGGACCTAGTTGATTCTTTTAGGATTAAAAAATGATCGTACAAATCCGATCCCGACCATTATGCTGTTCAGTCGAAAATCGGGATCCACGTATTGATATTTCCAGGCCAGTTCATCCAGCTCATACCGGTTGCCGGTATTTTGCATATTCAGTCCCATAGTATACCTTGCATCGAGATAAAAATATCCCTTGGGAATTTTCAGTTTCACTCCTGCCCCGGCAAGTATTCCGTAATTAAATTTGTTCCTGTTGTTTGCTGCATAGGGATCCTCATCCGGGCCCGAGTTTTCATACAACTCAGTGCCATTAGCACGTAAATACCTTGTGGTTGTGCTTGTTTTAGCTTCAAAAAGATAACCAAACTGTCCACCGGCTCTCACGTAAGGCTTAAGCCTTCCCAGATCGAAATCATAAGTAACCGACAAAGGGATATCGACATATGATTGCTGTTCAAAGTGTTCTTTGTTGTAGGTATCCATAACAATGTCATCCTTATGATCCAGCCGAATTTTTTTCTGGGCGTACATGGGAGTAACTGATATCTGGATGGTATTGGTAATGTAGAAATTAAGAACAAGCCCGGCACCGATCCCGAAACCATCGGGCCGGAAACGAAGTTCATCAGTGTTCAGGTTCGGGAACACTGAATAGGGTTCAAGCAAACTTCCATAAGAATAATTCAACCCGACAAAAAGGCCATAATCAAAGATGGGCCGGGTTCTGTAATTATGTAATAAATAACCGAATTCCTGCGGATCTGTAGGGGTTAATTCATATTCCGGGTATTTCTTCAGGAAATTCAGCATCTGGTCTTCTGCCTGTTCCTGCTCGTCGTTATAGATTGAACAAAGGATGATGAGTTTATAAGCTGCCAGCCGGTCTTCACTTGAAAATCCACTTTGAATGCATCCTTCAAGCATGGAGGGAATATTTTCGATCCTGCCCTGGCTATACAGATTCTCCGCTTCACGAAGGGTGAAGGCACACTCCTCTCCCTGCGCAAAAACAGGGATTATGCCAAGAATCAGAAATGCAAGAACAATGGATAATTTTTTTTCTTGTTTCATCCGCTTAAAATTTTTTAATTATCTGAATATCTATTGTTGTTTTCTCACTCCAATACCCCTCCGGACACCACAGGTTTCCATATAATCGATGTCCTCCCCCACAAAAGTATTCCACTCATCCCGTGTAAAATTCCTGTCGATCCCATCACAAATATCTTCTACAAGGATACTTGATTTGGTTGGGCTTGAAATAAGCCTGTTTTCGTCAGTACTCCCTGACAGGAGGTAATTGCCATCAGGGCTGAAGGCCAGGGATAATACAAAACCCGAATTGCCTGTCAACACAATGGGTTGATTATTCAGGTTTGCCGTCTCCCACAATCTAACCGAGCCATCGTTACTGGCAGTGGCAAGAAATTTTCCATCGGGACTAAACTGAATGTAGTTGATAGGTGCCCGATGCCCCCTCAGGTTATAGATCATGCTATTTGTTTTTGTATCCCAGATCTTAACATTTCCCTGTTCATCACCACTCACCAGCCATTTTCCATCTGGACTAAAATCGAGCGACCATATATCGTTGCGAAGTTCTGAATAAATAATTTTCTTTTCTGCAGGATTATCAGCGTTCCAGATGATAATTTCTCCCATATTTCTGGTTCCACCGGCCATCCATTTTCCATCTTTTGAAACCACCAGCACCTGTATAGGTACGTCGTGTTCAGCAAAAATCTGCTTCGATCCGTTCGACAGATCCCATACGTCAATTTCATTATCCAATCCAGCAGAAACCAGGTTATCGTTGCCTGGAATAAAAACGAGAGCACGTATTTTATTTGAGTTGGCATTAAATATGCGGGGCTCTGTAGTGCCGGAATTAAGATTAAACACCTGGATACCAATTCCATCGGTGCCACATGCAAGCCATTTGCCATCATCAGATATGGCAATTACCCTGTTTACCAGGTTATTATTATCAATAACTACCGAATATTGTTTATCATTCATCGACCATTTCAGCAATTTGCCATCACTTCCCGTACTGTAGAAATTACTGGATCCGGGCTCAAATGCCAGTGATCTCACCGCGTCGTTGTGTCCTTTAAATACATTGTAATCTGCTCCCTTTATAAAACGTATGGCATCATACAATCCTGCAAAGATATCGGCATTGTGTTCATTGCCACCGTAAGCGTCGTTATACAAGTATGCCTGGTAAGCCAGCAGGGCTTTTAAGGTGGTATCGTTATCCACCTGAAGTGATTTCACTGACATCGACTGTGCTATGGATAACAGGCGGCGGTTATATGCTTCTGTTCGCTGACGTTCGGCCTCAGTTCTTTGCCTGTTGGCATCGGCTGCATTGCTATCGGCTTTAACTCTTTGCAGTTCAGCCAGGTTTTCATTTCTTTTAGCTAAATATGCCTGGTATTTTGCTACGGTTGCGTTTGAGTCTGCAATTTCACTTTGAAGCACAGCAATGATAGCATTGCTGTCGGCAATTTCCCTTTGCTCTTGTGCAATTTCTGCTTGTTTGATAGCATTTTGCCTTTCCGCATCGGCAACCACTGCATTACTATCTGCTTTTGCCCGTTGTACATTGGCCTCGATCTGTGCTGCAACCGCTTGCCCCCTGAGGACAAATGCGTAAAGCATAATCGCCATTGAGATGATGGCAGCCGTTCCGAGCACCATGGCAAAGATCCGGCTCCTGCGCAGCTGCCGTTTCTGCAGCCTGATCTTATTTTCCTCCTCCGCAATGAATTCTTTTTCACTGGTATCGAGGAATACCATTGCCCTTTCATAGGCCGGATTATATCTTTCGGCCCAGGTCAGCGTAGGTTGCTGTTTTTTCTTCCAGTTTAGTGCCAGGGTCAGGTCGGGAGGCCTCCAAAGCCCGGTTTTTCCTATCTGATAAAGTCCGGAAGCTTCTGCCAGCCGGTTGTACATCTGTACGGCCTGGGCCTCTTCTTCGACCCATATTCTCAGCCTGTCCCATATCCGCATCAGGCTTTCATGGGAAATGTCAATGACCGATTCACCGGATAGCCCGACATGCGCAGCCGGCATCAGGAAAGATCTTCCCGATCCCCTGAACGTGTCTACGACTTTCTTTACTTCATCAAGGCTTGCTTTGGAGATAACAGAAATAGTATCCAGCCGGGTGGGTTGCCTGACACCTAAATTGTCCCCTCCCTTTTCAGTGAGTGTCTTAAACATATACTCACAAATCTGTTTCTCAGCCGGAGATAACTCATCGAAGGCTTCATTGGCATGTTCCGATAATGCCATTTCCATCCTTCCCACGGCATCATAATCGGCAAGACTTAAAGGACGGTCGGGGTCATTCTGTTCGAGCCAGTACTCCCAGGTTCGCATGAGGGCATGCTGAAGTATGGGCAGCTGGTCAGGATTATCTCCAACTTCATTAAGCAATTGCTGCACCAGGTTTGGATCGATGGTAGCGTTCCCAACGGCCACCGGTCCTGTTATTGCCGACCTGAAATCATCCCTGGTCATCTGGGGAATCAGGTAGTTACTTTGATTAATCAGTTTCGTTAGTTCCTGAAACTGTGAGCACTCCCCGATAAAGTCGGAGCGCATGGTAAGCACTATATAGACAGGAACCTTCGTTTGCCTGACAGCCTCAACAAGCAACTTGACAAATGATTCGGATTCATTGAATGATGCCTCACTTTTAGTGAGCCGCTTAAACCTGAAAAGTTCCTCAAACTGGT
>CAYZEZ010000145.1:0-11847 GCA_964477295.1 uncultured Bacteroides sp. | reverse complement strand
TGCAATATCCCGGCATTACTGATCAGAAGGTCGAGTCCGCCAAAATGTTTAACGGCTTGAAAAATCATGTTCCGGACAGATTCCGGATCGGAAACATCTGTTCTGACAAACAGGGCCTGGTTTAAGCTTTTCCGATTATTCAGCGAAGAAGCCTTTTCCTTCCCGGCATTCTCGTTTATATCGGCAATGATAATATTGGCACCTGCATTAAATAGCTCTTCAGATATACCGCCACCAAATCCCTGTGCTCCTCCTGTGATTATGGCGATTTTATTGACCGGCTTCCAGCTTATTTTTGTTGATGAAGGATTGGTTACCGGTTTGATTTTAATTATCCCAATATTCTTAATTGCAAGGAATTCAGGAAGTTTGGTATTTTTCTTTATATACTTGTCGATTGAAGATTTGCAGGAAGATATAATTCCATCAATGGATCCATCGTGATCAACCACTACAGAGTCAGGCTGTATTTTTTGATCATATGTAAATTTCAGCGAGCAAGGATTATTTCCCTCAAAAAGAATCATCCGTACAGCCGGAATGATTTGTATCAGCCTCTGATTTTGTGAAAGGGATTCAGTGATCATGACCGTATAAATTTTTCAATGACAGCTTTTCCTAATTCTATGTAATCTTCTATTTGATCCTGCTTTGCCATTCCGTCAAGGTTGACATATCCTTCCTTTCCTTTAGCATGCAGGTACTGATGAGCAGCAAAAACGCAAGCACCATCGTATGAGATTTTTTTCAATTCTTCATCTAGTTCCACACCATTGCGGGCAGTGACCTTCAGCGGTGCCATAAGGGGTGTGTTGTGTTCGGTCCCGAAGGTGACAATGAATTTATTCTCGCTGAAAAAGCTGACAAATTCTCTTAGTATCTCAATGTCATTTCTTCCCGGGATAAGTTCAATGCAATACACATTATTTGAAATCAATTCATTCAACAAGATTTGCCTGTCGGTCTCATATTCAGTACAGTCCCCGTTCTCATCATCAAGCAGCACCGGATAACAGGGTATACCGCCGGCGTTAAGAATAATTTCAATAATATCCGGAACGGGTAGAAATGCCCTTTTATCCTCAGGTACAAATGCTTTGCCGCCTGCTTTTAACAGTTTCGATCTTATCTCATTTTCAACGGCGGCCTCATCATTCAGGTCAGATTTGACTTCCTTGCCATCGAAGATCTTACCCAGGAAGGCTTTGCGGTCTTCAGTCGTTTGATATTTATTAAATACCTTCGACCGTATTGCGCGTGCAATATGCCGCTCTCTTACCAGTTCTTTTGCGTACAGTCTTTTAACTTCGGAATATTTGAGGGCCATATCTCCTGATTCACCTTCAAGGATTGAACTGACCTTTTCGACCATTTCTTTCACCTGGACCTGGCTTTCATACTTCAGGTTCCTTAATACACAATCATAGGGTGAATCCAGTTCAAAAGGATAATCCAGACCCTTTCCGCAAAAATAGGTCCTGCCCGGATTATTGGGATCGTTTACCCGGATGTCTTTTTCCTGTTCCCTCGGTAATAGCCCAACGAATTCAATATTAAATAAAGGAAAGATCTTTGAAATTTTGCTTTCATTGTAGAATGGAAGATAACCATCGGATACGTAAAAATCATTTATTCCAAGAACCTCGATCCCTTCCCCTTCTGCAAGTTTAAAAATTTCCGGTACACTTTGAAAAGCACTGAACGAATAGGGTGTGTGCAGATGGGCATTGACCTCACGAATGTCACTTTTCCCCTGCTGTCTATGCCATTTTATTAACTCATCCTTGTCCGGATAATCTTTTAACAAATAATCGCTCATTTAGATATTTTAAGAAAATTATAAAACAAAGATCGTAAAGAAATGTAAGTACACAAATCTAAGTCCTTTCTAGGTCAGATCAAGGTCCAGTTCATCCAACTTTTTATTTATGCTGTTCATTTCTTCCCTGGACAGGTTAAAATCAAACGTTCCGCAATTTTCCTCAACCTGTTTGGTATTTCTTGCACCAACCAGGACAGTTGTGATTCCTGGCATTTGTATTGTCCATCTCAATACCAGTTGAGTCAGTGAGGCATTATGACTTTGGGCAATTGGACGGATGGATTCCAGGAACTGGTTTGTCCTGGTAATATTCACATCCTTATAGTAAGGTGTCGCAGGCCTGGTATCTCCACTGTTAAAGGTATGTCCCTTTTTAAATTTGCCGGTCAGCAAGCCCCTTTGCAGGGGACTGTAGGGAAGTATGGCTTTATTGTTCTCGAGGCAATAGGGAACCATGTCAAATTCTATGTCTCTTCTCAGCATGCTGTACGGAACCTGGTTTGAGGCCAGTGAAACCACTGTTTCCGCCCTTTTCATATCATCAACGGAATAATTACAAACCCCGGCAGCCCTTATTTTTCCCTGCCTGATTAGTGAAGCAACCGCTTCCATCGTTTCTTCAACGGGTGTTGTAGGGTCGGCCCAATGGATCTGCAGCAAGTCGATATGATCAGTGCCCAGTCGCTTCAGGCTTTTTTCACATTCATCCATAACACTCTGTTTGCCGGCATATTTGTACACTGCAAGGGGATTGCCTTCATTATCCTGTGTTTCAAAATAAAACTGACCTACCTGTCTGTCCCAGATTAATCCGTATTTGGTGAGTATCTGAACCTGGTCCCTGATGCCAGCAATGGCTTCACCAACAATTTCCTCACTGAGGCCAAATCCGTATACCGGTGCTGTATCAATAGTTGTGATCCCAAGATCGATTGATTTTCTGATGGCTTTAAGCGCATCAGCCTTGTCAGCGCCTCCCCACATCCAGCCACCAATGGCCCATGCCCCGAATGTTAACGGGGTGACTTTAAGATCACTTTTTCCGAGTGTCCTGTATTCCATATTAGAAAATATTAAGTTGTAAACTTTCCTCAAGGTCTTTAGCTATCCAGTCCGCTTCCTGTAATTCTTCAGGCGGGAAGCTTGTAGTTATTGCAAGGCATTTCATGCCGGCAGATTTTGCTGCCTTAATGCCATTAGGGGCATCCTCAACCACCAGGCATTCCCCCGGGTGCACATTCAGCAACTTTGCCGCCTTAAGGTATATATCAGGAAAGGGTTTTCTACGTTCTATTTCCAGCCCATTAACGGTTGTATCGAATGATGCGGACGGGATGCCAATTTCTTTCAGGTTGACTTCCATTTTTGTTTTATCTGCACTGGTGGCGACGGCAATCTTAAGTCCTGAGTTTTTACACAGATCAATAAATTCAATAACTCCATTAAGTGGTTCCAGCTTATCTGCCACGATACCCGAATAAATTTCATAGGTCCTTGCCTTATCCTGAGCAAGGTTGAGAGGATGATTATATTTATCTGCGACCCCTCCGATATACCTGTTTTCGCCTGCTCCCACAAAGGGAAGGAAATCTTCAGGTTTTACTTCCAGTCCTTTTTCTCTGAACATTTCAATGGCTGCCAGGCATATATATTCTTCAGAATCTACCAGGACGCCATCCATATCGAATAGTACGGCTTTAAGCATGGTACAGGTTTCAGGTTCATGCATGAGTTACCGTCGGTTTTAAACGACGGATAAGGGTGTTGAAACGCTACCGGATTTAGCCAAAATTAAGAGTAAATCTATTTAACAATATCAGCGACGCCTTCCAATACAATATGTGGCTGGTAGGCGAATGTTTCCATCATGTCTATAGTGGTTATACCACTTAATACCAGGCAAGTATCAATTTCAGCTTCAATCCCGGCAATTATGTCCGTGTCCATTCGATCGCCTATAATTACAGACTCTTCCCTGGTACATTTAATTTTTTTGAGAGCATTCCGCATCATGAGCGGATTGGGTTTACCAACAAAATATGCATTGCGCCCGGTTGCGAGTTCGATAGGAGCGATCAGGGCTTTAGTGGCAGGAGCAATCCCATTTTCAATAGGTCCTGTCAAATCAGGATTGGCCCCTATTAACTTTGCACCTTTAATAACAAGGTTAACAGCATGTTCAATTTTTTCATAGCTGTATGTTCTGGATTCTCCCATGACAACATAATCGGGATCCACATTATTCATGGTGTACCCAACATTATACAAAGCATTGATCAATCCTGCCTCACCAATTATATAAGCACTGCCTTTTGGTTTCTGATTAGCCAGAAACATTGCTGTGGCCAATGCGCTGGTATAGAAAACTTCCGTGCCGACTTCAATTCCAAGCCGGTTTAGTTTCTCTTTCAGCTCTTTTGGCGTCCTCTCACTCGAATTGGTCAGGAAGACAAATTTCTTTTTATTGTCCCTCAACCATTGGATAAACTTCTTTACACCAGGTAAAAGTTTGTTTCCGTGATAAATGACTCCATCCATATCGATGATAAATCCATTCTTTCTATGAATATCTTTTATTGTAAGCTTCATTTGATTCCATTTACTTTTTATTTCTTGGGTATCAGATTATTTTGACAACCGGATTAAAGCAACTGTTTATTTTGTCACAATATTCTTTTGCTTTCTTAAATAGTTCCTGGTTTAAAAGTGGGTCAAATTTGCAAATTCTTTCAAGTAAAATATCTATTTCCGGTATAAAGGTATTGTAAAATTCGATATCATTCGGGTGCATCAAACCCTGCTCATCTGTGGCCCTGAAATAAAATCCTGACACGAGTGCATACAATAATTTATCGACAGGAAGATTTAGTGAAATGCCTTCCATGATGGGCGTGACCAGCCTGTCATCGTGAGCCAGCTTCCTTGGGAGATCAGATCCGACACGGAACACACTATCTCTCAGTTCAGCATTTTTAAATCGGTGCAACAGATCAGTGATATGGGTTGATACGTCTTCCCGGGTAAACTCATCGGGATACATTCGTAACAGGATCTGAGCAGATTCTTCCATGGTTAACCTGACCTGTTCCACGATTAATTCATCAGATAATACTTCGTAGAGGTATACCTTTTCAGGATGCTGCAGATACCCCAGGTAAGCCACTGCAACATGTCCCAGGTTATGGATAAATGATTTCCTGTCGACCCAGGCGCGGATATTATCTTTTGGAGCCAGCCATGGGATATCCGGAACCGGATTCCTGAATCCCTTCTTGTCTAATATCAGGGTATTATAGGGTTCTGCAAATATCTGCAAGGGATCAGAAGTGAGGGCTTCAGGGTTCATAATCGGGACCATTTTCCCAATACTGGTTTCGATCAAACCAATGTATTCATCTACCGGAAATGTTTTTCCAAGTAATTCCCTGAATTTAATGAACATAAACTCTGCTGCATTCCGCATGTTTTCAGCAATAATTATGTCGACAGGATGATCGGGGTGGCGGATATATCTTTTCTTAATTCCTTCCGCCAGTACGTCAAGGGTGTCCAGGAGACCTGCCTTACCTACCGATACTGCAACCAGGTCAGCGCTGACAAGTTCGTCAGACAATATCAGTTTTTCGCTCAAATGGATAGCCCTGGTGTTTTGAATCAGCAATTCTTCCTTCACGGGTCCTTTAATGATGACCCTGTATTCATTTTTTTTATTGATCAGGTCGATAAGATCAGGCTGGATATCGACAAAAACATTTTCATATCCTGATCTTCCAAAAATCTGACCAATGAAAGACCGGCCAATTTTGCCAGCTCCGAATATTATTATTTTTTTCACTGTAGAAGATGCTGGAGCTAAGTCATGCCGAACTTGATTCGGAATCTTTTATGCTTTATGAGATGCTGAAACGGGTTCAGCATGTCCTATAAGGTTTCACTTAACTGATCCTGATATAATTCGAAATAGGGTTTTACAAGGTTCAGTTTTTCCCCTGGTTTGAACTCAATATATGTCCCACCCATTATGAAGCAGGTAAAACCTCCCGATGCAATACCCCATGAGCATGCTTCAACCAGATCCAGTGCTTTTTTTCCTTTTTCAGCTATTTGCCAGGCGGCAGATGCTATGATTCCCCCTGCGAAATTATCACCGCAGCCGGTTGTGTCACCTGCCAGGCCGGTATTGTGCTTTAATTCATTCAGAACAGTTTCAGAGACAGGTAGTGAAATTACCGGTTGTGGCTTGAAGAGTTTTCCACTGGAGAACAGGATTACCGGCAGGGTACCGTTAGTTATAATAAAGGAGCCAACACCTGACTTGGTAAAGAATGTGCAGGCCTTATCAAGGGTTGGCTTACCACTTAATTTCAGTGCTTCTTCCATATCCATAATAAGGATATCGATGTGTTTGTAGGTCTCGTCTGATGATCCTAAAGGCCATTTAGTACCCGGGGCAGATTTTTCACTCCTGAAATCGAAAACAGTATTGACAACAGATACGGCTCCTGATTGCTTTGCCTTTGTCAGTAATTCGAGCAGATTATCATGTATGGAAGGAACAATAGCAGTTCCTCCAAATACGACCAAATCGGATTGGAAGAAATCCTCATCCAGGTCCTCAGGCATAACATCCCTGGCTGCACCAATATTATTTATAAAGGTGCGTTCACCGTGTCCCTCATTAAAGTTTGGATCTGATAAAACATAAGTGAACGGGGAAGGTGTAGCAGCCATTTTAGTTCCGGCAAGTTTAACAGGTGTCTCATCAATGATTTCCAGTATTTTTTTACCTATGGTATCGTCTCCAATGGCTAAATAAAAACTTACATCGGCGGCCTGGCTTAATAATTGGGCTGCATGGGTCAGGGCAACGATAGCTGGTCCGCCGAGATTGTATTTATCTGGTTCTTTTTCGCTTACCAGGTCAGCCAGGATTTCTATTATAGGCCGTTTACTGAATTTTTCCAGCTCTTCTGTGAAAACCAGTTTCCCGGGGCTCAGTCCTCCGTCACCTTCTTCTGCAGAGAGGTATTTCGAGAAAACGGGGCCATTAAAATCGATGTTGGAATACAGGTAGTCGAGCAGGCAACAACCCACTCCGGATATTTTTATTTTCCCCATATGTTATAAATAATTAGGATAGTCAGATACAAGCAGGTGGATTGGGGGCTCGTCCTCAACAATAGATGGGAACCGGCCGACTCCATCAACGAAGCAATTGTCGGTGTCATCATCATTGACTGAGCTTACTTCGCCAACCAGCACCTTGCCTTTGCCCTGTTCACCATAAAACCGGTGTGCAAGGTAAGGGGGTAAGGTCACGCTTTCTCCGGTTTTAAGGACCAGTTTATCTCCTGGCTGGAAGTGCCTCACCATTCCATCTGTACTAATAGTGAATTCACGCTCTGTAAGTTTTTTGGACTTATCTGCCATGTATAATTCCATGGCCAGGTTTCCGCCACCGCGGTTGATGATATCTTCGGTTTTGGACCAGTGAAAATGCATTGGTGTGATCTGGCCTTCCCCGACAATCATGATCTTTTCACAATATTTCTTTTCCGGCTTATTGATGATGCCATTTCTGATGGTAAAAAGTATTAAACCATACGTATAAAAATCGTTTGTCCCAAAATCTGTTATATCCCACCCGAGCTGGTGATCTATGATTTCACTGCAAGATTCGTATTTTCCCTTCCAATCACCCGGTTTCCATAATCCCCATGGTGGCAGGAAAAAATTATTTTTATTGAAAAAACCGATTGCACTTTGAATGTGCCGGTTAATTTCGCTCCTCTTCATTGGTTTAAATTTTTCTAAATATAGAAATTAAGCGCACAGGGTACAATAAATACAGATGGATTTCCGGATCAGGTGCCTGATTTATTCCTTCTTATTTGTTCAGTTTCACTAAAATCATTAGATACCTGGTGCCCTTCCAGGGGGATGATTCTTTCATGGATAGCATCGAGGATCCATTCAGGCTGAGGGAAGAAATAATCTTCCATTTCATGAGCCGGAACAATCCAGTTTCTGGAGCCAACCACAACCGGAGGCCCGTCAAGTTCATCGAAGGCAAGCTCTGTAATGGTTTGAGCCATTTCTTTCATAAAGGATCCTCTTGAGGAAGCATCGCTGGCGAGGAGGATTTTTCCTGTTTTCCTCACCGAGGCAATAACTGGTTCATAGTTAAAAGGCACAAGGCTTCTGGCATCTATAATCTCAGCAGAAAGATTATATTTTTCTTTCAGGGTCCTGGCTGCTTCCAGCACAGTATAAAGAGTGGATCCAACAGATAAAAGGGTGATATCGCTTCCTTCTTTTTTAATATCCGGTTCACCCAGTGGAATTTCATAATACCCTTCCGGCACACCTCCCTGGTGGAACCATTCTCCGATATCGTATATCCGCTGGCTTTCAAAGAATACTACCGGATCGGTTCCCTGCAAGGCCGCATTCATAAGTCCTTTGGCATCGTAAGGAGTAGCAGGAAAAACTACCTTAATCCCGGGTATATGGGCCACCAGTGAAGACCAGTCCTGTGAATGCTGGGCTCCGTATTTCGAACCCACAGAAACCCTGATGACGACAGGCATCTTAAGTACATTACCGCTCATAGACTGCCATTTGGGCAATTGATTAAATACTTCATCACCTGACCGGCCCAGGAAATCGCAATACATGATCTCTGCAATAACACGTCCACCGGCCATTCCATACCCAATGGCAGTTCCAGCGATGGCCCCTTCGGAGATCGGGGAGTTGAAGAGGCGGTTATATGGCAGGGCTTCGGTTAATCCCCTGTATACGGCAAATGCACCTCCCCAATCACGGTTTTCTTCACCATAGGCAACCAGCGTGGGATCTTTGTAGAAACGATCGATTATGGCTTCAAAAATACCGTCCCTGAGCTGGTAGGCTTTAACCTTCGAATAAGGCTTGCCATTCTCATCCAGGCCAAACCGTTCCTTCTTTTTGATTTGCTGAACCCGGGGATTTTCTTTGATACTAATCAAACTTTCGGGTGTGCGGTTATCCATTTTATCAACCGAGTTATCAGAGAACATCAATTTCCCAATGGCATCCGGATCTTTAATAAGATCAAGCCGGGGAGAGATGTCGTCATCGGTTGCCAGTTTCATGGTCCGGGTGATCTTTTCCCTGGTTTCTTCCCAGATCTGGTCAATCTGATCCTGCGTCAGCATCTTATGTTTTTTCAGTTCTTCACTGAAAAAAAGGATTGAATCGTTAGCCTGCCAGGCTTCGAGTTCTTCTTTTGTCCTGTAAGATGAAGCATCCGATGGGGAGTGACCACTGTAGCGGTAGGTAAGCGTATCGAGCAGCACCGGACCTTTTTTTTCTTCGAGGATCGTTTTCTTCCTTTTAAAGGCATCGATTACGGCAAGGGGATTGTATCCATCCACCCGCTCAGAGTGCATCATTTCAGGATTAACTCCGGCTCCGATTCTGGCCAGCATATCATATCCCATAGTTTCTCCCCGTGTTTGTCCCCCCATTCCATACTGGTTATTCATGAAGTTAAAAATTATGGGTAGTCCACCCTGGTAATCACCGGTCCAGAGGGTTTTATACTGGTCCATTGTTGCAAAGCAGATTCCTTCCCAAACGGGACCGCATCCCATGGACGCATCGCCAATATTGGCCACAACTATGCCTGGTTTTTGATTGACTTTCTTGTAGAGGGCCGCTCCAACAGCAATGTCTCCCGATCCTCCTACGATGGCATTATTCGGGTAGATGCCGAAAGGAGGGAAGAAGGCATGCATAGATCCTCCCAGGCCTTTATTGAAGCCATAAGCCCTGGCAAATATTTCGGCCAGGGTCCCATAGAGTAAATAATCCACAGCCAGTTCCTGAACCTCCTTTTGGTCCCTTTCAACCACCCTCAGGGCATCCCCTTCAAGATAGGTTTCCATGATCCTCATTAGTTTTTCGTCTGATAACTGATGGATGGAGGACAGGCCTTTGGCCAGTATTTCTCCATGGCTGCGATGCGATCCGAATATCAAATCTTCAGGTGTGAGATGGTAGGCCATTCCTACAGCCGATGCCTCCTGCCCAATCGATAAGTGTGCGGGTCCGGGATGGTTATATTTAAGGCCGTTATATTCTCCTTCAATCTTAATCTGGTTCAGCATTGTTTCAAATTCCCTGATAATGACCATATGCTGTAAAATACGCACGAAATCCTGGTTGGAATAATTTTTACCTTCTTCTTCGATGCTCTTGCTATATTGATTAACAGGGATGGATCCAAAGATAATTTCTCCTTTTGTTCTTAATACTTTTGGATCGAGTAATTGTGACTTTGGCATTTTATATAGGTTTTATTACAAATCGTATTCAAAATTTTCTACCTGGTCTTTTACTTCTTTCAGGAATACAGAAGCTGGTGCTCCGTCCACCGCCCTGTGGTCATAGGTTAGTGAAAGACCTATATATGGGATGAATCCCATGACGCCTCCACCCAGATCGGCAGGCCTTTTAATAATGTTATTCACCCCCAAAATCCCGGCTTGTGGTATATTCAGAATAGGAGTAAACATTTCAATTTCAAATACTCCCAGGTTCGATACGGTGAAAGTAGCCGCCGCACTTGACAGCAATTCGGGATCAATCTTGCCCTGCCTGCACTGATTAGCCAGTGATTTAAGGTTTGCCGAAAGCTGGGAAAGTGACATAACATGCGCATTTTTGAGGGCAGGAACCATTAAACCCCGCTCGGTATCTACAGCGATCCCCAGGTTTACTATGTGAAAAGTTTTAATCTCATTTCCCAGGAAATGTGAATTGATGTAGGGTTTTATCCTAAGGGCCTTAATAGTAGCATAACACACCATATCGTTCAGGGTGATGTTTTCCCCGGAGCCCTGCTGGTATTCCTGCTTGAATTGCTGGCGAAGCCTCTGGATTTTTCTTGCATCCGCACTGGTGTGATGCGTTAACTGAGCGCTGTTTTGCAGCGATGCATGCATTTTTTCTGCAATTATCCTGCGTATGTTGGTTAGTGGAACGACTTCAAATTCTTCTGTGGAATTTGAACCGGGCATGGAGGATTCAGCTATAACTGCCTTGGTTTTCAATGTGCTTCCTGCAGCCATTGCCTTTTCAATATCCCGTACGATAATCCTGCCATTTGGCCCTGAACCGGATAATCCGTCTACCTCGATGCCATTTTTGAGAGCCATATTCCTGGCCCTGGGAGAAACCCTGGTTTTCACACCTTCCTGTGATTGAGAAGTTTTTAAAATCTCTTTTTTAGTCTCGTTTTGTTCAGATTCATCTGCCAGCGCTCCATCTTCAAAGGTGATTTCCTTCTGAGCCCCGGCATTTTCCGGAGCGAATGATCCGATATCTTCGCCTTCCTTTCCTATCACTGCAATGTTTGTCAGGACCGGTACTTCATTGCCCGCCTGGAAAAACACCTGGAGTAGTCTGCCTGAAGCAGGAGCTTCCAGGTCAAAGGCTGCTTTATCCGTCTCATAGCTTAAAAGGATATCTCCTTCCCTGACATCTTCACCGGGTTTTTTAAACCACTCTGAAATGATACAGGTCTCAACCGATTGACCTTGCCTTGGCATTATTACTGGAGTAGCCATCTTTATAGTTTATTTATTTGTTTTTTCCCCTTCTGTCTCCTGAATTCTGTTTTTGACTTCAGGTTTTACTTGTAAATATATATTTTATTACTTACATTTGAGTTATTGTTATATAGCCTATGTATTAAGGCTTTATGAATATAAGACAAATGTAGTAAATAAAACTTGTAAATACAAGTTGGCAGTTTAATTATTTTTCAGTAATATTTTGTTATGACTACCAGGGTCCCGCATTACAGGAAGGTTTATGAGGTCTTGCGGAAGCACATTGTCGATGGAGTTTACATTGAGGGTGATCTCTTGCCTTCTGAGAACGAGTTATGTGCTACATACCAGATCACCAGGCCGACAGTGAGGCAGGCTTTAGGGGCGCTGGTAGCAGATGGATATATTAAGAAGCACCAGGGTAAA
>CAYZEZ010000144.1:0-11855 GCA_964477295.1 uncultured Bacteroides sp. | reverse complement strand
CGGCTCATGGCTGCCAGTTCGCTCAACCCGGCCACATCGAGATCGGCCACCCTGATGTTATCCTCGATCACTTCAATAATACGATCCAGAAACCGTTCATCGGCAGAGGTGACGGCGATATCTTTTGGCCCCAGGCTCACATCTTTGGTAAAGCGTTCGCGCAGTTTCCTTCGCTGCTCAATCAGGTTGTTAATCCTCACCTTCAGCTCCTTCATGTTGAAGGGTTTGGTTACATATGCGTCTGCACCCGTTTCAAAGCCTTCTATGCGATCTTCAACGCTGGCCTTTGCTGTGAGCATGATCACCGGAATATGGCTGGTCCGCTCGTCTGTTTTAAGTTTTTTGCATAGCTCCACCCCATCCATCTCGGGCATCATCAGGTCGGTGATGATCAGGTCCGGGATATGTTCGATGGCATTCTCCAGGCCTTCTTTTCCATTTGCTGCCTGAGCAACATGAAAGTCCGTCAGGCTCTCTTCTATATGCTGCCTGATATCGACATGGTCTTCTACAATCAGTACAGCGGGTTTATCGTCCGGGTAGGAAACAATCCCATCTTTTTCAACAGGAATCATTTGTTCTTCCGGATCGGTCATTTTTGCTCCTTTTATTTCAACGGGCACTTTTGGATCATCGGGCAGGGTATACTCATCTTCTCCCAGGTGCTTAATGCCAAGGGGTATAATTACGACAAACTTGCTCCCGGCTCCTAAAATGCTTTCAACTGTTATTTCTCCATGCATCAGGTCGACAAGTTCTTTCGTCAGAGCCAGTCCGATTCCGGTTCCCGCCGTGCCCAGCTCAAAGCTCCCTTCAACCTGGTGGAAACGGTCAAAGACCTTATCCAGCTGATCCTTCGGGATTCCCTTTCCTGTATCTGTAACTGCGATCTCTATAGCAGGGGCCTGAACTGAAAACGGCGGGACACGCCTGGTTATCTTCTGGGTTCCGGTGTTAACAGTAACGATCACTTTCCCTTCTTCGCGGGTGAATTTAAATGCATTGGAAAGCAGGTTATTAACAATTTTCTCGATTTTATTCGGATCGTAAAAAGTGATTAACGGGGAATCAGGGAGCTGGTAATCATATTTGATGTTCTTTGTTGCTGCAAGTGAGGAAAAGGCAATGACCATCAATTTGACAGCCTGTATAACATCTCCCTCAACCAGTTCGAGCTTGAGCTGCCCGGCATCCATTTTCGACAGGTCCATCATCTGGTTCACCAGGTTAAGTAGCTGGTCGGCGTTGCGCCTCATCATTTTCAGTGTTTTGGTTGTCATGCCTGTGCGGGACTCTTCCCGCAACATTTCTTCGATGGGGCCCAGAATAAGCGTCAGCGGTGTACGGAATTCATGGGAAATATTCGAGAACATGCGCGATTTCATCCGGTCGATGTCAGCCAGGAGCCGGTTGGATTTTTGTTTCATTCGGTAGTTCCTGTAAAGTACCCCGGCAAGGATCAGCATGAGGCTAAAGGCAATCGTTGCAAAATTCCTGAATAATTTCTGCCTTTTGGTCTCTTCTGCCATCATGTGATGCTCCAGTTCTCTTTCCCGCTCCCATTCCAGTTGGGCAAGCTCCAACTGCTGCTTCTCCTCTCCTTCAAGGTTTATCAGTGAATCATATAATGTTTTGTACCGGAAAGCCAATCTGAAATCTCCAATCTTTTCGTATGCCTGCGATAATCCATTATAAGCATCTACGAAAATATGTGTATGTCCTATTTCACCTGCATAATAGAGAGCAGAATCAAAATATGGGATAGCGGTTCCAAATTTTTCTTTAGCAACATGAACATTACCAATTTGTAAATAGGATTCCGTAAGCTGATCAACGATATTTCCTTTTGATTTGCAGAGAGTCAGGCATTCATAATAAAGTTTTTCTGCCTCCTCAATCCCACCCGTAACTCTATAATTATAACCCAGGTCCAATTTTGATGCAACAATTAATGAAGTATCCTGCAATCGCTCTACGATAATCCTGGCAGAATCATAGTAATATTTTGCACTGTCATGTATGCCAAGCTCATCAAGCACAGCACCATAATTCAAATATACGGCGCTACGGTCCCTGTCGTCACCAATTTCTTCAATAATATCAAGGCACGCTTTGAAATAGGTATGGGCCTTTTCATGATCCTTATATTCTGACCAAAGCCAGCCAAAGCTATGATAACTGATTGCCAGTCCGCGTTTATTCTCAAGTTCTTCAAAAATGGACATTGCTGTGGAGAAACATTCAATAGCCCGGAGATAGTGCCCCAGGTATTGATTGAGTGTCCCTAACCTGAAAGAGGCAGAAGCAATTCCAAGCTGGTAATCAATTTGCTGAGCTAGTTCCAGGGCCTGCTGCGCATACTCAAAGGCCTTATTAAAATTTGTCTGGCTGTAAAAGTCCGATGCCTGGTTAAGACCGATGATCCTGGTCGTATCGCTACTATCCTTTCCGATCTTCCGAACCAGGCTGTCAGGGATATCCTGTGCATTAGCAGTGAAGGGCAACAGGAAAAGAATCAGGATATATTTAGATGCGTATTTCACTCGTTAGACAATCTAATCATAAACTTCAATCATGTTAAATTTAACCAGGTCATCCAGAAGCTTCTTTGTATCCTTTCCCGATAAACCGGTTTCACAAATAGTATAGAATTCGCCCACTGTCATGTTTTTCAGTTTCTCGAGAATAAGCCATTTTTTTTTCGAATATTTAAAAACTCTTTTTTCCACATCAGACACTGCTAAAATAACGTAAAAATAAATACCACTCCTGGGTTTCTTCTCCATTATTGAAATGGGATTTCGAAGAACATCATAAACATAATGGCTTGATTTAAGGAGTTTCCAGGTAGGAATAACATTTATTTTATGGCTATCCCTGATCTCCCCGGTTACCTGTTGTTTTTTCTCACCAAAATGTCTTGATATTTGCCAGTTCCTGTATCTGACAGATACAGCAACCTTTGTCAGATCGGCGTAGAAAACAGACCAGCAATACAACGGTAAACCTCTGTTATTGAGATCATTAAGGTATTCTCTCAATGTATTTGCAATAAATGTTATAGCAGGCTCACGGATGGATTTTCTATTTAAAAAACCGGGCATTCTCTGCTCAATGGCTTTTATATAGTCTAACTGATCCATATCTTCCAGGATATAATCCCTGATACTGACAAGGGTCGGGATAAAACAGTGGAGATAGTTTACAGCATGCATAACGAAGACCAAAATGTTTCTATCCACCTGAGTATCATTAACATAAAAATACGGACTGAATAGTTCGGGATCTTTTTTAACTAAACAGGCGACTGGCTCAGGGGTTAATATATCAACAAATCCTGAATGCTTCCCATCGTATTTTAGTTTGTCTTTATGTTCGTAAAACAGCGGAGTCCCGGGAAGCAAGGTCAGGATACTCATTTGCGGATAGGCCCCAATTACAGACATCCTGATAATAGATGTTAATGTCAGGTTGAAATCATCCCTCGATTCTTCCGGGAAACCAGCCATATAAGATACTACCGTGTGGATCCCACTGTGAACAGAACGGTTAATTTTTCTCCCTGCATCGGCCAGATCTAAATTTTTCTTAATCAGCTTTTGCATCTTCGGTGAACCTGTTTCTATTCCAAAAAAGATACCTGTGCAACCATTTTTCCCCATATAATCTAACAAATCTTCAGTAACACAGTCGGTCCTTGCTGAACATGTCCAGTTAAACCTTGACTTTTTCTCTTTAAAATATCCGGTCATGGCATCACACAGCTTATACATGAAGTCCCGATCCAGGGTAATCATATCGTGTGTGAATCCAAACCATGTTGCATTTATCTTATTATAACAGTAGTCGATCTCCTGAACAATCCTTCTAATGGATTTGGTACGGTATGATCTGGAAAAGAATAGATTAGTAGAGCAATAGGTGCACTTAAACGGACAACCGCGACCGATATCCAGGGTCAGAAAATCTTTATTATAGATTTTTTCATATTCGGGAATGGGAAGCTCATCCAAATGCTCAATCAAGCCTGTATTGCTATTTGATTCTATGCTCCCATCTGGACTATCCTTTCTATAAACAAGTCCATCAATCTTTGATAAATCTCCATTTTTATCCTGAAAAATATGATCCAACAACTGGATCAGGCTATTATCAGCCTCACCACAAAGGGCATAGTCTATAAAAGGAAATTGTTTTAATGTTCTTACTGGCAGGGCAGAGATCTGTGGGCCACCAAATATAATCGGTATTTCCTTGTTGATATTTTTTAATTCTCTGGCAATAAGCAGGGACTGTGGGAATGACTGGCACCATGTCGAAAAACCGATTGATCTTGGATTATTTAAAAGGATATCAGCAGCAATTTCATGAATATGTTCTTCATGAATTAACAGTATATGTGGTTTGTAGATTTGTCCGTTATAACCTGAGTTGGTTAAACTGCATAACAATGCCAGTAAACCTGTTGGAATAAAATCCTGTTCCTGGTCTTTTGTTACCGGGTTGGCGATGGGTGGTACAAGCAAAAGATCAGGCTGTAAATCCCTGATTGCTGACAAGGCCTGTAATTAAATTGGTTCTATTTTTCTGGAGTTGATATCGGGGGCCTGATCTGAACTTTTGGTGGATTGAATAGATTGACCTCAAGATTAATTTCTTCTGCCAAATTTTCAGTATTAATATCGTCAAGTAAATCCTTAATATCCTTATTTATTTTATCGATTCTCTCTTGATAAAGCTGGAGATCCTTCATAGTAGTAGGTTTAGGTGGTTAACAAAATAAAATTACAACCTATATCACTGAATGACAAGTAAATTTGTAATTATTTCATATAAGATCAAATTATCTGAATAAATTAATCAGGAATTCCTTTAAATCCCGGAACTCAGGGCAGCCGGATCACCGGTTGGATAAAAATCCAAAAAAGGTTGGATTATGCCGGAGCTTACAGATTGCCTCAATATGGTCGGAAAGATAATATCCGTTGAAAGATGCGCTATCCTGGTAATAGACTACAAGAACTTCTTCAAGTACAACATTTTCAGGCTCCAGTTCGATATTGATCTGACTTCTGCCTCTTACCGGGATGGTTTTGGTTTTCAGTCCCCATGAACAGACAATAATGCTTGATGTTTTATCAGGAAGGGTGATTTCATATGTGCCATTTTCATCTGTAAATACATAGGTATCGGGTCCCGGGCTGATTGTTGTAATGGCAGCCGACTTAACGGATTGGTCACCCAGTGTGCTGAATACCTGGCCTGAAATGGTCCGTTTTTGTGCATTAATTGTATACGTTGTGAGAGTTAAGAAACAGATCAGTATGTATACCGGCCATTTCATCCGTTTGTTATTTAATCCGGATCAGATGATTCCCCGGAACGTCAATATCCATCTTACCATAGACTGATTGGGAAGATTCATCCGGATGATCCTTAACAACTGTAGTAACTGAACTCAGATAACACAACCCGCTGATGACCAGGAGATATATTATAAGTCGTCCGGTAGATGGCAAATCACTATTTCGTTGATTGGTTTTCATAAGTTCTAATTGTTGCTCTCAATTATATGATATCACAACAGGTAATTACCCTATTTTTACTTTTGTCATAATTCAATTTATTCAGGGTAAAGAATTATACATCAGTGATTTCATGTGATGATTTCTTTTGGTGCCAGCAGGCGGATAATGCGATCAGCATCATAATCCTGACCAGGTTAAGAATTCCGGGTATTTTTTCGGGTTGAAGATTGTCATTCCGAACCCGCCTGCCCTGATACAGATCTGGGCATGCGGGTTCAGGATGACTTAATGTCAATGACTTTTCACATATTCTGAAGGCAGCTGCCCGTACATCTCCTTAAAACACTTGGCGAAATAACTGAGGTTATTGAAGCCGACTTCGTAGGTGATCTCGGCTACGTTGCCAAACTTCTTTTCCATGAGCTGGGCAGCGCGCTTAAGGCGTATGGTGCGAATGAATTCGCTGGGTGTCTGGTTGGTTAATGCCTTCAGTTTCCTGAACAGTTGCATCCGGCTCATGCCCACTTCATCCGCAAGGTCTGTTACTTCAAAATCGCAATCGCCGAGGTTTTCCTCGATGATATCCATAGTCCGGTTGAGGAATTTCTCGTCCGGGGAGGTAACGGCAATATCTTTTGGTTCGAGCCGGGCATCTTTACTGAACCGCTCCCGCAGTTTCTTGCGCTGCTCGATCAGGTTATTGATCCTGATCTGCAGCTCCTGCATGTTAAAAGGCTTGGTCATGTATTCATCGGCTCCTGTTTCCAGTCCTTCCAGGCGGTTTTCCACCGAAGCCTTTGCCGTGAGCATGACAACCGGGATATGACTGGTTCGCTCATCTGTCTTCAACATTTTACACAGCTCTACCCCATCCATCTCCGGCATCATAAGGTCTGTGATGACCAGGTCGGGAATAGTTTCTGTGGCTACCTCATATCCAATCTTACCATTCTCGGCCATCTTTAAAACATACCGGTCATCCAGTCCTTCGGCAATGTGCGACCTCACGTCCTCGCTGTCTTCCACCACGAGGATCTGAGGTTTGGTTGAATCATTATCCTCCTCGTCAGGTTTTTCGTCATTTTGAGCACACCTCCCTGGTAAAATGGCATGAATGGTAACAAACGATTCATTCACATCCGATCCGTCTCTCAGGATGAACTCATCCTTTTTCAGGTGTTTATGCCCAAGAGGTATAGTAACCACAAACTCACTGCCTTCTCCTGTTTTGGAATTGATTTTAATTTGTCCGTGTTGTATCTTGATCAGCTCACGGGTAAGGGATAATCCTATTCCCGTGCCACCTGCCTGACCCTGTGATGTGCCTTCCACCTGGTAGAACCGGTCGAATATTTTTTCGATCATTTCCGGAGGTATTCCCGACCCGGTATCTTTCACCGAGATCTGTAAATCGTTGGGTTTGTCAATGCTTACTTTGCACCAGATCTCTCCTTCATCAGGGGTGAATTTGAAAGCATTTGAAAGCAGGTTATACAGGATCTTCTCAAGTTTATCCTGGTCGAAGGAAGTGGATAGTGTTTTATCAGGCAGGTCGAATGAGTAATCAATCTTTTTCCGCTCAGCCAATGGTGTAAAACTGGAGAATATAATTCGTAAAAAGCGCAGAACATCCGATTCAATCAGTTCCAGTTTCATACTTCCTGCATCCAGTTTAGAAAGGTCAAGCAACTGGTTAATCAGGGCCAGCAACCGGGCAGCACTCCGGTGCATCCTTTCCAGGGTCACGCGATTCTTCTCCTTCATCTCTTCCTTTGCCAGGATATCTTCGAGGGGACCAAGGATCAGGGTCAGCGGTGTGCGAAACTCATGGGAAATGTTGGCGAAAAATCGTGTTTTCATCTGGTCCATCTCCATGATCTGCAGGTTTTTCTGTTCCAGTTCAGCCGTCCGTTCCTTCACCTTATCTTCAAGTCCCAGCCTGAGTTGTTCCAGGGAAGTGATGGCATCATAAGCCCTGAGACTCGCCAGGATAAGGGTAAATAATTTAAACGAGGTGAGCTCTGTTTTGGTTTTGTAGTCGTTGATATCGTACGACACTATCACCTCTCTTTCTGGGGCATAACCTGGATATCCCGTCCGCAGAATAATTTGTGTAAACCGGTTATTCAGCTTATCTCGAATGAATTTCACCAGGTCGAGCCCGGCCGTGTTAGTCTCCATGACCACATCCAGGAGTATAACGGCGATATCCGGATTGTCGCTCAAAACAGACTCCGATTCCTTCCCGGAGTATGTATGCAGGAATTCGATGCCTTTGTCCTTGTAGGTGAATCCCTTGAGTGCCATCCGGGTCACGCTGTGGATATCTTCCTCATCATCTACCACGAGCACCTTCCAGCACTCTTTTGATTCATCGACCGATTTGGAGGTTTTCTTCTTTGGTGCTTTTTCCTCCTCATCCGTAAAAAGCCTGTCGTCATCCTTTTCAGGTGTGGTTGAGTCAAAGAGGTCGTCGTGTTTAATTTTATCCATTGCCTTAAAATATGTTACAGGTTACAGGTTGCAGGTTTTATACTTCATAAATCAAGAATTGTTCATCATTATTCTTAAATCAATTTGGTCACAACGGGATCTCAATTTTGAAACGAGTCCCTTTATTTACTTCACTTTCACATGCAATATTGCCATTTAACTTCTGGGTGACCAGATTATAAACAATATGCATCCCCAGCCCGGTTCCGATCTTCTTGTTCGTGGTAAAGAATGGTTCAAAAATCTTATCAATGTGGGCGGGTGAAATCCCTTTGCCGTTATCTGAATATTTGAAGTTCAGATTACCCTTTTCCATACTCGCACTGATCTCGATCCTTCCTTGAGCTTCCTCTTCAAATCCGTGTGTTAAACTGTTCAATACAAGGTTGGTAATGATCTGAGAGAAAGCGCCTGGAAAACTGTCCAGTTCCAGCTTTTCATTCATATCCAATCCGATTTGTATTTTCCTGTTCTTTAGCTTGGGATACAGGCTCCTGATCACATCTTCGATATAGGTTTTCAGTAAGAAACTTCGCCGTTGTTCCGTCGACTGATCAGTTGAGACCTGCTTGAAACTCTGGACCATATCAGCTGTCCGCTGCATATTGGAAAGTATCAATTTTGCTGTCTGGTTAGCTGTATTAAGATAGTCTTTAAAATCGGCCCGGGAGATTTTGTCTTTCTTATAGAGGTCTGCCATTTTCCGGGTTTCTTCCTCCAGGCTGGAGGCAGCGGTCAGGCCAATGCCCACCGGTGTGTTGATTTCATGGGCCACACCGGCAACCAATCCGCCCAGGGCAGCCAGTTTCTCCGACTGGATCAGCTGGGCCTGGGTCTCTTTGAGCTGGTCAAGGGTAATTAGCAATTCTTCTTTCTGCTGCTCCAGTTCTTCTTTCTGTTCTTCCAGCTGTGTGTTTGCTTCCTGTAATTCTATTGTTCGTTTGTTGACCTGTTCTTCAAGCATTTCCTTCTCTTTTCTCAGCATCCATGTCCTCCAACGGACATATCCGAGAATGGCAAGAGCAACAACCAGGAAATAAATCATATAGGCCAGGATAGTTCTCCACCAGGGCGGATGAATTTTAATTTCCACTGAGGCCCCTTCCTCATTCCAGATCCCGTCATTATTACTGGCTTTTACCCTGAAAACATATTCTCCCGGGCTTAAATTAGTATAGTTTGCAGTACGGTCTGCTGCAGTTGTCTCGATCCATTCGTCCTGGTATCCTTCCAGCATATAGGCATACCTGTTCTGGGAAGGGTCGTTGTAATCCATGGCTGCAAAAGTAAATGCTATATCATTCTGATTATACTGGAGCTCTATTTCATTTGTGTATGAAATGTTCCCCGTCAGCACAGGATGCTTACCTGAGTCGGCTTCAACAGGTTTATTAAATAACCTGAATTCGGTTATGACTACCGGCGGAGCCATATCATTCCTGTATAAATAATCCGGATTAATGCTGTAAAAACTGCCTGTTCCGGTAAAATAAATCAATCCTTCTTTATTTTTATACGCGTTTTGACCGATTGAATGGACTATGTCCGGAAGCCCGTCACTTTCATCAAATGTCCTGACAATACCCTTTAAAGGATCCAGCATGGAGAGTCCATGCCAGGTACCCAGCCATAGATTCCCATAGTTGTCTTCTTCCAGATCCAGGACATAATTACTAGTCAGGCCTTCCTTACTGGTCCATCTTTTTATTTCTTCAGTTTCCAGATCAAGTTTAAGAAGCCCGTTATCGGTTCCCAGCCAAATACGGCCCTGATGGTCTTCAAAAATAGTGTTAATATTCCGGCTTTCTTCATTAACCATATTACTGTTGGCAACAACCAGATCCGGCAGCGGCATGAAATTAATTTCTCCTGTTGATCTGATTAATTTTAAGCGATTCATTCCGGATGAGGTACTCAACCAAACCTCTCCGTTCTTCATCAAACAAAAAGCATTGATATTGCTGGATTTCAAACCCAGCGAATCGTTCGGATCAATCCTGTATTTATTCAATGCATTGGTCTTCAGATTATATGCCCATAATCCCTGGTTATTGGAACCGATTAAAATTAAATCTTCAACCTTAAGAAATCCAGTAATGTAGAGCCATTCTTCCCCGGTAAAAAGTTTGTGGGATTTTCCGGTTTTTACATCAAGCTGCCATATTCCATCATATCCTCCGATCCAGAATGTTCCTTTTTCAATTTCAATAAGCCGGGTGGTATAGTTACCCATGGTATCGGATTTTGATATTCCCGGCATCCTGTAATTCTTTACTTCTCCGTCAGCGCTGATCTTAAATATACCGCTCCCCCATGAACATACCCAGAGGTTCCTGTCATCATCCTCATAGATCTGGTTAAAATCATACCTGTTCAGGTTAAATTTCCAGAGTTTCTTTTCCAGGGGTGTGAACGGGTTATTATTCAGGCGGAATTTCCTGATACCCTTTTTTTCATGGCCGGTCCAGATAAGGCCGGTCCGGTCTTCCATGATTGCAGTCACTACATCGAACAGTGAACCTCCCGGTTGATGAATATCCGGATAAACTTCATTAAAAACAGATTTTCCATTATTATCAGTTTTAATTTTTATCAGGCCGTTATTTAAAGCGCCATACCAGAGGTTATTCCGACTGTCAACAAAAAACCTGCGCAATCCTGTTCCTGCAACAAGCTCTTTATAGTTATAATTGGTAATTTCAAGCAATGATTTATCGATCCCTGAACCTGAAAAAGCTTTCTGCACATTGGATATCCGGGAAAATCCGTCAACGGTCTTCACCCAGTATACATCAGGACTCTCTTCCGCTACAGCACGTACATAATGACTATTAATAAACCTTGTATTTCCTTTTCCGTTATCATCAATGCGGATAAACTCTGTGGTTTCTTTATTAAAAATAAAAAGTCCGTTCGCCCCTCCCACCCAGAACCTCCCCTGTCTGTCTTCCAGGATGTCCAATATAAGATGGGATCTGGATGTGCTGTCAAACCTGAAGACCGAAATGTTAAATGCACTTTCCACTCCTTTATTAAAGATAACTTCTGCGGGAGAAGATCCCTGCCCATAAACAGGCTTCATCCTGATCAAACCTTCATACGTGGCGCACCAGATCACTCTATCGTCATCCTGAAAAACCCCGTTAACCCTTTTTACCGTATCACTGGTGAAATGAGTTATTTTATCATTTTCAGGATTTAGAAGGTAAATCCCATCAGAGTATGTTGACACCCATAAAATACCATCCGCATCTTTATAAATTTCCGTGATCAGATTATAATCTACCCGATCACTGTAATCAACAAATTCATACCCGTCATATCGCTGCAGTCCGCCAGCATTGCCAATCCATATGAATCCTTCAGCATCCTGGCAAATAGCATAAATCCAGGAGGGTTCGAGTCCGTCTTTATAGGTTAATTCATCAAATATGATGTTCTCATCCTGACAGAGAAGAGGAAAGCTTGCCAGGATTAAGAAAAAGATGGTGATTAATTTTTTCATTATGAGATTATCATTTATATTTTTCAATGTTCTTCGTTCTTCGTTCTTCGTTGGGTGTGAGTTATGGATTCTTTGTTTGTTATCTGTTGCCGTCTGCTTCAGTGGACGGATTGTTTATCTTAATCATATATATAATCACCCTAACCCCACCACACCCACATTACTTCGCAAATCAAAAATCGTTAATCGTTATTCTGAGTTCAATTCCTCAAGGGTATCTTCATCATAAACCGGGTCCCCTTCCCCACCTCACTTGTGCAATCTATGTTACCATTTAACTTCTGAGTAACCAAATTATACACAATATGCATCCCCAGCCCGGTTCCTAT
>CAYZEZ010000143.1:0-11894 GCA_964477295.1 uncultured Bacteroides sp. | reverse complement strand
TTGTGGTTCGTCCGCAAAACGATGAGTTTCATGATTACAGGGGTTATGCAGGCCGGCTCGCCAGTGGTACAATTAGCGTGGGAGACAGGATACAGGTCCTTCCCTCGGGATTATCTTCAACTGTAACCGGGATCGATACCATGAAGGAAAAACTCGACAGTGCCTTTGCTCCCCAATCCATTATGATTACCCTCGACGATGATATTGATATCAGCCGTGGGGACCTTATTGTAAAGGAGAATAAGCTTCCGGAGACCGGGCAGGATATTGAGATGATGATTTGCTGGTTGAGTGAAAAGCCGATGGTAATGAATGGCAAATATATCGTGAAGCATACAACCAGCGATGCGCGCTGTGTCATTAAGGATGTCCCTTATAAGATCAATATTAATACACTCGAAAAGAACTTCAATGATAAGCATCTGGCACTCAATGAGATAGCCAGATTAAAAATAAGATCAACCAAACCCCTCCATTACGATTCATACAGAAGAAACCGCATTACCGGCAGTCTTGTCCTGATCGATGAAGCAACTAACAATACGGTGGGTGCAGGGATGATAGTTTAAAAGAATTGACTAAAATTACGATTGAGCTAAATTGACTAAATTTATATGCTATCAAAGACCTCTGTAAATCCTTAATTTAGTCAATCTAGTCAATTCTTTTTACCATTCCGGGTTTTGCTTTAAAGCCGGAGATATATCGGTTTCCCACTGGGGTATAGGCACAAGCGTACGGTAATTATCATAATTCACAGTAGCTCCGCCAAAATCATCGTTTACCAGTGATCTCTTGTTCCTCCATACATCCCAGCTGCGGTGACCCTCGGCGAACAGTTCTTTCCGGCGCTCATTTAAAATATCATCGAGAGTAATTGTGGTGAGTGGGACTACCCCTGCAATTCGTTTCTCCCGAAGTGCATTCAGATGTTCGGCTGCCTTTGCCTGGTTGCCATCGTGGAAGGCCGCTTCGGAAGCAATCAGGTAAACCTCCGCCATCCTGATCACCCTGGGATTATTAACATAAGTATTAACTTCTTTTCCCCCTGAAGCCGTTTCAACTTCCCTCCCGGGATATTTTACCGGGTAGTAATCTGTACCTGTTCCCTGTTGACTGGATTTTTCTACGGCTAAGAATTTCCTAAAATCTGCAGGATTATCGAATAGGAGGTAATTATAAAAATCCTCTGTCAGCACGAATTCACCGTAACCATTCGGATCAGAATAATACCCGATTGAATTTCTTTGTGCATTATAGGTCTCATTAACAATCAATTCAAACAGGAATTCCGGTTGTTGAACCTTATCCCATATAGTTGTTATTTCATTTGGATTTCCTTCGAATGTCGCTAACCTGTACCCTGAGGCGAGGGCACCATTGATCACCTCTTCTGCCAGCGTTAGTGCCTGGGAGTAATTACCATAATATAACTGCGCCCTGGCTTTCAGTGCCCTGGCAGCCCAAATATTTAAAGTACCATAGCTGGAGGCAATACCTGGTGTGGGATTCAGCCGTGCAATGGCCCGGTCGAAATCAGCCAGTATAAAATCATATACTTCCCCGATGGTATTGCGGACAGGTTTATAATCGACCGGGAACACCTGGTCAGCAATAGGGATCCCTCCATCTTCTGTATCCAGGGTCATCCCGTCATGCAGAGCAGTTGGCAGTTGGGCAAATGTTTTTACAAGGTCAAAATGGCAAAGTGCCCTCATCCCGTAAAGCTGTCCCACCAGGTCAGTAAAAGTATTTTCTTCCCCGGTCTCAACGGTCAGGTTATCGGTCACACTCAGGATATCATTGATCCTGCCCAGGGTAATATAAGGTGCACTCCAGAAATTCTCGGCAAATGTTGAGTTCTTATTATATTGATACCTGGCAACGGGAGATATTGCATTCGTATTCAGCTGTTCATTAAATGACATATCATCGGCTCGTAAATCTCCCAGGGCAATAAAATCACCCGCATAAAATGACAGTGATCCTGAATAACTGATCCTGGCATACACACCATTCACGGCATTCTGGAGATCGGTCACCGTTTTTACAGACTCACTTGAAGGAAGCGCAAAAGAAGGATTCTCCACCAGGAAATCTTCACATGAGGTAAAGATGGCCAGGGTGAACACTACAGCTAAGATTCTATATATTTTTTTCATTTTCATGAGTTTATACAATTTTATTTTATCTGGTCATTCCGAACTTGATTCGGAATCTGTTTAGATGCTGAAACGAGTTCAGCATGACTTTATTGTGATTCAATTTTGACATATCCATTGATTAAAAACCGAATTGTACACCGACACTAAGAACCCTTGTTGGAGGAGTATCTACAGTCCTGAATCCATCAAGGGCTGCTTCCGGATCGATTCCGTCCTCTTTTGCCCACATCCATAGATTGGTGCCCCTCAGATAGAGCCTGATATTATCCATATAAATACGTTCTGCCACTGTACCGGGAAAATTATAACTTAATGTAAGGTCCTTCAGCCTGACATGGTCGGTAGATAACAGATGCCGGGTTGACCACAGGTCAGACCTGTTTTCATCCTGGTATAAGGGTCTCGGGTTATCCACCTCATCCCCGGGCTCCTTCCAGTAATTATCTTCAACATCTTTTGCCAGGTTAAGTATACCTATCCTTCCACCGTCATGATGAGAGAAATAGCCGGGATAATCAAACATATTGCCACCGAATGAATAGGTGAACAGGATATCCAGCTGGAGTCCTTTATATCCAAAGGTATTGCTTAAGCCGCCTATCAGATCCGGGTAAGCCTTGGCAACAATTGACCGTTCAGCTTCCGCGTGATTTCGTGTCCGGTTCTCCGGGGTATCTGGAGCTTCAGGATCAATCAGGAAATAGCCCAGGCCGGATTCAGGATCCACACCTACCCAGGTGGGAAGGTAAAAAGAGTAGAGGTCTTTGCCTGAACTATATTTATATAGAGAAAAATCACCTGCCACAATATCCTCATCATTTGGCAATTCAGAAACGATTGAATGCTGTGTAGACAAAGTGAAGTCTGTTCTCCATTTTAATGTTGAAGAAGCGGGCAGGTTCACCGAATGAAATTCAAGATCAATTCCATCGTTCAGCAGTTTACCCGTATTCTGCCAGGTGGATGCAAATCCTGTTAAATAGGAGATCGGCACATCCAGAAGCAGGCCTTCTGTATTCTTGCTGTAGTACTCAATAATCATGCTGAACCTCTCGAACAGGGTAAGGTCAATGCCAACATTCATGTTGTTGCTCTTCTCCCATCCCAGCTCCTTATTGCCGGGATTATCAACATATATGGCACTGTTTTCTCCGTATCCGCCGGAAAGGTTATACAATGCCATATGCATGTAGTAACCGGGAGGAAGGTTTCCATTGGTGCCATAGGAAAACCGCAGTTTACCGTCGCTCAGCCAACCCAGTCCATTCATAAATTCTTCGTTACTGAATCTCCAGGCCAGGGATCCCGACCAGAAGGAAGCCCAGCGATTATCAACACCCAGTTGGGAAGAACCATCTGTCCGGATACTGGCTGTAACAATATATCTACCCATAAGATCATAATTCAGGTTGGCCAGGTACGAAAGCAAACTGACCCCTGCCACCGAGGAGGAGGCATTATCGGGCTGGCCGTTGGCCAATTCATAGAGTTTCTCATTTGAATATTGCTGTGCCGTGGCTACGAGGAATTTAAAGGATTTCTTTGACGCTTCAAATCCTCCCAGTATACTCAGGTTATGAGGACCAACCACCTTATTAAAGCTCATGATATTGGATGAGGTAATATCAATATTTGTGTATACATCCCGGTATCCCAGTCCATTAATTGCCTCTCCGTCGATGGATTCAGGGCTCCAGTATTCCAGGTTCTGAGCCTGGACAAAATCCAGGCCGACAGTTGATTTGAAATTAAAATTTGGTGTAAAGCTGACCTGTAAGTATCCATTTGTAAGGCTCCGGTATGTGCGTGTATCGATGAATTGTAACGTCCCATCAAGCAAGTCTTTGGGATGGCCGTTTTCAAGGAATGTAGCCTGATCATACGTATTGCCGTTTTCATCGTATTCAGGAGCTGTGGGATTGGAGCCCATAAGGATCCCCAGGGGAGAGGAGATACCGATTCCTTCAGCCTGGTTGGAATGATCACGATAACCGAACTGCTTCGTATTTGAAAGGCTTTGATTAATGCCCAGGTTAAGCCACTTATTGGCTTTGTGATTGATATTCATCCTTCCCGAATATCTTTTAAAGTCAGATGCATTCACTATTCCCTCGATATCGCTGTAATTACCACTGATAAAGAACTGTGTATTCTCACTTCCGCCCGATGCAGAAAGCTGGTAATCCTGCTGTTTCCCATTTCTGTAAACGAAATCCCTCCAATTGGTATTATAGACCGGGTCCCATGATGTTCTCAGCGATTCCTTTGAATTTGCTATGGTTGTCTGCAGACTGTTAAGCAGTCCCTGGTTACCAAAGTTAGGCTGACCCGGGAGCAAATCATTCTGATCTAATATGTAATTCTCAATGGCCAGCATCTCATATTCATAATAGGCGGGACCCGACATCATTTCATATGAATTCGAAGCCATCGAAGCGACTCCAACGTTGGCCTTAAAATCGAACTTCGTTTTGCCCTCCTTGCCCTTTTTGGTGGTAATAATCACCACACCGTTAGCTGCCCTGGATCCATACAGCGATGCAGCCGCTGCATCTTTTAAAACAGTCATGCTTTCAATATCCTCGGGATTCAGTGTACTGAGAATATTGGATGACTTTTCATAATGCCCCATATTGCCCGTTTCCATGGGTATGCCGTCAATAACATATAAGGGTGAGGTTGACCCGTTAATAGACCCGATTCCCCGTATCTGGATATCGCCGGATGAACCCGGATCGCCAGTTGATGAGGTTACCCGGACGCCGGAAACTTTGCCGGAGAGTGATTTTTCAACCGATTCGGCCCCCGGCACGACCAGTTTCTCGCCGTCAACAACCCTGGCAGAACCGGTATAATCAGCTTTCTTCACGGTTCGGTAAGCCACTACCATAACCTCTTCGATCCCGACCACATCGGGAGCAAGGACCACGTTTATCACTTCCTGGTCGCCAATTGGTATTTCCTGTGTAAGCAATCCAACAAAGCTGAACGAAAGAATTTCGGCTTCATCCGGTACGGTAACGGTATAATTACCATCCAGGTCGGTAATGGAGCCGATGGTTGTGCCTTTCACAATAATAGCTGCTCCAGGCAACCCCAGTCCATCTTCTTCTGAGGTTATATTACCTGTGATTACCCTTTGCGCCAATAATCCCTGCAGGGAGAAAGCAACAACCAGGGCAAATAACATTGCAATTTTCTTCATAGGAGGGTACGTTAATTTTATTAGAACTAGAATTTATTCAGTCTGTCTAATCAAAAATATTAAAAAATAGTAATAATCGGAAGTACAGGGGGATATATATATGTATAATTTAACAGGTAATTAACCGGAAGGAGTCATCCTGAACATGTTTCAGGATCTATACAAGCCTGACAAGGTTCCGAATCAAGTTCGGAATGACTTGACAAAAAAAAGCCGGCCCCAAGTACTCGGGATCGGCTTTTTTTTTGTTAAACTATCTTCCTCTTATTCGTAGTAACCCGTACCGTCCTGTGGTGTCTGATCCGTTTCGGTTGGAATTGGATTTTTCCTTGTATGCCACCACATCTGGCTTGAGATACCACTTGTACTGAACATGCTTTCGTTGCTTAACTCAATATTCTGTCTTGTTTTAGCAGCTGCCAGGTTTTCACCATTGTAGGTTTCCTCCGACAGTGAGTATGGAAGACGAATAGGTATTCCCATATTGGGATAATTAGCAGCCATCAGTTCGAATTCAAATGTACGTTCCGGGAATCCTGTCCTTCTTACCTCGTGGTATGCCTGGACGCCCTGTCCGAAGATGGCAGCCCATCTCTGTTCGCAGATAAGCTGGGCCCTTTCACCATCGGTAGTTGCAGCGGTCCAGTCTACCAGCGGATCAGCAAGATAGGTAGCATAATCAACAGTCTGGGTAACATCAGAAATTGTGACTACATCCGTTCCGGTCTTGTATGAGGGAGATACAGTTCCTCCGTCCACACATCCCCAGCGGGCCATGGAAGCAGCGATACCGGCTTCATAGTGTGCCTGGGCCTGTCCCATGTTACCCTGTCTCAGGTAATACTCGGCCACGTTGAATTCAGTCTCATCATACGTTAATACATATAAAGGAGAGGTTTCAGTGTAAGCCACCTTTGTACCCAACAAGCATATGGATGGGAACACGGCAGACAGAAGTGCCTCTCCATTCTGGAACCCTGTATATTTGAGCCCACTGTAATCACCGGCACCAGCGTCATAGCTGTCCGGCCGCGGTTGTGCATATATATGGATCCTTGGATCATTCCTGGCAACCAGCCAGTTTACCATGGTTTCAGAAATTCCCTGGTCGGTCCTTGCATACAAGGTGTTGAAGATGGGATTTCTGTAAGGTAAACCCGGGTAAACAAGGTTTGCATCATCGGCATTTGACTCAAAGATCGGGTCATTGGCCAGAAGAGTTGCAATTTCTGCATCGGCATTGGCATAAGGAGCGGCACCAGCCGTTGTTGTAACATCTCCCTGGGTTCCGGCCATATCATATGTGAATGACCATGGGGTTCCGGCAATTCGGTTCAGCGCTCTCAATCTGAGAGAGTTCGCAAACTTCTGCCACTTGACCGGGTCACCACCATACATGATGTCACCACTGCCAAAATTAACAGTTGTGGATCCGAGCAGTGTATTGGCCTGTTCCAGGTCAGCAATGATCCCCATGTAAACATCTTCCTGAGTATCATATGCAGGAGTGATATCACCATCTGCTGAAAAACCCTGTAAGGCTTCAGAATAAGGGATATCTCCAAACATATCTGTCAGGTGCATGAATACCCATGACTTCATTACGAGTGCGGCTCCCAGCAGGGCATCATCCTCATTCTCTGTAGCTTTATCCATAACTATTTTCAGGTCAGCTAGCTCCTCGTAGTACGGGGCATCAAAGTCACCCGACATATCTCTCGGTTCATATTTGTCTTCATCAATATACTGTACCTTGGTCCATTGCTGGCACCAGCAACCGAGGTATGTATGTTGAATCCAGCCACCATCCTGGCGGCCGACAGATTGTTGGATCGCTTTCGTGAAGATATTGATAGCAGGCACGTCAACAGGATTGTTCGGGCTCTTGTTCAATTCCTCAAAATGATCCGTACATGATCCGAATATCAGGATCACGGTGAATAAAATTGAAATTATATATTTCATGATTCTCATAATTTATTAAAGTTATACAGGATATTTTAGAAATTAACCTTCAGGTTGAATCCCATTGAACGAACTGAAGGGATAGTGTTGGTTTCCATACCTACGTAGTTTCCTGCACCCATTCCGGTCTCGGGATCGATATCCGGAGTATTCTTATGAATGATCCAGAGGTTACGACCGAGTAATGAAAGGTTCAGGCTACTGATACCTACTCTTTGCAGGGCCGGTATATTATTGAAAGTATAGCCCAGGGTTACTTCACGTAACTTAATAAAGCTGGCATCGAAAGTGGAAAGCTCAACTTTTCCCCAGTAGTCTTTATAGAAGTCCTGTCCATCAGCGTATGAAGTACTCACAACCGGAGAATCCACATCATTTCCATCGGCATCGGTATATTGAACATCTCCGTCTGTATTTAGATAACCATATACTCCTTCAACATTAATACCGCCATCGTCTTCAACCGGCTCACGGATATTAACTCCGTTGTCGTTTACAGCGGCAGTTTTTTCCATAACACCTGCATAATGTCCGAACCAGTCAGTGATAGAGTAGACCACTCCACCTTTCCGGAAGTCGACCAGGAAGCTGGCTGTCAGGTTCTTGTATTGGAACGAGTTGTTCACGCCACCAAACCAATCAGGATAAACTGATCCGAGATCAGTTCTTGCATTTGAACGGGTATAGAATCCGCCGGTGCTAACAATTGGCCTTCCAGTATACAGAATATGAGAAAGCTGTGTTTTAGCATCATCATAGTATACTTTTTCCTGGTTTTCTCTTACAAGGGCATATCCCCAGAGGGTACCATATTTTTCATTCGGCCTGGCGTGCACTTCTGCATACCATGAACCAGAATACAGGTAGAGATAATTCATATCCTCATAGAGTTCAACCACCAGGTTCTCATTGGCTGACCAGTTGGCCATGATATCCCATGAGAAGTCGGCTGTTCTTACAGGTGAAGCATAGAATTGCACCTCAATACCTTTATTCTGCAGGTTCCCGGCGTTAATGGTCTGAGAGGAAAATCCTGTAGTACGGGAGATAGCAATGTTCAGGATCTGGTTGATAGTGTTTTCCTTATACAGGGTAACATCAAGTCCCAGCCTGTTCTGCAGGAATTTTAAGTCAGCACCCAGCTCGATCGACTTCTTCCTCTGTGGCTTAAGAGCGAGCGGAGGAATGGTGTTGGTATATGACAATGAAGGCTGACCGTTGAATGGCTCTGATGAGTTAAACACACCGTTCAACTGGTATGCACCAGCGGTCCCACCCACTTCAGCATAACTTGCACGTACTTTAGCATATGAAAGAATATTTGACTGAAGTCCGATAGCTTCTGTAATCACAGCACCCAATGAAACGGATGGGTAGAAATACGAATTATTGTCAATCGGCAGAGTTGATGACCAGTCATTCCTTCCTGTTATATCAAGGAAAAGATAATTCCTGAAACCAAGATTCAGTGTACCGAATGCACTCTGTAATTCTGTATGTGTCTCACTCAAAGTGGTTGTTGCAGCAACTGCAGCATTGGAAACAGAATACAGATCAGGAACAATTAAATCGGAAATATCAGTTCCATGGTTCTGAGCATTATACTTATTGAACTCACCACCCAGGGAAGCAATCACACTTAAATCTGATCCGATGGTCTTGTTGAATGTGAATGCACCGTTGGCATTCAACTGGCTCCTGCGATATGAACGTGCTCTATAAGCACCCTGACGGTCACCATTTGTAAGGTGAGCTGTTTTTTCACTACGGTCCTCAATATACCAGTCGGTTCCGACGACGGCTTTGAACGCCAGCCAATCGGTGAACTGATAATTCAGGTTAAGGTTTCCAATTATCCTGTCCCTGTTCCTTGAATTGGTGTTGTTATGCAGCAACCAGTATGGGTTGTCGTGATAACTGTGGTTCCAGCTCATAGGATATCCGGTAATCGGGTCGATAGTTCCGGCCAGGTCCTGGAGGTTCTGCATGTTCACCTGGCGGCCAAACCACTGACCCAGGCTCTGTAACGGGTTACCCTGGTTATAACCGTTCTCTACAATATTATCACTCTTGTTGCTGATATATGTAGCGGAACCGCCAACCTTCAGTCTTTTAGTGACATTGTAACCGGAACTTAAATTCAGGGTATTCTTTTTCAGGTCGGTAGCAGGTATCGTACCTTTTACATCCTGGTTAGAATACGACAGACGGAAATTGGCATTGTCTGATGCACCCTGGAAGGAAAGGTTATGGGTAATCCTGTGACCGGTTTCGAAAAAGTCCTTTACGTTGTCAGGTTGGGGTATCCATGGAGTAGGTGTACGAATACCTGTTTCGGGATCATACGGGCTGTCCCACTGAGGAATCAATCTTCCATCAAGCTTAGGACCCCAGCTTTCGTCGACACCGTCGTTGATACCGCCATAGGCACCATCCACATATTCAAACTCCATCTGGCCACCCTGGCCATACTCGTTCTGGTATTTTGGAAGAACGAGGATGTTATCCCACATCCAGTTTGTCTCAAAGGTAACGCCTATTCCCCTCTGGCTCTTTGAAGCACCGGTCTTGGTTGTGATAAGAACCACACCATTAACGGCGCGTGAACCATAGAGGGCTGCAGCGTTTGCACCCTTCAGCACGCTGATGTTTTCAATGTCGGCTGGGTTCAGGTCCATGGCAGCATTACCATAGTCCATTCCGCCATACTGTGTCGGTTGTGAATAAGAGTTGGAAATCGGCACACCATCCACAACAAACAGGGGCTGGTTGTCGTTACCTACTGTCAGGTTGGCAAGACCCCTTACAATGATCCTTGAACCTGAGGCAACACCACCGTCGGAGTTGGTGATCTGAACACCTGCTAACCGTCCCTGAAGGGAGTTAACAATGTTCGTTTCTTTAGCCTTAGCGAGCTCATCGCCCGATACATCCTGGACAGCATATCCAAGTGCTTTCTTTTCACGGGTGATACCGAGGGCGGTCACAACGACCTCGTCAAGACCCAAAACATCCGGCTCCATGACAATATCTATAGCTGTCCTGCCTTCGATCCGAATATCCTGCGTCTTCAAGCCCACAAAACTTACTACCAGTTCCGTAGCATCTTCGGGAATACGCAGAACGTATTCACCTTCCGAGCTAGTCACTGTACCAATAGTAGTACCTTTAACAATGATTGATGCCCCCGGCACAGGGGTTCCATCATCAGAGTTTGTTATCGTACCACTGATTTCCACTGCTTGCGCCTGCAACAGCTGAATGCCTGCAAACAATAGCAGTGTCAGGAAGAGAACAAATCTTTTCATAGATAAAAATTTTAGGTTTACAGGAAAATAATTATTCAAACGTGGGTAAATCTAAGAAAAATTTGAAAAAGCCAAAACAATTCTGACTCTAAGTGCTATAAGGATGGTAGTAATTTAGACAAATTATAAATAACAATGGTGAATTTACCGAATTGTAGGAGTATTAGATGTTATAGAACATTAGGAGGTGTAAGGTCATCCTGAACTTGTTTCAGGATCTTTTGCAACAATGTATTAGATTCCGAAACAAGTTCGGAATGACAGAGAGCTACAATTCCTGTATTTTAGAATTTACCAGGTTCAGAATCTCTTCAACCTTTTTAATCGTCTTATCTTCAATCGATTGCGCTTTCCCTGTTATGTCAGCAACAAACTTTTTATCATTTAATCCCGGGACATTTATCTTTACATTCAGGTGGGCACCCATCACGGCTGCCCGGATAGCGAGGGCACCAACACCGGCATCGGAAACCGAATTGGGATTTCCTGTGGCAGCCATGCCAAAAACCACATCAAGGGCATTATGAGCGACTTCCATAACACGGAAAGGCACTTTTACGGCTACTTTTGTGGCATCCTGGATGGCCTGGTCCCTCAATATCTTTTCTTCATCGGTCTTTTTCGGCAATCCGAATGATTCCATGACCTTGTTAAATGACCGTGTATCCTCATCCACAAGGTAAAGGAGCTCTTCCTGGCAGATTTTTCCCTTCACTGCCCAGTCAGAAAACTCTTCCCAGCGATCATCCCATCCGCGTTTGTGTGATGAGAGGTTAGCAACCATGCTGCCCAGGGCCGATCCGAGTGCTCCCATATAAGCACTGATCGATCCTCCTCCGGGAGCTGATGATTCCGAGGCCGTTTCTTCCATGAACTCCTTAAGGTTCATGTGAACCAATTGTTTCATATTGCTGTCTTCAAGCATGTATTCAATGATCTTTTCTTCCGGCTTAAACTCATACAGGTCATCGAGACCAAGTGATTTTACGGTTATCTTAATGAGCTCACCGTCGGATACTCCGAGTGACCGTTTTTGCTTCTTCAGGAAATATCTTCCCGCATCCAGCATGGCATGCAGGGGAACCAGCCCGACCAGTTCAGAACCTGTGACACGGATCCCCCGTGCATCCGCCCTCCTGCAAACCTCATCAAAGGCTTTATGGATGGAAGTGATATTAATATTGGTGAGGTTAATTGAGATCTGGGCAATCCCGTATTCTTCAATGAACCACCCAATCGCTTTTACCGATT
>CAYZEZ010000142.1:0-11921 GCA_964477295.1 uncultured Bacteroides sp. | reverse complement strand
GATTAAAATAAAATCAATACAAATATAAGTATTAATATCGATTAACTATGATATGCCGACCCACCTGAAATCATCTATCCTGGGGCAATCCATTAATATCCCTATTACCAATCACCGGTTAAACATGGGCACCTGGCAAGGGATATACCTCTGTGAGTTCAGGGATCATGGTAGATCCAGAAGACTCGTAATGACTGTGATGAGCTGATGTTCTAAAGCAGATTACATGGGATTATAAAACATCCTGCGACTCTTTTCAGCCCTGTTATTTTTTTCTAATTTAGGATCCTGACTATAACAGATTGTGAGTATGGAAAAACTAATGTTACTGGGAGATGAGGCCGTTGCCCAGGGAGCACTGGACGCAGGTTTATCAGGATGTTATGCATATCCGGGTACACCATCAACTGAGATTACCGAATATGTCCAGGCCTCTCTCATGGCACGCCGGAATAATGTCCGGAGTGAATGGGCAAGCAACGAGAAAACAGCGATGGAAGCTGCTCTGGGTATGTCGTATGCAGGGAAAAGGGCCCTGGTTTGCATGAAACATGTAGGTTTAAATGTTGCAGCTGACCCTTTTGTGAATTCTGCAGTTACCGGTGCGAATGGGGGTCTTGTATATGCTATTGCTGATGATCCTTCGATGCACTCATCTCAAAATGAGCAAGATACGCGCTATTATGGGAAATTTGCCATGATACCGGTCCTGGAGCCGGCCAATCAGCAGGAAGCTTATGATATGGCCTATTATGGATTTGAATTGTCGGAAAAGTTTCATGTTCCTGTACTCCTCAGGCTCACAACCAGGCTTGCCCATTCAAGGGCCGGCATCAGAAGAAAAGCGGAGCAAAAGCAGAATGAACTCAAATTACCTGGAAATCCATTACAGTTTATACTATTGCCCAGCATGGCCAGGAATAGTTATAATCATCTGCTGGATCTTCAGAAGGATTTTGAGCAGGAAGCGAAGGAAAGTTCATTTAATGCCCTGATCGACGGACCAAATAGAGAATTTGGTATCATAGCGTGCGGATTGGCATACAACTACCTGATAGAAAATTTTGAAGATCATAAATCCCCCTATCCGGTATTAAAGATTTGCCAGTATCCTGTTCCTGTTGATATGATAAGGGAGCTGATTATGAAAGTAAATAATAAGGTACTGGTGATCGAGGAAGGATTTCCACTTTTGGAGGAGATGCTCAGGGGATATTTGGATGATGGTCCGGAGATAAATGGAAGGATGGATGGTTATCTGCCCAGGGCTGGAGAATTGAATCCCGACCTGGTAGCTAAAGCGCTGGGACTGCCCGGAAAAAAGATCAATGAAGTGCCCGATCTTGTATCTAATCGTCCCCCCGCTCTGTGTAAGGGATGCAGTCATATAGATACTTTTGTGGCCCTTAATGAGGCAATTGCCAGTTTTGGCGAAGGGCGGGTATTCTCTGATATCGGATGCTACACTCTCGGAGCTTATCCACCCTATAATGCCATCTATACATGTGTGGATATGGGGGCATCGCTTACCATGGCCAAGGGAGCTGCAGATGCAGGTTTGGTACCGGCTGTCACTGTAATTGGCGATTCAACGTTTACGCATTCAGGAATTACCGGGCTGTTAGATGCGGTGAATGATAAGTCGCCCATTACAGTTATTATCTCCGATAATTCAACCACTGCCATGACGGGTGGTCAGAAATCCGCTGGTACGGGCCGGTTGGCAGAAATATGCAAGGGGGTGGGTGTGGAGACAAGTCATATCAGGACCATCGTTCCCCTGAAAAAGCACCACCAGGAAAATGTAAATATCATCAGGGAGGAACTGGAATATGATGGCGTATCTGTAGTGCTTTCAGAGCGGGAATGCATCCAAACAGCCCTTAGGAAGAAGAAGTGACGTGTGACGCGAAGAACCGGAACCTGGAACTAATTTTAAGCAATCAACTATGAAAAAGGATATAATTCTAGCTGGAGTAGGAGGTCAGGGAATCCTTTCAATCGCTGCATCAATAGGCATGGCAGCGCTCAGAAATAATCTGAACCTGAAACAGGCTGAAGTGCATGGTATGAGCCAGCGGGGAGGAGCTGTTCACTCCAATTTAAGGATTTCAGATAAAGAAATCGCTTCAGATCTTATACCGATGGGCATGGCTGATATGATTATCGCGGTTGAACCAATGGAAGCCTTGAGGTATATTGCCTGTTTGTCTCCGGAAGGATGGATCATCACCAATTCAAATCCTTATGTCAATATCCCGGATTATCCGGGTATAGAAAAAATTTACACAGAGATCAGAAGATATCCTAACCATATTATTCTGGATGCAGATAAGATAGCATCAGACCTGGGAACAAAGAAAGCCGGCAATATGGTCATTTTAGGAGCAGCCACACCCTTTCTGGATATCCCGTACAGCAGTTTTGAGGACGGCATACGGGATGTGTTCGGTAGGAAGGGAGAAGAAGTGGTGAATTTGAATCTTCAGGCATTGAGCAAGGGAAGGGATAAAGCTATGAATCGTGAATCGTGAGTCGTGGAGTGTGAATAAATTAAATTCATAAGTTATGTTTAATCAAAAGGACCTGGAGTTATTTGAAAAAAAAGGGATATCCATTGAACAGGTTGAGGTACAGCTTGAAAACTTCAGGAATGGATTCCCCTATATACATCTGGGTGCCCCTGCAAGCATTGGAAACGGGATCATACAACTATCGGATCAGGATATTAAAAGATACATCCAGGTATATAAAAGCCGCTCTGACAGGCTTGATGTTGTTAAGTTTGTACCATCGTCAGGTGCGGCAACCCGGATGTTCAAGGAATTATTTGCTTACCTTGAAAAAGCAGAGGGAGTGAACAATGAAGCATCCTTGCTGCGCACCTTCCCCGACCTGAAAAATCTGTTTCTATCTGTTAACAAACTGCCCTTTGCCAAAGAATTAAAGGAGAAAATGCAGGCTTACGGAAAGAAAATGGATGAACTGGTTCGCAATAATAAGGCAAGTACGGTGATACAGATGATATTATCTGAGCAGGGCCTCGGATACGCCGGGCTGCCAAAAGGCCTGATCCGGTTTCATACATATCCTGATCATTCGCGCACATCCTTTGAGGAACACCTGGTAGAAGGAGCACAATACGCAAAATCAGGTAATTCTGAAGTCAGGCTTCATTTTACGGTTTCCCCGGAACATATTGATTTGTTTAAGAGCCACCTTGAATCGGTCAGGACAGTTTATGAAAATTTATACAGGGTCAGGTATATAGTTGATTTTTCAATCCAGCAACCCTATACGGATACCATTGCGGTTGATTTGAATAATAATCCATTCCGCGATGATGAGGGGCATATCGTGTTCAGACCGGGTGGTCATGGAGCCCTATTGGAGAATCTGAACGGACTGGAGCAAGATCTTATTTTCATTAAAAACATTGATAACATTGCCCCTGACAGGATGAAGGGCCTGACCAAAAGATATAAGCAAGCCCTGGCCGGGTTATTGATTGAGTTCCAGAACCGCGTTTTCGGGTATCTCAGGGACCTGGAAGACCCAGAAGCATCGAAAGAACGGTTGAAGGAGATTTGTGAATTCGTAGGTGCCAATATGTGTAAAATGGAAGAGCACGTGGATATTGGATCAGCTAATGATATGAAAACATCTTTATTTATGATACTTAACAGACCAATCCGGATAGCAGGAATGGTGAAAAATGCAGGGGAGCCGGGAGGCGGACCATTCTGGGTCAGACAAAATGATGGTACAGTTAACCTGCAGATTGTTGAGCCAGCTCAGATCTCTCCCGGGCAGTCAGATTTGTTGGAACAATCAACACATTTCAATCCGGTCGATCTGGTTTGCGCAGTCAAAGACTATCAGGGCAATAGCTTCGATCTTTTGCAATTCAGGGATCCTCAAACAGGATTTATATCGGAGAAATCAATATCAGGCAAACCCGTTAAGGCACAGGAGCTTCCAGGTTTATGGAATGGTTCTATGGCAGGATGGAATACCTTGTTTGTTGAGGTCCCAACAGAGACATTTACCCCGGTTAAGACTATTTATGACCTGATCCGGGAGGAACATTTATGAGATTAAGAAATTGTTACAACATTTATTAGGTATTTTAATCGCTCAGATACCCCGACTGGCTTAGAAGTGTCCAGCCGGAGGCCCAGTTAAATGTACCGAAGGCACCTTTAAATCCAACTTCATCAAACCATTCTGATGGATTCTCAGCAAGGGTATCAAAAGAAATCTGTGGAACCGGGTTTAATGATCCACCGGAATAGATAATTCCTGGGTCCTTTATCTTGTTATTTCCATCCTCAAAATGATCTTTGAAGCCGGAGTCCTCTTCGCTTATATCCAGAGCATTTTCAGCATAAACAAAGAATTGGTTATCAGGATCATTATCATGGATGTCATAAAAAAGATTATTCAATAACTGTAAGTGTTGATTAACAAATTGCTGATAGCTGCTCTCTAAATCTTCCTTATATTCAAGAGCTACTCCATATTGTTGGTTTGCAAGGATGGAGTTAGCTATTATACCGCCTGCATTTCTGCTGAATTCGATCAATCTTAACCCAGAATCATGTCCTGATCCAATGAGGGTTATATTATACAGTGATGGTATAGAATAAGGCCGTCCATTTTCCGGGAATATGCCACCGTTGGCTTCCAGTAGATGGTCTCCTCCGTTTTCTGCCTCAATGCCTAACCAGAATTGACCGTTTCCCCGGTAGCCTTCATCATAATCATATGCATCATCTCCGCAAAATGCAGCAACAAGGTATTTGCAATTGACGGTACCACCAAAAAACTCAAATCCGTCATCGGTATTTGAAATGACTTCAACATGTTCAATGATGGTCCCGCTTCCCACGCCACCCAGGGTCAATCCATTGATCTCATTTCCTTCACCAATATTTGTTCCACCATGTCGGATTGAAACATATTTCACGATACCTGAGTTATCATCATCATAATTGCCCCCATAAACGCTTCTGGGTTCACTGATTGGGATCCCTTCAATCGAATTTTCATTGAATTCTGAATTCAACCTGGCATTCCCAAGGATAATAAGTCCACCCCAAAGACCATTTGCTTTTACCGGAACCGATCCTTTCAGGTCATCTCCTTCACACGTGAAAATAATTGGTTCTGTTGGGGTTCCTTCTGCATTTATCCTGCCTCCTTTTGCGACGATCAGTGCACTTGCTGAGGTACCCTGCCCGGTTCTTGCACGTATGACGGCACCAGCTTCTATTGTAAGGATTTGCCCGTCATTGACAAAAACAAATCCCTCAAGGAGATAGGTTTTATCTTTGGTCCATGTTACAGTCCCCGTTCCACTTCCAAGGTCCCGGACCGTTTCCTCTTCATCAATGATATATTCGCTTTTCCTGCAGTTTTGAACCGAAAAGGCCAATATCAGAATTAGAATAAAAAAAAGATGATTTGATTTCAATAGAGTATGTTTTTATCGGTTAAAACCTGATTTCAAAATTTAAGAAAACATATGTCTGGTTATCCAGATTGGCTGCATAAGGGTACCAGTCCTGGTAATTCAATGCCATCTTTAATCCTTTAACAGGTTGATATTCCAGACCTGATATAATGGAGGATCCATCTTCTGCAAGGTTCCATGGCTGATCGCTTTCATTCAGTATATTTGACATCAACCTGTCATACCGTCCGAATAATTCGAATTTTTCATTCAGCTGATATGAAATATAGGATGAATATCCCCACTGGTCGTGATCGGGTAAATGACTTTTATTGAATTTGTAGTTATATTCAAGCCCTATCGTTACAGGTCTGAATTTATAACCCAGAAAGGTGGATAATGTCGATTGTGAAATGTTGTTCTTTACAATATCTGAAAACACCCTGATTATTAGATCTTTATGTGGATAAACCGAAACGCCAAGTCCTGTTTTAAAATGATCGTCACTTTGCAGGTTTGCATACCCTTCACCGTTCATCATGGTTATATCAGCAGATATAATTGGGCTGAACCGGTAATGAAAACTTGCACCCAGATCTGCCTTATTTCCAAATTTAAATTTGTCCTGGAAAGATTTTTCAATGTATCTGTGTCCCCACCATCTTTCCTGAAGGTCAAAATGATCTATATCAATGATACCGAACTTGAAATAGATTTTGTTTTTCTTGTAATATAATGCTGCCGTTTTAAAATAAGCATATCTTCTTATCCTGGAATATTCGGAAATATCATTTGGACTGCCAATATCCAATTTCACTTCAGCAGAAAAATATTCGTTAAGGTTTGCAGAATATCCGAAGTAGGCTCTTCTTACCTCGAAAGCTGCAGATTTGTTTTCATGGCCTATGCTCCTGTATACATTGGCGAAGATCCGACCATATACTTTCCCTGCCGGGTAATCAGGTGGAGTAGGCAGCGTGTCTATTTGAGCAGAGAGATTAATAAAGGGTAATACCAATAATGAGATTAACAACAGATGCCTTTTTATTCGCATGGCTGACAATGAATTAATGGATGGGTTTAAAGTTAAATTAATATGAAGTAGAATGATTCATTGTTGATAAACTTAACATAAAAATAAACAACGAATAATTAACAGTTAACAACTATGCAATATTATTACATCCAAAATTGAAACTGCATAAATCAATAAAAATGAGATATACAATTGTTTTACTTCTAATGCTTTTCACACTGCCTCTTGTGGCTGATGGTGATGAGAAAAATCAAAAAACATCCGGGGCTTTTTTGCTGGAAGGAACCATTAAGGATAAAGACTCAGGAGAGTACCTGGCAGGTGTGATGGTTGAAATTGATAATACCGATAAAATGACATACACAGACTTTGAAGGGAAATTTGAGCTCAGCGTTTTAAAACCTGGTCGGTATAAGATAAAAACTGACTATATCTCTTATGAGGAAAAGCGCATTGAAGCGAATTTGTCAAGTTCCTCATACAATAAAGAACTTGAGATACTGATAGAGAAACAAAAGCCCCTGTAACCTGAAATTATTAAATTAAAAAAAGGCACTTTTGAGACAGCTTCTTTTTTTATCGTTAGATCTAATATTCAAGATATTTTATAATTTTAGATTATCGTCCAAAATGAAAATTCGCATATATGGTGACGGAATTTGAGAATTATAAGATTCTGCTTGTTGATGACGATCCTGACAGCATTGAATTTATTAGGTATAATCTTAAGAAAGAAGGATTTAAAGTCTATTCTGTCAATAATGGTATTGAGGCTGTAAAAAAAGCCAGGGAGACAATTCCGCATATCATCCTGCTCGATATCATGATGCCTGAAATGGATGGTGTGGAAACCTGCGAGGAAATTAGGAAAATATCTTCCCTGAATAAAACCATTATCGCATTTCTTACAGCCAGGGGTGAGGATTATTCCCAGATTGCCGGATTTGATGCAGGCGGAGACGATTACATAACCAAACCAATTAAGCCAAAAGTACTTCTGAGTCGTATCAGGGCTCTTCTCAAAAGATACCATTCAACCGATGAAGCAATTGTTTCGTCGGCAAAAATTGTGGAAAGTAAGGCTGGTTTTGTTATCGATAAAGACAGGTATTTAGTAGTTAAAGACGGGAAAGATATTGCTCTCCCGAAAAAAGAATTTGAACTGCTTAATATTTTAATCTCCCGGCCTGAAAAAGTATTCACCCGGGAGGAAATTTTTCATTCCGTATGGGGAGATAAGATCATTGTTGGTGACAGGACAATTGATGTTCATATACGTAAACTGAGGGAAAAAATAGGGGAGGAATATATAAAGACGATAAAGGGTGTTGGTTATAAATTTGTAGGCTAGCAGGTACCTCCTTCACTGATTCATGATTTATCCCGGTCTCAAATCCCGGGTATCAAAATTCAGTTTTTAGTTTTCATTCTTAACCAATGTGCCGTTATTAAGGCTATAATGAACGAAGGCCATTGTTGCCTTTATAAGATGAACTGTATGTAAAAGAAGGTTTTTTGATTCCGAAAGAATGTTCATATACAGCGCACTGTTTTTGGTTCCATTCTCCTGATTCTTTATTCTTTTCAGCTGACGCTTATTCATTTTAATGATCAGTTCCATTAACTCTTGTTGCCGGGTAACAATTTTGTCAATATTCTCAAATGTGCTCTCAGAAAGTATTTTACGCACATCTTTGAACAATTTGTTTAACTGGATGCTGAAATCCTTAAGATCTTCTATCTGGGCTGAAGATAATGGCGGGTGGTTGTTATCGATATATTCAAATATGGGATGAGCAATATGAATAAGGCAATTCACGGTTTCACTTAAATAGTCTATCACCTGCACATAATGATGACCTGTCTCAACTTCATCCACATTTAATTTTGAAATAACCTGCGGGAGGTTATTTCTTAAACGCTTGGTGAATTTTCCTAATTCATTTGCCTCTTCCATGGCCTTTTTTGATTTCTTTCTTTTCGTTTCAGACAGGGCATCGATCAATATCACATATATCTCGGGTATCGGGGAGAGGGTTTTTCTGACATTTTTATTACAGGAATCTATAACATTTTTATCATCACCGTATGAAAATACGGATTCCTCAATGATAGATTTTTCCTTTTGGTCTCTTCTTCTGTGAAGACCATGTGTTTTAATGATAAGGAACACGGATAGCAGGAGCATTATACTTATGGTAATGAACCCTCCGAGATGAATGAGGAGGGCCAGAACGAATGAAACGATAAATGCACACAGGGCAGTGAAGAACCAACCTCCAATTACTGTAATTACGCCTGTAATCCGGTACACTGCACTTTCCCTGCCCCAGGCACGGTCAGCCAGTGATGTTCCCATGGCAACCATAAATGTTACGTAGGTAGTTGATAAAGGCAATTTTAAAGATGTTCCCAATGCGATTAGTGCACTGGCCACCACAAGATTAACAGAAGCTCTGACAAGATCAAAAGAGATATTTTCTTTCTTTTTTCTATCCCTAAAGGCTTTTTGATCAAATCGTTTATCGATATTTCCTTTTAATGATTTTGAAAAGATCCTTGAAAAAACATTATTAACATGAATGGAACCTCTGACCAGATTTCTGGCCAGCAGGGACGAATTAAATCTTTCATGGCCCTCATCCTGCCTGCTGAGATCAATCGTTGTAGCAGTGACAGATCTTGCTTTTCTGGAGAAAAACAATGTCCCAACCATTATGGCACCCGCTGCCAGCAGAAAAAATATGGGCGTTTTAATTGGACCTGCAAGGGACGTCATAGAAAACGCAGAGGGATCTGAAAGGCTGGCAGTGGAAAAGGATTTGAAGGATTCAAATCCTGCCATGGGAACACCAATAAAGTTTACCAGGTCATTACCTGCAAAAGCCATGGCCAAAGCAAATGTGCCGATCATAACAATAACTTTCAGAATATTTATCCGCGTAAGAAGGATTATTATCTGAAATATGACTGACCAACCTATAAGGCTGAATAAAAGTATCATCCAGGTATGGTCTTTAATCCAGGTTACTGAATTTTGAGGTAGCAGTGAAGATCCCTTAGCCCCTTTAATTACAATGAAATAAGTAATGATACTAATGGCAATACCTCCCCAAACGGAAGTCACATACCGGTACATTTTTTCATAACTAAATGTAAATGCAACCCGTACTATCCATTGTATAATAATCCCAACCAGAAAAGCAATAAATACGGATAACAGGATACCGGAGATGATCAACAGGGCAGAACTTGTATTAATATAATTGCTCATATTGGCCAGGGCTTCACCTGTGTGCCGGATTTTTATAATAGAGACAGCAACGGCTGCTCCCAATAACTCGAAAACGATTGAAACAGTTGTAGAGGTAGGAAGTCCGAAAGTATTAAAGAGGTCGAGCAAAAGAATATCAGTCATCATAACCGCAAGGAAAATGATCATGATCTCAGCGAAAACGAACTGATCCGGATGAAAGATCCCTTTCCTGGCAACTTCCATCATACCACTCGAAAAGGTGGCTCCGATTAATACACCTGCGGCTGCAGTGATTATGATCCAACGGAAAGCGGAAGCTTTTGAACCAATTGCTGAATTCAGAAAATTAACTGCGTCGTTACTAACACCAACAATCAGGTCGGAAATTGCGAGGAGGAATAGAACAGCGACAATGATAATATAATAAATCTCCATTCTTGTTTATGAGAAATGAACGAGGTAAAAATAATATAATTGTTTATTCCATTTAGGGAAGATCAGACTCTCAATATTAATTTTATGTTAAATTTAGAATATTCCATATAAACAGGTACATGAAAATCAATATTTCTTAACCTGACAGAAAGAAGAAGTAAATGAGGTAGATCGGCAAGTATGGTATAGAAATGTTATTTGTTGCCTGGTCGATTTGAAAGGATGATAGGAATAGAATCAAATCTGTCGCAGAGTATACTCCTAATTAATTCAAGTTGCTATATACTGGATACTAGTTACTAGTTATAACATTAATATTCAATGACTTAGTTGTTTTGCCGTTTTCAAATAGGTGTAATTGACTAAATCATAAGTGGCTATTATTCAGACAACTAGCAACTCGTAACTAGCAACTAGCAACTCGCAACTCGCAACTTAGGTTAATTAGATCTTGTTCTTACAGTTGTTGATTCGTTGATCCAGCATCCTACTGTATAGTCTTGCCCTTCCTGGAACCCATAGAAAAAGGCATCCTCCACGTTTGGGAAGTATTGTGCATATTTATTGATCAGTTCATTTGCTTCAGCTGTAACAGACTCATCTACGTTTTTTGCTTTTATAAATTTATCAACTGCCACCCAGAATATGGTACTCTTTTCGAAATCGTTTTCCCCGCAGGTTTTACTGCTGGAAGCATATAAATTTCCTATAAGAATATACGGAGCTCCCCAATCGGGATTTAATTTGATGGCTGCCAGTGCATTACTTCTCGACTCACCGTACTGGTCGAATTTCGTGAACTCAATCAGGGCAAGTTCATAGAAGTAATTTGCTTTTGTATCGGGATCCTCTTCAAGCTTGATCGCTTCTTCATAATAAGAGGCTGATTTTTTATAATCTTCACGCACCAGGAACAATTTAGCAAGGTTATATGCAGCACCGGATGAGGGTTCAAGTGTATAGAGCGATTCTGAGGCAGCAGCAAAAAGATCTGACCCTTCACATCTTTGCTTTTTAAGCAATGTGGTTAATTTTTTTAAAAATTCTATATCCTCCGGCGTCTCTTCAAATTTTGGCGTAAAGATATTTATCAGGTCATCGCATCCAGCTGCTCCACTCTCGGAAAAAATAGCTTCCACATTACTCAGAGCTGTCTCGGCACGGTCATCGGTACCTTTCTTTAACATTGCATCGAGGATATCAGTAGATACCAGGTAGTTATCGATGACTTTCTGAGCATCAAGCTTACCCATCTTAAACAGAGCATTGGTGATCTGCATGTAAGTAACTATCACGGCCTCTTCAGTCTTATCTTTGCTAATTTCAATCGATTGTGCCAGATAGCCATATGCTTCTTCAATAGCTTCGCTCTTATACCGCAGTAAATCAATCCCTTTTCTTCCCAACACCAATCCTTCCTGTCCGAAATTCTCAATTCTGCGATCATAAATCAACATCAGCGTATCAACCAGCTGGTTTATCCGTTCAGGGTCTTTCTCGTTTGTTATTAATTCCCTGTAGATCTTTACGCCATACAAATAAATATTTTTACTGGAAGCAGGACATTCGTCAAATACAACCATCCATGAACTTAGCGCATAACTATACAAATTGATCTTCATGAATTCACTCATGGTAGAAAGATGGTTTGCGCAATTCATCCTGGAAACACTGTCAGCTCCATAGGCTGGATTATTGTAAATATCTGCGCCGTTTTGTCCCAGAATCGTTGAAAATCC
>CAYZEZ010000141.1:0-11930 GCA_964477295.1 uncultured Bacteroides sp. | reverse complement strand
GCCGTCCCTGAAATATTGTTTCACACACAGGAGTCCCTGGAAGAGATATGATGTCTCCACAATATCCCCTCCATCATCATCTGCGCCAAAGGGCACTGCCTTTCCGGTTTCTCCCTGGATCCAATGGGAATATGCTCCATGAAAACGATCGGCTTGCGCCAACCAGTCAATAATTTTCTCAAATCTCTCCAAACCCTGCTCTCTTGTTATGAAATTACGTTCAATCCCGACCAGGATAGCCATAATCCCAAAGCCTGAACCGCCTGAGGTTACAACATTCTTATCGTTTTGCGGATAGATACCGTCAATATGGATCCGTTCCCGTGCCAAACCCGATATTGGTTCGGCCCCGTCCCAGAAATACTGGAAAGTTTGTTTTTGTACAAGGGTCATCAGGTCCTCGTCAGACAAATTCATAATTATTTGCAAACCCTTTTCCTGTTTTTGAGTATTGCACTGGATCATTATCAATCCAAATCCAAGTATTATAAGCGTTTTTTTCATTGCCTGAATTTAAAAATCTGCCCGGTAACAGAAAAAATTACATTAATCCTTCTTATGCTCATTCAATTGCTAAATTTCCTTGATCCAGATATTGCGGAACTGAATAAGGCTTGATGCACCTTCCATTTCACCTGTTTCTTTATTCATGCCTCCATGGTGCTGAAATCCAATTGGTCCTTCATCGGGCAACCCGGGCATCAGTCCATTTTCGATAACAAGAATATCATTAAGATAGACTGTTACGCGTTCGCCAACCAAGGTGATATCGTATGTGTTCCAGTCACCCACAGGATTGTCAGCATGAAACTTAGGAACGGCATTGGCTCTTTCTTCCGGAGGTAATGCTTCGTTATTCCGCGTGCCCCATAGCTCACCTGACCCGACGCCCCAGCACCAGACCTGGACCTGATCCCTGCCTCTCATTAATATCCCTGAATCTGAATTCGGCATCATAAATTGGAGGATCTCCCCGGCTGAATCCCTTGCATAATCACCATCCGGCAGAACGACTGGCATTGGGAATAAATTACTGTACTTCTTGAACCGCCACTCTAAATGAAGCTGATAATTTTTAAAGTTTTCTTCCGTAAAAAGGCTTTTGTTACCCTCCGCTTCAGACATGGCGTCGTAATCAATAACACCATCAATAACCTTCCAGTGTCCGTTGTCACCTTCAGGTATTTTCCATCCTGTCAGATCTTTACCGTTAAAGAGTGAAACATAACCTTCTTTCTCGAAATCAGTTGTTCCTGAATCAGTTTTGCACTGGTTAAACAGTGCAGTAATAATGATGCAGCCTAATATCAAACGTAATGTATTCATGTGGCTGGTATTTAATTGGATTAGTGTAATTATTCGATTATACTGGATAATTTATTTTAAAATACCCTTCTTCATGGCTGTTACGGCGACCGTAGCATGGAGATGGCCGGGGGTTATTATGAATACTGCATCAACATCCTTTTCTTTTTCAAGAAGCTCCCTGAAATCCTCATATGCCGTGCAGGCATGGTATTTTCCTTCACCATGTTTTTCTGCATAGTATTCATTCATTCTGTACCAGCCGACTTCACGTCCACCCGGAACGCCACAGGTTTCACCCTGTGATTTTCCCCACAGGGGATAGTCATAACTTTCCTTATTGGGGTCACAAACAGAAACAAACTGCAATTCTGGCCGCTCCAGCCAGCCTGGCAATTGTTTCAGTGCCCGGGAACCGCATCCGATCAGGGCAATGTTTATTTTATCACTGGGTGCAATGTGTCCTTTGCCTCCAAGTACCTGGGATGGTACCAGACTAAAAGCAAGTCCCGCTGAAGCAGTGTTCTTAATGAATTCTCGTCTGCTTCGATCAATGCTTGTTTTCATCATGGAAGATTTAAATGTATTGCGGCAATAAAACAACTTCATCTAAATTTCTTAAAAAATACTGACCCATCAGCATACTTTACCACAACAATAACTCACAAATAACATTTTTCACTGCCAGCCACTATAAGACTTTGTATTTCAGAGTTTTATTTCTTTACCACATCATATCTTCAAATCTATTTGTTGTGGTAGTGTTGTAGAGCGTTTGACTAAATCGAAATTATTCCCTAATTTGTTTGGTACTTTATTTCACATATCCCAATCGACCGAAAACATGTTCTCTGGAAGGAAAAATATAACAGGAATATTCATCTTCCTCAGCCTGATATTTGTTATAATATCGGTTATTTGCCCTACAGAGACAAATGGACAGTTTAGTGTAGTTTACAGAAGCCAACCCTTTGTTAAAAACTTCACGAAAGCACAGTATGGGGGTGCCAATCAGAATTGGTCTATAACAGAGGACAGGGATGGGATCCTATATTTTGGCAATACCTATGGATTGCTTGAATTTAACGGTGCTGAATGGCATTTGCATACGCATCCTGAAATAACTATAGTCAGGTCTGTTTTTGCAGATTCAGATGGAAAGGTCTATACGGGTTCATATGAAGAATTCGGCTACTGGAAGAGGAACTCATATGGTGAGCTCTATTACACTTCATTAAGTCAGAAATTGCTTGATCCTGAGGATGTTTCAAATGTTGCAATCTGGAGGATCATGAGGATGGATGATTACATTTACCTGCATTCTTTCTCAAAAATATTTGTCTATAACGGGGAAGAAATTATCAAAATTATTGAATCGGATAATACATTACTCCCACTATTCCAGTACAAGGGCAAACCTTATGTGAGTATTTTGAAAACAGGTTTATTCTTCATTGATGAGAATTTGAAGCTGGTTAAAGAGCCCGGACCAGATTTCATGTCTGGATTGAGGATCAGGAATATATTTGAGATGAATGATGATACTTCAATAGTCTTCACAGAACATAATGGAATCTATTTAAAAATAGGGGAATTGCTTGTACAACCTGACAATGAGAATAACTCCATCCTGAAGAATTACCACATAAACAGGATAATAAAAATCAACGATCATTTATTTGCAATTGGTACCATCAGCAATGGTGTGCTAGTTACAGACTACCTGGGAAACATACAATTCCGCCTTGATAAAAGCAATGGATTACAGAACAATGCAGTCCTGGCATTATGGAAAGATTCGGGCAATAATATATGGATCGGGCTTGAGGAAGGAATTGATTTTACCGATATCACTTCTCCGTTTTTTATTATTTCTGATAAGACCGGTAAACTTGGATCTGTTCACTGTTCAGTAAAATATAAATACAGAATATATCTGGGAACAAATCATGGTCTGTTTTATGCTGATTGGGAAAGGCTGATCAATCAGGAGAATACTGAATTTGTTGCTGTTCCGGGATTAGAAGGACATGTCCTCAGCCTGGATTTGATGGATGGGCAGTTGTACTGTGGATTTAACCTTGGAACATACATTATTGACGGCAACCGCACAACCAGGTTGTCTGACATTGCAGGTGCCAGCATCCTGGTGAATCCATATAATGAAAATATCGGATACCAGGGAATATATACAGGTATTGCACTGTATGTAAAAGAATCGGGAATCTGGAAATTTTCAAAAGTGTTATCCGAAGGCAATGAAATCAAGTACATTCAAGCAGACCATGAAGGAAATCTGTGGGCCAGTTCTACTTACAAAGGCCTTCAAATGCATCAACTAAATCATCCTGGGGATTCAATAATAAATACCATAACTTTTGGAAAGAAAGACGGTTTTATTTCAGATTATCATATCAATGTTTTTAAAATGGGAAACACAATCGTATTTTCAAATGGAGGGTCATTTTTTACATATGATCACCTTAACAAAAGAATTGTACCTTATACATGGCTAAACCAGCAATTAGGGAACGATTCAATCTCTCACATTATTTACGCAGTGAATCCGTCAGAATATTGGTTCATCAGCAGGTCCTCGCTGGACCAATACAATTATTTATATGATAGCCTGGCACCTAAATACGAGATTAAATATGATTTCTTACAAAGCTCAGCAGTTGAGTATTCAGAAAATATTAACAAGATAGATGAGGGATACTATGCAATTGGGCTGATAGACGGATTTGCCATTCTGGATTATAGCCTGGTTCCGGCCAGTCAGTTGAAATTACCATTAAATAATATTCGAATAAATAAATTTGAATGCTTAAACAGAGAAGGCACTGCAAAAAAAGTGGAAATAAGTCCCACTGCTAATCCCAGAATTTCCTTTCGCAACCGCAACTTACTCATTGATTTTTCTGTTCCAGGCTTAACTAAGGAACTATTAGGATTTTATTACAGGTTCACAGATGAGGAACCCTGGATCAACCTTGGGATTAATAACGTTATCCGTCATAATAACCTGAAACCAGGATCATATTTACTTAAGATCAAGGCAGAGGAGGTGGTGTCAGGAAGGCATACTTCCGTGTCATTCCCTTTTTACATATCGCCTCCCTGGTATTTAAGCTGGGCTGCTATCATTGCATATTTTATTATTCTCACTATAGGGGGACTCATAACCAGAAAGATCATAACATTACGGCTGCAACATCATCAAAAGGAATATCATGAGAAGATCAAACGTGAAAGTGAGAGAGAGATGGTACAGTTGAAACAGGAATACCTTCAAAGGGAATTAAGAAATAAAAATAAGGAATTGATAAATTATACTATAATGCTGGATAAGAGAAATGAATTGCTGGAACGACTTAAATCAATAATTGGAAACGAATTAAATGATCTCGATGCACCTTCCCGCAAACTGCAATTAAAACTCATGAAAATCATCGACCATAATATCTCTAACAGGGATGATTGGCAGATTTTTAAAGTCCATTTCGATGCAGCTAATTCTGACTACCTTGAGAAGCTAAAAACTAAACATAATAATCTTACACCAAGTGATCTGAGATTTTGTGGTTTTCTCAAGATGAATCTTACCTCCAAGGAGATCTCCTCACTGCTAAGTATATCTCTTCGAAGCATTGAAGTAAAACGGTACCGCCTGCGCAAGAAGTTAAGCCTGGATCATGGGCAGAACCTGGTGGAATACTTGATGGAGATATAGCACCTTGACTGAATATGTTTCATCCCCTTGCAAATATTGCACTTAAGAATGCAGATATTTTTTTTTGTCCGGATTTCCTGTTCGATTCCGGAATCAATATGTACAGGTTTTGGGCCTTTAGAAAAAAATATAAAACATATGAATTCGAATTCCCTTTTACTCAAAAGAATTGGTCAAAGGTTAAAATTATATTTTCAATCTGAGTGGAAATAGCATTGGGACTTTCATCATATACTGCAAATATTCATCCCCGAACCTTTCGGTCAACAGCTTTTCTTCGTGCCTCGAAATGAACCAGTAGAAAATAATGATGATTACCCATAAGGCAACCGACAACAGGGATAAGGTCATGAGGATCAAGCCAAGGTAGGTCAGGATAGATCCCAGGTAAATAGGATGCCTGACAACAGAAAAAACCCCTTTGGTTATCACATTTGGTGTTTCCCTGATTTCACCGAATACAATCCGCATGCCTCGCCAGGCAAGGTATCCAGCTATCAATAATATTGCTATGGCTGGTGCAGTAAAGTAATACCATGCCAATCGATCAGTCAGGAAATCTGTCCAGTGAAAGATAAAAGAATCGGCTATCCATAAGGCCAGAAATATGATCAGAAAGACCAGTTGTCCGGCATCGCCTGCTTTATGTTCACCCGTCAGGTCTTCCCTGCCGGCATGATGTCCACCGTGGTGTTTGGTTGATTTTTCGAGATTCATCCTGAATGAATTTAATGGGTTATACTTTCAGGACGAAGTTAGGGGAAAAATATTTTAAATCAGTAGACAGTAGACAGTAGACAGTAGACAGTAGACAGTAGACAGTAGACAGTAGAGATATCCGCAACCCGGAACCTTGAACGAAGAAAAACTATGCTCTCACGCTGGCTTCAGGGATCCTTTTCTGCAGATCCTTGAACTGATCGAAGCTCTCAAATCCTATTGTAAAACAGTCGATGAACTCAGTGTTCAGCTGGAATTGCAGGCATTCATCTTTCTTTTTCGTCAATTCTCCCTGCCCTAAAACTTTCATTCCCATAATTGATTTCCCATTTTTCTTCATTCTGGTCAGGACCTTTCTGACGGTTTCAACTTCAGCATCCATATGCAATGCTTTTGGATTCCAGCGAGCCAGGTCTAATTCCACCCATGGTTCCTCTGCTGCTTCCTCCAGTGCAACCAATGAATGGCAGGATAATCCTACCATCCTGACCGTCCCTTTTTCCTTCGCTTCAGAAAGTGCTTCCATGGCCCCTTTGAGTTCAGTCCTCCAATTGGGACTGGTCACAGCATGTAAAAGAATGATATCGATATAGTCGGTCCCGATTTCAAGTTTATATCTTTCCAGGTCGGATCTCATCTCATCAGCCGTTTTTGCCCTGGTTTTTGACAGGATTACCACCTCTTCCCTTTTAATATATTTCAGCGCTTCTTTCATGTGCGGATGCGACCCGTACATATCTGCAGAATCCCAGAAATTAATTCCTTCATCATAGGCTGCATAAAACAGGTCTGATAATCCCTTGATACCCAATTTCCTGGTCTGGGCCGAACTATTTCCACCTCCGTTGGTACCGGTCCCCATAGCAAGGCGCGAAACCTCAATACCTGAATCCCCGAGCTTTATCCTGTCGTGTGCATATTTCCTGGTGGTTGCTGCATACAGGTGATAAGGAAAATTTGCCATGGTTATGGCACCTGTAGTCATTAAGGCCGATTTTATAAAATGTCTTCTTTTCATTGCAGTCATATTTTGAAGTAAGTTTAAGCCATATCATAATAAAATCAAAATTAAGGATTATTATAATGAAGTCAGAAGTCAGAAGTCATAAGAAATGTCCATAACCCAAACCAGGAACCTAATCTACTCCTTAACCGAGTAATTGCCCCTGTTATCCCTTTCGATCTCATCCAGCGTGAGCACCTGAGATGACTGGTACAAATCGATTATTGCCTGATCGCTGTTGCTCCTGGTAACCAGGTTTCCCCAGCTCATAAACCAGGTCCACTGAGGTTGTTCCAACAGGATTTCAGGATCCGGTAACCCTCCTACTTCTCCAAAGGCAATGGGTTTATTGCCAGCTAGTTGTATCAGATCATCATGATGAGATTGTTTGTAGTCATTTCTGTAGACATCTGCTGCAAGAATATCAACATACTCTTGTCCCGGGAAAAATAATTCGTAGTCAAATGCCTCATCCCCCGGAATATCTCTTGGTGCATTGGTATTCCAAACCCAGAGCAGATTATTCAGCTTATGATGGTGGGTCAGGTAATCAATCGTCATGATCCATAATTTCTTAAAGCCATCATCTCCAGGATGGTTGCACCACCAGAACCAGACTCCATTCATCTCATGCCAGGGCCTCCAGAGAACCGGAATATTTTCTTTTTGCAACAGATTCAAATAAAATGCAATTTTGTCCATCTGTTCCTTCCATTGATGGTTCAGGGGCGAGCCGTTTGTACAAAGCTCACTCCAGATGCTATCGGATGGCCTGTTTTCCATGGCCCAGATACTGTTCCCGGAACAACATTCCCCGTCAGCCGGAAAACAACCGTGCCACATCAATGTAATGATATGGCCTTCCCTATGTTTTTTCTTGATTTCATCAATCATCATACTTCTTGCCTGATCCGGTTTCAGCTCATCGAAAAAAGCACTGTCAGACGGATCCGACAGGTTAAGAGGGCCACAATGTTGAAATCTGGCAAAATTTTCGCCTTCAATACAGAAGCTGAAATCGGATCCCCATATGACCGGGGTTTTTCCAGTTATATCCCGGACCAGTTCCGTGTACTTTGATCCTGTATTGATGAAATTATGCTGCCCCGACAGCGTATACCGCCCTTTGATATCATACAAGAATTTTAAAAGGGCGCGTGCCTCAACGGAAGCTTCCGGATTCACAGGTTCAGGCCCGTCCTTATCTGATTTGCAGTTATTCACTATACATATAATTACAAGCAGGAAAAATAAATTTTTTATCATAGCCGGAATTTTTGTGCGGTTAATCCATATTGACTATGCGCATAGCCAGATCTGTCTCATATTCAGGTTTGTCAACACGAATTGTGTGGTTCGTGACTTCAATAACTTCCGATCGAATGACCTTGCCGTCCACCGGCCGGATCCAGTCTATTGAATACTTCCCACTATCAATGTTTAACATAATATTGCCGGGTTGTCCGCCGGCGACATATATGGCATATTGTTTTCCCGGATCAGCGAGACATTTGATATCCTGGTCACCGAAATAAACCGCCAGCGATTCCGGCGAAGGTCTCATATGAACAAAGTCAATGCTGTTCATGAAATCAAGCAGCACCTTCATTTGATTCTTCAAATCAGGATCGGTGCATCCCTGTCATAATGATGATTAATAACGGAAATATTTTTAAAAACCGTTTCCAGGTCCTTCTCCAGGATTGGCTTTCCAAGGTTACAATAATCGATGGAAAGCAGGTGCCGGTTGGGTAGGTTGCTTTCTTTTTCCACGATCCAGTCAGACACCTGTCCGATCCATGCCTTTGTTTCCTCTGAAGGTGGTGTTGAGAATCCGGGATAAGCGCCATTAATAAACCATGGTTCGTTGATGATATTAATGATCAGGTTATCGTACCTGTTAAATTCCCGGACAATCTTCCTGACAAACTTTTCCTGGTAGTCCAGGATATTGCCATTATCAAGTGTAAGGTATTGTTTGTCAGTAATATCTGTAGTGCCGTTCACATTGTTTGCCGGGTTCATCACTTCTGAGTGATGGAGTAATAAACCTGCCGGGTGCAGGTGAAAGGGGATTTGTGACAATGCAGAAATAGCCGGGAAGCTCCACATAATCACCAAGGAAGACACGGGTGTAATTCAACCCGATCTCCCCCAGTGTTTCCAGGTATTTCTCAAAATCAAAGTCAAGGTTTACTATCGATCCATATTGTTCAGCAGAGGTTACCAGTACCACCGGCTCTCCCTTCCAGGTAAAATAATGTGGATTACCGGGGTGTACCGCTATCGGTTTTTGTGCTGGAAGGATTATAGGAAATGTACAAATCAAGATAGAAAAAGCAATTCTTTTCATCGGTATTAAATTGTTTTACAGGTAAATAATCTTTGATGTGAATTTTTGGAACTGACCAGATACCCGGATGACATAAATCCCGGTTGGCAATTTCTGAGTGGTAATAGTGATCGGTTGATTTGCCAGGTCATTCATCCTGATAATTTCTCTTCCGAGAAAATCATAAATGTATAGTTGGTACGGGCCGTCAGATGCATCGGGGATTGAGATCCGCAACGTCTCGCTGAAGGGGTCAGTACAGATTATCATTTCACTGGTTTTATGTATGTCTGCCTCACTCGTAGCTACTTTTTCCATTTTTGCGAATCCGTCGCGTGCTCCATACCATACCTGGCCCATCGGGCTCATTCCAAGTGAAATAATCTGATTCAGCGGGATATCGGAGTTGTAAGTAGTATAGTTTTTCCATTCCATTCCATCGAATTGTACAAGACCCTCGTGATGTGTCCCAAACCACATAATTCCACTCGAATCATTCACGATAGATGTTATCCTGGCAGTGATAGAATAACCCACCGACTCGTCGAGGGTGATCCATTCCGTACCATCATATTTTGCCAGGAATCCATTGATTTCGTCGGCCACCGATATCCAGATATTTCCCTCTTTATCTTCATGAATATAATTTATTGGTCCACCAGGAAAGCTTTCAGATCCTGATGGATAATATTCCCATTGAGCGCCGTCATATGTCGCGATGCCCTTGCCTGTACCAAACCATGCAACACCCTGTTTATCGATTAAGACAGAGTATATCGAATTCTCAGGTAGCGGGCTGTTATCCATATTATAACTCTTTCCAAACAATCCTTCTGTTACGCCTTCCTGGGTGGCAATCCATAGCCTGCCACCTGGTGCTATTGCTATGTCATTTATTTGATTGGAAAGGATATTGGAATTCTCTGTTGTATAGTTCTCAAAATATTCTCCTGTCATGATGCTCAGACCTTTGCTGGTCGCAATCCATTTACTGTTATTCCCATCAAGGAGTATCTTGTTCACGATATTGCCTGGAATGTCACTGTTTGCTTCGCTGTAGTTCACATATTGCCCATGGCTGAAATGATAAATGCCTTTCAGGAGTGTGCCTGCCCATATATTATTCTCATCCTCAAAAACAAAGGTGGTTATTGCGGACTCAAAATCATTTGTATTCGGAAAAGCTACCCAGGAATACTGGGCATTTAACATGGCCCCTGAGGCAAACAATACGATGGTAAAAAAGGCCTTATACATAGGATCCCAAGTTACGCATTTTAAAGAAGCAGACAGCAGACAGCAGACAGCAGACAGCAGACAGCAGACAGCAGACAGCAGATAGCAGACAGCAGACAGCAGTCAGCAGTCAGAAGGAAATCAAGGCTCCATACTCAACTCCCGTATCCTGGACTCACCACAAACAACTCACGACTTACGATCCCGAAGCTGCTGTTCCAGTTCCAGCCGCAACGGATTAACATTCTCTCCCCAGTAGATGGTGGAGTGGGGGAATGGTATTTCGATGCTGTTTGCGTCAAAGGCTTTTTTAAGCCTGCTGTTATATTCGCGTGCCACCGTCCATTGCTGACCAGGGACAACCTTAATGCGGGCCTTGATTATAACAGCACTATCTGCAAATTTATCCACACCGAATAATTCTATAGGATCAATGATCTTTGCACTAAATGCCGGGTCACTTTGCAAATCAGCACCAACTTTTTTCATGATTCCTGAAACGATATCGGTATCTTCTTTGTAGGCCACGCCGATATCAAAAACTGCCGCTGACCATGTTTTGGTCATATTGGCAATGGTATTGATCTTGCCATTCTGGAATACATGAGTTGTTCCTGAAAAATCCCTGAGTATGGTTGTCCGCATCTGGATGTTTTCTACCAAACCGCCGGTACCGTTAATCGTGGCCACATCTCCCTTGCGTAACTGATTTTCGAGCAGCATAAAAAATCCTGAAATAAAATCCCTTACCAGCTCCTGTGCCCCGAATCCGATGGCCAGCCCTAATATACCAGCACCAGCCAGGATAGGTGCAATATTAGTACCGAGCTTGTTCAGTAAAATAATTATGGCCATGGTCCATATAACAATTTTTATCACACCCCTGATAATATTCAACAATGTTTCCACCCGTTTGGCTGTCTCAGCAGATTCGATTTCTTCTTTATCTTCCAGCCTCCCAATAACGGTTTTTTTGAGTTTTTTAATGATGAACTTATTCAGCCGCAGCAGAATAAATGTGGCTATAACCAGGATAAGGATGGCCGGTAATTGGATTACAGCCCATTCCACGAACTTGTCGAGGAAGTTCTTCAGAATCTCAACAAAATTTAATTTCTCCATGTCTTGAATAATTTATTAATCAGGACCGCAAATATATCAATATTATTTTCCCCTGACCTGTGAAAAATTGTCCTATTCAGCCAGCTTATAGAGAATTATCCTGGACGGGTGATCCTTGTCAAAGTAAATCCTCTGGGTCGCTTTTTGGAACGCTGACTCATCACATTTATAAATATCCGTAAATATCTGTGGATTCCTGTCAACAAGCGGGAACCAGGAATGCTGGACCTGAACCATTATCCGGTGTCCTTTCTTAAAGGTATGCGCTATGTCCGGGATAGTAAATTTGACTTTCGTGATCTCCTCAGGTACAAATGGTTCGGGATTCACAAAACTGTTCCTGAACTTTCCCCGCATCACTTCTCCCCTGACCAGCATCTGGTAGCCCTGCATAGGGACATTATTATCATTTTCAGGATAATTGTCAAGAGTGTCAGGGAATACATCAATCAGTTTAACCACATAATCCGCATCGGTTC
>CAYZEZ010000140.1:10122-11956 GCA_964477295.1 uncultured Bacteroides sp. | reverse complement strand
GGCCTGAATGATGAAACAGAACAGGATGGCCATCCAGACCCAGTACGCTCCCCCGAAGCTGGTTGAATAGAACAGGGGAAAAGAGGCGAAGAAGGCCCCGCCAAAGGTAACCAGGGTTGTAAAAGTAAACTCCCACTTTCTTCCCAGCACATTAACCAGCAATGTTTTTTTATCTTCTGTTTTTCCTATGGCGGATAATAGTGTCTGACCGCCCTGAACAAACATCAGGAATACGAGCAGACTTGCCAGCAGTGAAATAATTACCCACCAGTATTGTTGCAATGCAAGGTGTGACAGGTTTCCAAACATTTTAATTTCCTCCCTCTTTTGGTCCGAGTTTAATTTGACGGGTCATGATGCTTACTTCTGCGATCGCCAATGCAGTGAAGATTACCAGGAACATCCAGAAGGTAATCTGAACGGTGCCTGCATCTAACCGGGAAACAGCAGAGAAGGTTGGCATTAAATCCTGGATCACCCAGGGCTGCCGTCCAATCTCTGCTACTATCCAGCCTGACATTGAAGCCAGGTAAGCCAGGGGAATACTGAATAATGCTATCCTCAGCAAGCTCTTTCGCCGGGTGAGCTTACCCCTGAAAAGCATGACCAGGATAATAATAAAAAAGATCACGAAGTAAAATCCGAGTCCAACCATAGTATGGAAACTATAAAACGTAAAAGGTACGTTAGGGACCAACTGGGCAGCATTTTCTATAAATCCATACCCGAAATACCTGAAATATTGTTCCTGGAAATCATCCGACCTGAATCGGGCCGACAGTGATTCGAACCTGGAATCATCATTTGCTTCATCGGCCTCCTTCAAGTCTGTCAGGACCTCCCGGGCATATCGTCCCCTTTCCATTTTTTCGGCTGCAGACATGATCCCACGTTCTTCATTACCATCGATCAGGTCAATCACCCCCGGCACGAATGCATCAAATTTTCCATGTGCCATATAGGACAGTAGATTCGGTATTTCAATGCTAAACGCAAAATCTTTCAGGTTTTCATTATCCGGATCATCTTCTGATTTTGACATTATACCGATTGCAACCAGTCCGACCCCTTCAGATCCATGATATAAGCCCTCCAGTGCAGCGAGTTTCATAGGTTGGACATGGACTATCTGTTTAGTTGAACCATCTCCGGTGTAAATCACATAAAATGATGCAAGTAATCCAAAAACAGCTGCCACAAGTATACTTCTTTTAGCCATCAGGATATGCCGGCCCCTGAGCAGGAACCAGGCGCTTATTCCCACAACAAAAACCGAAGCAAGCACATAGCCACTCGAGATAGTATGCAGAAATTTATTTACAGCAACCGGGGAGAAAAGGACTTCCCAGAAATTAACCATTTCGTTCCGTGCCGTACCGGGATTAAACCGCATCCCAACCGGATATTGCATCCAGGCATTGGCCACCAGGATCCAGAGGGCAGATAAATTGGCACCAAAAGCCACCAGCCAGGAAGAAGCAAGGTGAATTTTTTTGCTAACCTTATTCCATCCGAAGAACATGATTGCGATAAAAGTGGATTCAAGGAAGAAGGCAAGAATACCTTCAATCGCAAGTGGTGCTCCAAAGATATCACCAACAAACCAGGAATAATTTGACCAGTTGGTGCCAAATTCGAACTCCAGGATTATCCCTGTAGCAATACCTATGGCAAAATTGATCCCGAAAAGGGTCATCCAGAATTTTGTAATTTTCTTCCATTGTTCATCACCGGTTCTGACATAGATTGTCTCCATGATGGCAATGATGAATGTAATTCCCAGAGTTAAAGGAACAAAAATCCAATGGTAAAGGGCCGTCAGGGCAAATTGCCC
>CAYZEZ010000140.1:0-10022 GCA_964477295.1 uncultured Bacteroides sp. | reverse complement strand
CCAGAGTTAAAGGAACAAAAATCCAATGGTAAAGGGCCGTCAGGGCAAATTGCCCTCGTGACCAGTCAACCAGTGACAGATCAATTGATTCTAACATATTACAATTTATTTTGTAAGTTGGTTGAGTACATAGTTGCCTTTTTCCTCGTCAGTATCAAACTTGCTTTTAAGGAAATCAGGGAAGAACAGAAGTCTCAATATAATAAAAAATACAAACAGTTTTATGCTGATGATCAGCCATAATTTCTTTCCGACTGTCATACCCCGGAACCCATTATAATAGAATTTGAAAATACTTAAAAAGATATTTTTCTTCATCCTGGAAATATTTCATATAATGATCAAAACTAAAAATAAAGATTTATACATTAGGATATATCTGACATGTTGCAAAGAAAATATCTTTTCCCGGAATTAATCAGGAAGAAATGATCTTATAATTCTGTAATTCTGATAAATATGAATTATTTAAATTAAATTTAAAGTATTAAGAACGGATGAAAAAGTTCTGATTTAGCTGACGACGCACACCGGGATTAAAAAAGAATATGTGGTTTCTTCCGCAGGCTGTTGGTGAGTACGACTTGTTTTGCGCTGAATATTGCGGACTACAGCATTCTTATATGAATACAGGGGTTAATGTACTATCGCAGGATGCCTTCGATAAATGGTATAAAGATACTTCAGTAGTAGCCCATAGTGCAGATAAACCCCCGTGGCAATTAGGCTTTGCCGTATTAAAGAAAAATGGCTGTAATGTTTGCCACTCCTCGGATGGGTCAAAACTTGCAGGTCCATCCTATCTGGGTGGCTATGGCTCCAAACAAACAGTGGAAACAGATGGAGCGGAAAGAGAAATCCAGGTTGATGATGAATATATTATCAGGTCGGTTTATGAACCCAACGCTGATGTTGTGAAAGGATTCAACAATGGATTAATACTGTCCTATGAAGGATTGGTGACAGAAGAAGAAATTGAATGGATCATCGAATATTTCAAATATATAAATAAATAATCCTGCCCGCTTAGACTGACTATCCGGATTCTGCCAGCACCTGTGATTACGATTTCTTTGTATTTAGTATTTTTATTACTCAATTTTTCTTAAATTTATTTTGCCAACTGTCAACAAATTTAATGTCAGAACCTTCCACAAAAATGATAATTGAAGGTATTGCTACCAGCAAGACTGGCATCATCCGGTATATATATAAAACATATTTTCACGAAATTAAGAATCTGATTCTCATGAACAAGGGTTCAGAAGAGGATGCGCAGGATACTTTCCAGGAAGCCCTGTATCTCATATACCAGAAAATAACACAGAATGATTTGGAATTATCAGGCAGTTTTGGTGGCTACCTCTATTCTGTTTGCAAATTGATCTGGTTAAGAGAACTGAGAGGCAGGGCGTATAAAGAATTCCAGCATTGGTATGAAGGGGATATACCGGCCCCTTCCCCGGTAAATAAGAAACTTGAATCAGTTAAATTAAAAATATTTGACAGGCATTTCAATGAGTTAAGTGAGGAATGTCAGAAAATCCTGAATATGCACTTCAGAGAAATTTCACTGCAAAGAATAGCAGAAATTATGGATTATTCCAGTCTTCAGCAGGCGAAGGAGAGAAAATATAAGTGCAAGAAATCCCTCATGAATAAAATATTTAATAATCCCGAGTATAAAAAGGTAAGTGATGAAATATACCTGGTTGGTTGAAAAATATCTGGAAGGAGAACTTCATGGTCATGAGCTTAAGGATTTTGAACTTGAGATCCTTCGCAATTCTGATGCAGCTAAAGAATTGGAGGAGATCAGGAAGCTGCATGCTTTTACCAGAGAACAATTAAATAAAAAATTTACCGACAACCTGCTGGAAAATAAGGAATTGCAAAATAAATTCCAAACGGAAGATGTCCGGCCAGATCTGGATGGTTTAAAGATCCATAAACTTGACCCGGAACAAACTGAATTCCAAAAATTCAAACAGAAGGTAAAATTGGCTGCCCTGGAATACCAGATTCATGAAACGGAGAAAGGTAAAGTTGTTCTTAACAAAAAAGTTTTCTGGGGAGCTGCTGCCCTGATCACCATACTCATTTGCTTTAGTCTTACCACCTTCCTACTGACCAACAGGACCAGCGACCTGCAAGTGATTTATTCTGAATTTTACCAACCATATCCATATAACCCTGCAGTTCGTGACCTGAAGACTGGATCGCAGAATGTATTTAATATGGGCAGGGAGGCATATATCAATGCAAATTATGGACTTGCATTGGATTATTTCAACCAGGTGAGTGCAGAATCACCATCCTATTCCACAACCTTCCTGCTCAAGGGAATCTGCTACATGGAAATGGATCAATTTGATCAAGCCATTCAATCCTTCAATCAGCTTACTGGGAACAGGATCATGAATGAATATGGAGAATGGTACAGAGGGCTTTGCTACATCAGGCTGAATGAACCCGATCAGGCAAGAAACGAATTTAAAAAAATCATTCGGGAAGGGGGATATTTCAGCAAGCAGGCCAAATCTATCCTAAAAAGCTTGTAGCCCTTCCCTATTCAGACCTTTCCTTTTTGATAACCTGTTCTTATAAATGATTCCCAGTATGGCAATGACAAGCAGCAGGCCAAGGAATACGAATTTAACGGCCCTGGGCTTGAATACTGCGTCATCATTACCAATAATAACAAATCCTGACCAGAAATAAGGATGCTGATGGATGGGTTCCGCGTTTTCAATAAAGTTAAGTTTGGCATTCCATAAAGCAGTTCCTGTTGTTCTTCCCTTAACCAGGTCTTTATAAAATTCAGTCATTAAAAGTGCTGCCGACTCATCATAAACGGTCCAGAGGGTCATTACAATATTTGGTACACCGCAATAATAAAATGCTCTTGCCAGGCTCATAATGCCTTCTCCCTGATGCAAAATCCCAGAGCCTGAATTACACCCGCTCAGCACCACCATTTCTGCATTCAGGTTCAAACCATAAATCTCATACACATTCAGGAATCCGTCCTGTTCTTCCAGGCTATCTTCAGCAAAAATCAGTTTTGTGTACAACGGATCCGTATCATCAATGAAAGAATGCATGGCGAGATGAATTACCCGGTAACGATAAGCGAGCTCCTTGAATGAACCTTCATTTGCTTCCGGGCCAAGCATCAAATCCCCTCCGAGTATGTTTTTTATTGACCTTACCTCGGTTCCCGAATATTTAAGAGGAATAATGTCCTTCCTGTTGACAGGAGTCTCTCTGACTGTACCAACCTGGAGGAGCGAATCATTATTTATAGCTGAAGGAGCGAAAGCAATTAAGTTTTTCCTAGCCCTGTTAGCCCAGCGTTTGGCCTGGAACATGAGAGTTGCCGAATAAGCATACCTGACTGGGTTGCTTTTCAATAAATAGGGCAGTTCTTTATATAAAAAATCCCGTGACAGTACTTCCCCGGTTAATAATACATCGAACGGGAGGTAAGCCAGCAGGCCATCGGGAACAATGATAATGTTTCGTTCAGGTTCAATGTTAATTCCTTTAAGCAGAATGTTGTATAATCGGTTAGCGGCCGAACAAAATTCAAGACCTGGCCCATTGGAATTCTCATAATAATCCTGTTTAATATATGCCAGTACCATCTGCAGGTCGGTATAAAAATCTTCAGTCAGATCAAAGTGATAATAATCCATACCGGATGGATCAATTGTAAAAACCTGTAACAGGGTATCCCTTAAAAGATATTCAACGAGCACCTCATCATCCCTGATTTTTCTTTGTACATCATCGGCATCCATGGTAATATTGTCGTATTTCAAACGGTAATAATCCGGATAGCGCCTTTCGAGCAACCGGATAAGGTCCCTCCGCTGGTTGTTTAATTCATACAACCGCTGGTTCCAGGTCAGCATTTTGAGCGAGTCAGGATTACCCGTTTGCATTTCATCATGAATCAGCTTGCCGTACAAGGAGATCTGGTCTTTCATCTCCCGCTCCCTGGTTTGCAATCCCCTGGGAACATTTCCTACCTGCAATGCACTCTGATCTTTAATAAGTGAAAGCAAAGTGGCGTATTTTACCTGTTCAACAGCCCTGTAGGCCTTCGATAAAAACTGATCATCACCCGTATAATTGTATATCTTAATTAAGATATCCACCATGGTAAGAAAAGTCTCCCGTTCATGATCTGAGAGGTAAAGCCTGCTCTCTTCCGATATCCAGGAAGTGTTCATATAATGAATCACTTCAACAGCCAATTCAAGACATTCCACTGAATTTGAGAGTTTTAAAATTTTTTCTACACGAAGGGTATCCGAACCTGACAACCGGTTTAAAGCCAAAGCTTTTAATTTTAACGCCTTGAGTACTTCCAGGTGATATTTTATTTCAGATAAATCCGGGTTAGAACTGATATCAGCCTGATTGAAGTCGCCGGAAGCAGCTATTAACGCCTGCTGCAGGTACTTAAGCGCACTATCGGGCTGGTTTTCTTTGATATAGAGATCCCCAATGTCCAATAGAACCTGGGATGTTAATTGATGCTTCTCTCCAAAATGATGCCATCGGATCCCCAGTGCCTCCCGATATTGATGAATGGCGGCTTCCGCCTGACCAAGATCGTAAAGGTAATCTCCGTATGCCTCTTTGTCGGCAGCTAGTAAAACATCATTCTCACCAAAGTATTTTTGCCGGCTGGCAATTAACCTGTTATAATACTCCTGAGCCTTTTTGATATTTCCCAGCTTCGCATATGTTCTCGCCAGGTAATGGTAGCTCTGTACCTGTTCAGACGGATGGAGCCGGCTTGCCAGTTTTAGTCCCTCTGAATAATTCAACAGGGCTTCCTGGTAATTTCCAAGAACATATTCACATGACCCGATATTGTTATAATAAACATGTAACCAGCCATTGTTTTTGCCGAGGCTGTTGAGTGCGGATTGCAAAGCCGCCTGGTATTCCTTGAGCGCCTCAACATAATTTCCCGAATAGTATTGTATGGTTCCCCTGCATGTATATAATCTCCCGGAGTAATTTGCCGTTACCTCCGGATTATATTCAATTATCTCCTGTGCTTTTTCCAGGTATTTGTTTGCAGAATCCTGTTGTGCCATTAATATGTAAAACGATGCAATATTTAAATAGGTACTGGCAATCTCAGTAGAGAATTCTCCATGCAACGCTTTTTTAATTTCAATGCTCTCAAAATAATTTTCAAGGACCTTGTCATACTGGCCTTTTTTTTCATAGATCTTACCAATGTTCTCATAATACCAAGATTTTTCAATTGCAAGATCCTGTCCGGAGCGCTGAATTTCCTTAAAGGACAAATTGAACATGATCTCTGCACTGTCAATATTATTCCTTTTGTTGTATACTGTTCCAAGCATATTGAGGTAACGGGCCAGTTTATTACCCCGGTCAGAATTTTTTTCGGCTATCTCAGCTGCTTCTGCGATTTCAGGTATTGCCTTTCCAGGCTGCGCCTTATCATAGTACAACTTTCCTTTTATATAGTGATATTCAGCCAACAGGTAAGGTTCCCGCATACTGTGTTCCTCCGCATATACACTATATTTTTCTAAATATGTACTCACGGCGTCAAATTTTCCCATAATCCTGAAATACTCTGCAAGTCCAAGCAAACAGAGGGATGCCTTCACCGGATCATGTGAATGAAAAAAAACATATGCTTCAGAATAATACAATTCCAGGCTGTCGTATTGATTCATTTCATACAGTGATTGGGCCCTTTGGAGATATTGCCCGGCATGAATGGAATCCGTATCAAGGGCTTGAAGTATTTGTACCGGGAAGAACAGGAATAATATGAGTAACTTTTTAATCACTGGTAAAATGATAGGTCGGCAGCCCGGTAAAATTAGGAAAAAGATATCAGTTGGCGCCTTATTGCTTCAAACTAACTTTAAATTAAGGATCCTCAGGCATTTACCGCACCTGCAGGATCTAATATCAATAGAAATTATTTAGAATTAATATTTATAAGGATCATAAGATCCTCATTTTCTGTCAATTAATCAACCGCTAGTAAAAAAAGTCCCACATCAAACGGCCACTTTTATAAAAAACTGGCATGTATTTACAGAAGGACATATCAAACAGCGGTATCCGAAAAGCTAAAAAAGAGTAGGAAAATTCTAAAAATGCATTTATCATGAAAGCAAGAAAAGATCTATTAAACAAATTCAATGAATCAGAATTGTCGCAGGAATTAATGAGCTCCATTCGTGGTGGAGATTCTCCCCCTCCCCCTCAAGATCCAGGAGGTGACCCACAAGGAAAATGAATAAAAAGGAACACCGGATGTAACCCGGTAAAAAAAATCTTTAATAACCGGGTTACATTCTTCCTGTGAAAACATCATTTTCCATGCCATGGAAGATCTAACGCCCTTTAACCGTTGCATAGAACTTGATCCGGGAACGAGGAAACTCATGCTGGATATGATCCGGAGCATGAAATCACTCATCCCGGATAAACCGGCATTGATTCCTTATTCCGGATATACAAATTCTCCCTTTATCGAAGAATTTGTCAGGAAAGTCCTGAAGGTTGCTGCAAACCATGAAGGATTGCTGTCAGGGATCGCTGATCCGGGATCAATTGAGAAGCTGATGTACCATGCTAACAGCCTGCGTGAGGTTGGGGATCAGGTTGAAAAACTTTTACAAGCTGTCAGAAAGTATCAGAACCTGGCATCTTACTTATCCTACAGACAGGCCGGACTGGTTAAGGAACACCTTGAAATTATTGCTCCCGGCAGCTGCCGGGATGCAGACCAGGTTGATCAAAAGATTAATAAGAAAAACGTAAATAATCTTTCTTCCGCGAAAAACAATAATAAATTAAAAATCGTTTAATAATCCTTTATGGAAGTATCAACATTTATAAGTTACAAAGAAATGAGTAAAGATATCAATTGGTCAGATAAAACGATCCTGATTGCGGATGATATTCATACCAATTTTATTCTTCTTGAAGCCATTCTAACAGATACCCGGGCCAAATTGATCTGGGCAAAAAACGGTATGGAAGCCGTATCAATTTGTTTTGAACATAAAAACATCAACCTGGTGTTGATGGACATACAGATGCCGGAAAAAAATGGAATCGAAGCAACAAGGGATATTAAAAAATTCAGAAAAGACTTGCCAATTATTGCCCAAACCGCTTTTAGAATGGAATATAATGAGCAGAGAATTATCGAAGCTGGCTGTTCCAGGGTTATCACAAAACCGATTATCCCGGATCTGGTTATTAAAACCCTGGCCACGTACCTGTGAAAGAATCCATTCTGAATTTTATTGGTGAATCCTGAGGAGCAGGACAAACCTTAATTATTTCAGACCTTATGCTCTTTTTCCTATCTTTGCCGATATTTGCCGGCAATGACAGCAGATCTGTTTTCAGATATTTTTCTCCCATTAACTTTAGCCATCATCACGCTGGGACTGGGATTATCGATTACCTTCCAGGATATAAAAAATATAATAATCCTACCGAAAAATATCCTCATAGGCCTGTTAAGCCAGATGATTTTGCTTCCCCTGATCGCTTTTGGAATTGCCTTTGTCACAAAGCTTGATCCCGAATATGCTGTTGGCCTGGTAATCATTGCTATTTGTCCGGGCGGTGCCACCTCAAATCTTGTCAACTATATGCTTCGGGCCAATGTGGCGCTGTCACTCTCCATTACAATTGTTCACGGACTGATAACTACAATTAAGATACCTGTTATTGTCAGGCTGGCTATGATTATTTTCATGGACCAGGAAACAAGGATCCATATGCCCATAGGAAATACCGTACTTAATATCTTCATATTGACAATCGTACCGGCAGCCATAGGAATAATCATCCGGCATTTTAAACCCGGATATGCAAAAAGAGCTGATAAACCGCTCAGATATATATTGCCAGTCCTGCTGCTTGCAGTATATGCAGGTGTAATTTTCCTTGAACAGGATGGCAGTTCAAGGGATATTGAATCATTTATGTTCCTGATTCCATTTACCCTGGGACTTAATATCCTGTCGATGTTTGCCGGATTTTACTTTTCGGGATGGTTTGGTCTCAGCAATATAAATAAAGTCACAATAGCCGTAGAGGTTGGATTACAGAACAGTGCCCTGGCCATTCTGGTAGCCGGTAGTTTGCTCAACAATTACAATATGGCCCTGGTGGCAGTTGTTTATGGATCGTTCTCATTCTTCTCCACATGGTTGTTTGGATACATTGCGAAGAGGTACCTTTAACCACCGTTTACCAGGTTAGCCATTCCCCGGCAATAGTAATAACGTTAAATGCTGCCATAAAATAAGTTAGTCCCCCATTGATTATATTATTCCGATTGCCTAATTTTAACCTATGGAGCAAATACAACAGATTCAACATTCCATCTTTGAACAGATCAAAGAAAAAGTTTCTCCTTCACATTCTTTTGTACATGAAATTGCTGATTTGCTGGGCATTAGCTATGACAGCGCATACCGGCGCATACGGGGAGATAAAGAGATTACTTTCGAGGAATTGTATAAGCTCGCTACCCAATTTAACCTCTCTCTCGATTCAATCCTCAATGTTAAAAGCCAGAATGTCATTTTTAATTGCGTCTCCCTCGACAGTGAAAATTTCAAAGTCAAGGACTGGTTGGGACTGGTTTTGCATGACATTAAGATGATCAACAGCCTGGATCAACCCGAAATCATTTATGCAGCCAAAGATGTTCCGGTGTTTCACTATTTCCAGATTCCTGAAATTGCTGCCTTTAAGGTTTTCTTCTGGGAAAAAACCCTTTTCCAGTTCCCTGAGCATGAAGATAAGCAGTTCAGCCTGGATGATATTGATCCAGAGATGATTAAGATAGGACAGCAAGCACTTGTGTACGCCACCAAAGTGCCAACCAAAGAAATCTGGAACCTCGATACATTCAATATAATGCTCCGCCAGATTGAATATTACTGGGTGTCGGGATTTTTTAAGAAGAAGGACGATGTGCTAAACCTGGCAGATAAGGTGGAGAAATGGATCCAGCATATACAGAAACAGGCGGAGGCAGGATTAAAGTTTATTTATGGCCAGCCCTGTGAAGGAATCGAAAATTCCTACCAGTTTTATGAAAATGAGGTTGTGCTCAGTGATAATACCATCCTGGTCAACGGCAGTGGTAAAAAGATCGTGTATCTTACCTTTAATGTACTGAGCCTTCTTGTTACCACCAATGATTTTTTCTCAACCTATATCAGCAGTTATTTGAAAGGATTGCTGAAGAAATCCAATATGATCAGCCTCTATGGAGCTAAGGAACGTAGCCGTTTCTTCAATACACTTTATCAGTCGATAGAAAAGTTGAAGAGCAGGTTAGAGAATTGATTGAAGCTTCTCGTCCCGGGTAATCGGAGGGGAACAAGGTCCGTTGTCCGGCCATGCCAATGCATTCGCAGGATTCCCCAAAAGTTTTGCAGAATTCCCAATTCTGACACAATTATCCCTTCAGGATTTGTTAAAAATCAAAAAATATTTAATGTGTTTGTAATTTTTCCCGGTAAAGACCTAATCCCATATCCATTCGATACCTTTATCGTTGATTATCGCAAACAACAATATCCCTCTTGTAAAACCTGCCATTTGCCGCAACAGATTCTGTTATACTTTTGACCAAAGTAATAATAATCCAAATCATGAAACCAGCAACCTGCAAATCATTAAAAACAACTGGATAACCTATATGAGGAGAACCATGCACTGGCTTATTATATTCTGGTATCCGCCTGTTTGAAATCGGAAGAGAAGGATTCTGCCAGGCAATACTTTTATAATCTGAGGACTTTAAAAGGAAGTACGCTATTTGTCCAGCTTGTAAGCAGATATTTTGAATAATTATTAATCCCCCAATTAACTTTCCTAATCATGACTGAAAGTTCAGACAATCACAAAGATCTTCTGGCAAGGCTGGAAGAGCTTTCTTCCAAACATCTTGTTCTTCAACAGGATGTGAT
>CAYZEZ010000139.1:0-12063 GCA_964477295.1 uncultured Bacteroides sp. | reverse complement strand
ACATACAGCACATTTGACTTTGTATAATTTCCTTCCTGCATTTCTTGGATCCTTTATCAATTAATCAGGTTATAAATTGCCAGGTGCGAGTTGCAGGTTCCGGGTTCCGGGTTCCGCGGTCCGGGGTGCAAGAAATCAGTTCACGGTCCACAAATATCCCGGTAAATGCCCTGCATGCAGCACCCAGCAACTTTAATTAATTTAAATTGCTAGTTACGAGTTACCAGTTGCCAGGTGTCTGAATAACAGCCATATATGAATTAGTAAATTATACGAATTTAATTACTATTTTTATTTATATTATTGACTATTAATACTTTACCCAGTAACTAGTACCCAGTACCTGGCAACTTGAGTTAATTAACTAAATATATTGAATTTTTGTCAGACTTGAGGACTATTCCAGGTTAATTTGATGATATCTGAATTCAGGTTTACCAGGAGGAAGCGGCCGGATTCCTGGTGAGGGATCCGCTGCACGAATTATTCAACGTGAAGAACCAAACCCTTAAGATATTCACTTTCAGGATGATATATATTAACCGGATGGTCTGCCGGTTGTGACAGCTGATGCATGATCCTTACTCTTCTGCCTGCATTGGCAGAGGCCGCAAGTATAACCTTTCTGAAATTCTCCTTACTAACCACCTGTGAGCAGCTGAATGTAAAAAGAATGCCACCCGGCTTCATTTTTTCCAGTATCTTTTCATTCAATCTGCGATATCCCTTAAGTGCATTATTCAGGACGTGCTGATGTTTTGCGAAAGCGGGTGGATCAGAAATGATGATATCGAATGGATCCCTGGCTTCAGCCAGGTAATCAAATACATCTGAATCGAGTGCCTGGTGATCGGCTGACTGCCCAAAATTGGCCTCAACATTTTGCAGTGCCAGTTCAATCGCCCTGGATGAACTGTCGATCGTTACCACCTTGCTGGCCCCTCCCTGTAATGCATATACTGAGAAGCCTCCGGTATAGGCAAAAAGATTAAGTACAGATTTACCTCTGGATAGTTTACCCAACAGAAACCTGTTTTCCCGCTGATCGATGAAAAAACCGGTTTTCTGACCTCCCTCCCAATCTATCCGGAACCTGTTCCCGTTTTCTAAAACCTCATGTGTGTGATTTCCATGTATGATATACTCATTTTCAAGTGATTGACTGAATTGTGATGGCAGGGTGGATTTACTTTTATTATAAAGTACAACAAGCTTCCCCTCCAGAACATCCTGTATTGACTTTACGATCTGGTCAAGGTGCCTGTACATACCAACCGAATGCATCTGCAGCACCACTGCACCATTGTAATAATCTGCAATCAATCCAGGCAGTCCATCCCCCTCGGCATGGATCAGCCTGAAAACAGTTGTATCAGGATTGCCGAAGAATCCCATCTCCTTCCGGTATTGAATTGCACTCTGAACCCGCCCTGATATTATTTCGTTAATATCCCGTTCCTGTTCAAAGGAAATAATCCTGACAGCAATCGAACCAGGGGAGTAATGGCCAATCCCTAGAAATTCATCCTTGTTAGAGAATACCTCAACCAGATCACCTTCCCTGGGATCTCCGTGCATTTTCTTTATTGCCCCTGAAAAGATCCAGGGATGAAAACGCCTGGGGGACAGATCCTTGCCGGATCTTAGTATAATTTTTATCCTGGTCGCCATATTTTAATGCAAATTAATCTAAAATAATTTGGTTTTTGCAGTTTTTCGATTTAAGTTTGTATTGCAAACTATATTGTTTTACATTTTTAATTGCACTACAATGAAAACTTCATCGGGTTTGAAATCCATTGAAGCTAAAGCTTACCGGGCATTTTTTAAGGATGGTATCTGGGATATATTCTGGGGTTTAATATTATTGATTGCCGGGACAAATAAATTATTCTACACCATGGAATTAGACAGGCCACTGGTGCTTAAACTGGGTATTATCTGGTTGATACCCTTATTTTTTATTGGGAGAATCTTTATTACGAATCCCAGGTTGGGCAGGGCAAAATTCGGTTCAGAGAGAAAGAAGAGAAAAGCCAAAGCACTAATTGTAGCCATTGTTGCCCAGCTCCTGTTTGGGATCCTGTTTTTCTTTGCGGCCACGAAATCACCAAATATGGATTTTGTTTCTTCCATTTTTACTCCTTTCGTAGAATTCATTGTACTGATTTTGGTTTTCAGCCTCATTGGTTATTTCATCGGTTACAACTGGTTCTACCTTATTGGATTGACAATAGCGCTGGGATTTCCAATGGCAGAGATTATTAACAGGATCGTAACAGCCCCTTATCTGGGTGTTTACATATTTGGTGTCACTGGAATGTCACTTACTGTAGTCGGGATTGTAAACCTCATACTATTTATTAACCGATATCCGAAACAATCAATATCCGCCGGCTATGAAAAATGAGCAAAACGAGAGTATGTTAAAGATACTTGAGGTCGACAAAACAATTCATGAGCCGGCCAGGATGGTCATCTTATCTCTTTTATATGTTCTGGAGAGGGCGGATTTTTTATTCATTCTGAACCAGACAGGACTTACCCAGGGTAATTTATCCAGTCACCTGACCAAACTGGAAGATGCAGGATTAATCAAATCCAAAAAATCATTTATCGGGAAACGGCCTCGTACAAGCCTGTCAATGACCCAGTCGGGTCGGAAAAAATTCCAGGAATACCTTGAGGTTATGCGGGCATTTTTCTCAGAGGATTAACTGACTCAAGTTGTGAGGGGCTGGGGATTGGCTACCGGGGACCAGTTACCTGGTAAAACATTAAATTACTGATTTTCAAAAGGAGGGGATATCTCATTGCCTGGACTGCTTCATCAGCTCAAGGTATATTTCATAACAGACCCAGGCGTCTGTTGCAGCATATTTAAGCTGTGCATCAGTAAGTTCCATGTTTTCCCAGTTGGTCACACGCTGGGTCTTGGAAATCCGGAATTTTAAAATGATCGCTGCCAGTTTAGTAAGTCCCTTCGATTCTATACCGTAATCACTGACAATCTTTTGCAGGTCGATAAAGCCGGCCGGTTTAATCTGCTTATATAATCCCAGCTCTTTCAGGTCATCATGAAGTGCCACACCTATTTTTGCAATGGAAGGATTATTGAGAACCCGGACAAGCCGGTTTGGAAGTCCCAGTCTATTCAGCCGGAAAAGAAATGCATAGGCTGAATTGGACATTTGAATCAGTGCCGGTTTATGGGTAATGCCCTTCCTGAAGGCAGGCCTTGTTTCCGTATCAAATCCCCATATCGGTTCCTTCTCTATCACTTCGATGTACCTGTCGAAATCCTTAATCCTATCGATTAAAATTATCCTCCCCTCGAAGGATCTGAGAGGAAGCAGCTTTATTTGGTCCTTATCTATATTATTTAAATACATTTTATAGCCATTGGTATGTTTGTACTGCATCATTTTCTGGTCCGCTGGCTGAATCCATGGCAATTGATCACTGATCACCGGAATTCCAGCAAAGTAAATTATTTTCCTCGATAATCTTATTGTTATCAAGCAGCCATCGTATTACCCTGATGGTTTTTTTTTCGGAGAGGGGGATAGCGTCGACCAGTTTTCCAATAGGCAGTTTATCGTATTTAAGAAGCTCTTTGACCTCATCCAGGATCAGGTCAAACTCATATTTACTAAGATCCAGTTCATTCCTCCTGAGACACACATCACACTGACCACAGCGGCTGGCATTCTTTTCACCGAAGTATTCAAGAAGATATATGCTTCGGCATTTGGTATGACCTGCGGCATAGTCAAGAACCTTGTTAACCCTCCTTTCAAAACGGGCTTTACGGTCTTTGTAAACCTCTTTTGATATTCGCAGGTCTTTAATATCAAGCCGTTCCTCAGCGTAAATCAACACAGGTGTTTTTTTCTGGGGCAGATAGCGTATAATTCCCATATTATTCAGGCGCTTGAGATAATCGGCAATTACTGTAACTTTCACGTTGGCTTTACCAGCTAACGAATCCTCATAAATCGTTACAAATTCCGTAAAAATACCTGAATAGGTCCGCAGCAGCAATTTGATAAAGTCATCAAAATCGGCATTAGCGACCTGGAACCGGTAAAGGTCATCCCTGCCTGATATAAACTTAACCTTGGAGGGATTATATATCTCATCCGTGAGTTCGAGATATCCTTCCATCTGCAATATTTTCAGGCTGTTATAGATAGTAACTATGCTAAAATTGTATCTCGAGGCAAACGCTGCAATATTGAAATCAAATACCTGTGATTTACCTCCTCCGACAGGGATCTGGTAATAATTGCCTACTGCACGGTAAATATTCTTAATTATGTCGAGATCCGGAAAATTTACAGTTATCCTTCTGGCTGTTCCGGATTTATCTGATTCATTGTACAGCAAAATGGCATTGGCAGGTTTATTATCGCGTCCCGCTCTTCCAGCTTCCTGGAAATACTCTTCCAGTGAAGATGGAAGGTCAAAATGGATGACAAACCGTACATCTGGCTTATCGATACCCATACCAAAGGCATTAGTGGCAACCACAACCCTGGTCCTGCCGGTCATCCATTCATATTGTTTCCTGGTCCTCACCGGATGTGTCAACCCGGCATGATAATAATCGCAGGAAATTGTATTCTTGTTCAGGAACAGTGCCAGTTCATGCGCTTTTTTGCGGCTCCTGACATAGATAATCCCTGTTCCCGGCAGTTTTTGAACCAGTTTCAACAGATACCTGTTTTTATCTTCCGATTCACGTACAGTATAATTCAGGTTTTTTCGCTCATACGAGGCTTTGAAAACATTTTTTGTACTGAATAGGAGCTTATCCTGTATATCATCCACTACATCGGGAGTAGCAGTTGCAGTTAGCGCCAGGAAAGGAATATCGGGTAACTCCTTCCGGAGGGAGGCAATATTCAGATAGGATGGACGAAAATCATATCCCCACTGCGATATGCAATGGGCTTCATCAACGGCAACAAGTATAATATTCATTTTTTCCATCCTGACCCGGAAAATTTCAGTGGTCAGCCTCTCCGGCGAAACGTAGAGAAATTTATAATCACCGTAAATGGCATTTTCGAGGGTAATATCAATTTCGTAGCGTGATAATCCTGAGTGAATGGCAAGGGCCCTGACACCTCTTTTATTCAGGTTATCTACCTGGTCCATCATTAAAGCAATAAGCGGGGTGATTACGAGGCATAATCCATCCTTCGCCAATGCAGGCACCTGGTAGGTAATTGATTTCCCTCCTCCCGTTGGAAGTAACCCCAGGGTATCATGACCGGCTGCAACAGATTTAATGATCTCATCCTGCATCGGACGAAATTCCGAGTGCCCCCAGTACTTGACCAGTATTTGTTGATACAAATTCATAGAAGTTGCAGGTTACAGGTTACAGGTTACAGGTTACAGGTTACAGGTTACAGGTTACAGGTTACAAGTTACAAGTTGCAGGTTATTTGTGTGTGTGAAGAGTAAGGGGTAAGATGTTTTATCCTCATTACCTGACACTTGCCTCATCCTGCCCACTGCCCAAATCCCTTGCCCGCGATTCACGATTCACGACTTAAAACTCACGGTAAATAAATATCGCCATTTTTTTGTAATTTCGCACAATTTTATAAACTACTAAAACCACCGACTATGTCATTCGATGAAAAGAAAATAATTTCTGAAGGTTTAACGTTTGACGATGTTTTGCTGGTACCCTCGTATTCAGAGATTCTTCCCCGCGAAGTAAACCTGAACACCCTATTCTCACGGAACATCAAAATGAATATTCCTGTTGTATCTGCAGCCATGGATACGGTAACGGAAGATAAGCTGGCCATTGCCATTGCAAGGGAAGGAGGTATCGGTGTTATCCATAAGAATATGCCGGTGGAAGATCAGGCCAGGCAGGTAAAAAGGGTAAAAAGGGCCGAGAACATCATGATACTCGATCCCATCACCATTCTCAAGGACGGGACCATCTCCGATGCCCTTAACCTGATGCAGGAGTATAAGATTGGAGGAATCCCGGTGATTGATGAAGAAAAGAGACTAATAGGCATTGTAACCAACCGCGACCTGAGGTTTGAAACCGATATGGAAAAGCCTATAGTGGAAGTCATGACATCTGAGCATATCATTACTACTACCCAAAAAACCGACCTGATTAAAGCAGCAGATATCCTGCAGCGACATAAGATTGAAAAATTACCGGTGGTCGACAATGATAACCGGCTCATCGGGTTGATCACCTACAAAGACATCACCAAATCTAAAGACAGACCAAACTCATGTAAGGATCCCAATGGCCGGTTGCGGGTTGCGGCAGCTGTTGGAGTTGGTGATGACACAAGGAAGCGCATCGACAACCTGGTCGGGGCGGATGTAGACGCCATAATCATTGATACGGCGCACGGTTTCACTAAAAGTGTATTGGATATTCTGAAATGGACCCGTAAAAATTACAGTAACATTGATATAATTGCAGGAAATATTGGCACGGCAGATGCCGCAAAAAAACTGGTGGATATGGGAGCAGATGGAGTCAAGGTCGGTATTGGACCCGGATCTATTTGTACCACCCGTGTCATTGCAGGAGTAGGTATTCCTCAATTAACAGCCATTTTCAATGTGGCCGACGCTATCAAAGGTTCAGGTGTTCCTGTCATTGCAGATGGGGGGATCCGTTATTCCGGAGATATCGTTAAAGCCATTGCAGCCGGCGCTAATTCCATCATGGCCGGATCCCTGTTCGCGGGGGTTGAAGAATCTCCCGGAGAAACCATTATCTATAATGGCAGAAAATACAAATCTTACCGGGGAATGGGATCTATTGAAGCCATGCAGCATGGTTCGAAAGACAGATATTTCCAGGATATGGAAGATGATATCAATAAGCTGGTGCCAGAAGGTATTGCCGCCCGTGTTCCATATAAGGGTACGCTGTCTGAGGTTATCTATCAAATGGTTGGCGGTCTCAAGGCAGGAATGGGGTACTGTGGTACACCTGACATCGAAAGACTGCAGGAGGCCAAATTCGTACGCATTACCAATTCAGGTGTCATTGAAAGCCATCCCCATGATGTAACCATTACAAGGGAGGCTCCAAATTACAGCCGGTAATAAATATAAACCATTTACGTTCTTATAGCGAAACAAAAATTATTATTCCAATGATTAAAAAATTAGTTCTTCTTTCAGTACTGTTTATTCCGATAATCGCATCATGTCAACCGGATGATGATATACTGATGCGAATTCATGACAGAGACATTTCACTCAGCGAATTCGAAAGGATTTACAATAAGAATAACAGTAATCCATCCATAGAACAGCAAACAGTATCCGAATACCTCGATCTTTTTATCAATTTCAAGCTTAAGGTTATAGAAGCTGAGGAACTTGGGCTTGATACAACGGAAGCTTTCAAAAGGGAATTCAATAGTTATAAGAAGCAGCTGGCAAAACCATATCTCAGTGATAAAGAAGAAGTTGACGAACTGGTAAAAGAAGCATTTGATCGGGCACAATATGATTTGAATGCAAGCCATATTCTTATCCGGTGCGATCAGTTTGCCTCACCTGCCGACACGGCAAATGCATGGCAAAAGGCAATTGAGATCCGCGAAAGGATTGTGGGGGGAGAAGATTTTGGAACTGTAGCTAAAGCCACCAGTGATGACCCGTCTGTTAAAGACAATTCCGGCAACCTTGGTTACTTTACTGTATTCCGGATGCTATACCCCTTTGAATCTGGAGCTTACAATACGAAGGTGGGTGAGATATCTATGCCTGTAAGGACCCGTTTCGGATATCACCTCATCAGGATAAATGATAAAAGGCCGGCGAAGGGAACAGTGAGAGTGGCTCATATTATGGTGCTGACACCTCAGGGGATGGGCGAGGAGGATCTGAAAACAGCAAAAGAAAAAATTTTCATGTATTATGATAGTCTTCAGATGGGCAAGGATTTTACTTTAATGGCCCAAAAATATTCTGAAGACAGGGGATCAGCAGCCAGAGGAGGTGAGTTGCCAGCTTTCGGTACCGGACGAATGGTCCCTGAATTTGAAAAAGCCAGCTTCGCACTGGAAGAGCCAGGTGACATTTCAGAACCCATAAAAACATCCTTCGGATGGCATATTATCAAGTTAATTGAGAAGACTGGAGTAGATGATTTTGAAGCATCTAAAGAGGAACTAAAAGCCATGGTCAGCAAGAGTGACCGGAACAGCTACAGTAAAAAAGCCATGGTCAGCAAAATCAAGAATGAATATCAATTTAAGGAATATCCTGGCAGGCTGGCTGAATTTTACAGTGTTGTGGACTCAACAATTTTCAACAGAACCTGGACAGCCGACAAGGCTGCTAAACTGAATAAAGCTCTTTTTAAAATTGGTAACAGGGAGATCCTGCAAAGCGATTTCGCCAAGGTCCTTGAACACGGACAGGCAACCAGCAGGATGAATATAATAGCATTCATCAACTATAAATACAATGAGTTTGTTGATAATAAAGTGATTGAATATGAAGAGGATCAACTGGTTTATAAATACCCGGATTACAGGTACCTGCTCCAGGAATACCATGATGGTATTCTGCTCTTTGACCTGACGGACCAGATGGTATGGTCAAAAGCAATACAGGATACTACCGGTTTATTGGCCTTTTATGAGAAAAATAAAAACAATTATAGCTGGGATAAAAGAATGGATGCCACTTTGTACACTTGCAGGGATGAAAGTGTAGCAAATAAGGCAAGGGAGCTACTGATGAAAAAAATGAAAAAGGCAACCCCTGATGAATTAGCAGGCAAACTCTTCGAGATTTTTAAAGACAGCTCCTGTGTTGAATATGCTAAAGGAATTTACGAGCCAGGTGATAATGAATTTGTGGACAAGATGAACTGGAATAATCCACTTTCTGAAAATTTACAGTCTGGTGATAAGATTATTCTTATTCAGAAAAATAATATAATCAAACCGGGACCAAAAAAATTGAATGAATCAAGGGGACTGGTGACTGCTGATTATCAGACTTATCTCGAGAAGCTCTGGATTGAGGAATTAAGAGCGAAATATACAATAAAGGTAAATGAGGATTTGTTGTCGAAAGTAAATAGCCATTCCCAATAAGATAGATCAAAATTGAAGACATCTGTAATAGTTATTACCCTTCTTGCTGGCATCATCGGATGCACCTCGCTTGAGAATAAGTCCCATGAGGAACCACTTGCCAGGGTAAATGATAAATACCTTTTCCCAACTGATGTCAATGATATCTTTATCTCAAGTCTCTCAGCCGAGGACAGCCTGGTGATAATGAAAAACTTCATTGACAAATGGATTAAAAAACAGTTGCTGCTGGAAAAGGCTGACCTTAACCTTACTGATATACAAAAAGATGTCTCCAAACAAGTGGATGAATACAGATCTTCTTTACTGGTATTCAAATATGAACAATCCCTGATCGAACAGAAACTCGATACCATGGTTACCCTCTCAGAAATAGAACAATATTATTCCGAGAATTCATCGATTTTTTTACTGGACCAGATAATAGTGAAAGCACTTTTTATCAAACTCCCGATAGACGCACCCAACCTAAATATGATCAGTCAGTTATACCGGTCGGATAAAAATGAAGACATACAGCAGTTGGAAGACTACTGTTACCAGTTTGCTAATAAGTATGATCATTTTGGCGAAGGTTGGATCCCCTTTGAGAATATTCTTCAGGAGCTACCCACTCAAATTTCGAATCCCGCGAGGCACCTGAGATATTACAATTATATTGATCAGCAGGACTCTGCATCAAGGTATTTTGTTTACATTAAGGATTACAGGCTGGCAAGTACAGAAGCTCCCATTGAGTTTGTGGATGACAACATCAGGAGTATTATTTTGAATAAACGCAAGGTTCAATTTATCAACGACCTTGAAAATAACATCTATAGCGATGCACTGAGAAAGGGGAATTTTCAGGTATATTAAAAAAGAAGTCTGAATTCAGAAGGAAGAATAAAGATTATGATTAAAAAATTTATACTGACCGGTTTGATTTTCCTTGCAGGCTTAAACTTCATTTTCGGGCAGGCAAGGATGATTGACCGGATCGTTGCTGTGGTAGGAGACAATACCGTATTACAGTCGGATATTGAAAACATGTATCTCCAATACAAGGCCCAGGGAATTACCTCAAAAGGCGACATGAAATGCGAGATCCTTGAAGAGTATCTTGGACAGATGCTACTTCTTAACCAGGCCAAAATAGATAGTATTGAGATTTCCGAATCACAAGTGGAAATGCAACTTGATGCCCGGCTGGATTACTTTATCAACCAGATTGGATCACAGGAAATGCTCGAAAAATATTTTAATAAAACAATCCTGGAAATTAAAGAAGATTTTCGCGATCTTATCAGGGATCAGCTGATCACTAACCAGATGCAATCGAATATTGCATACGATGTTACAATCACTCCATCCGAAGTGAGACAATTCTTCAACAAGTTGCCAGAAGACAGTATACCGTATATTGATTCCAAAATTAAGATGAGGCAAATTGCTATGTACCCACCTGTTACAGAGGAAGCCAAACTGGAAGTACGTGAACGATTGCTTAACCTGAGAAAACGTATCCTGCAGGGTGAAAATTTCAGGACCCTGGCTGTGCTGTATTCTGAAGGTCCCGCAGCTCCCAGGGGTGGGGAAATTGGTTTTATGGGCCGGGCTGAACTGGATCCGGAATATTCAAAAGTCGCTTTCAGCCTCAAGGAAGGCCAGGTTTCCAATATTGTGGAATCTGCATTTGGCTTTCATATTATCCAACTGATAGAACGGCGCGACGATAAGGTCAACACACGGCATATCCTGATGAAACCAAAAGTTGATCCGGATGGTGTGGAAAAAACCATTGCCCGGCTCGACAGCCTTGCCGATGGCATCAGAAATGACAGTATATCTTTTGAAAAGGCAGTATTTTATTTCTCCCAGGATGAAAAAACCGCAGTAAATGGAGGAAGGGTAGTTAATCCTTACGATTATTCCACTGAGTTCATCTTAAATGAATTGAATCCAGAAGAGTTCGAGGCTGTCAGAAATCTAAAAGTGAATGAGATTAGCAACCCGTTTGGTTCTGTTGACGAAAACAAAAAAGAGGTCTATAAAATCATTATGCTGACAGACAGGACCGAACCCCACCAGGCAACCCTGAAAGAGGATTACCTTGTCATACAGAATATGGCACTTATGGACAAGCAGGACAAAATATTTAAGGAGTGGATCAATGATAAGATTCGTACTACCTATATCCATATCGATGAATCTTTTGCCGGATGTGATTTCAACAATAAAGCATGGAACCAATAAGTCTTTAAGGAATAACGCGTTAACTTATGCATATTAATAAGGCAACCAGCGTAAATATTCTCTTAATTCATATCTTTCCCCTTCTATTCCTGTTCTCCTCCATACCCCTGTTCTCCCAGCATACCAAGCAAATTGAGATCCTTAACAGCGACGACATGGAGTATGATGCAACCCTTGGAACCAATGCCATTAAATATCTTGGCAATGTGATTTTTAAACAGGATGAGGCCATCATGCATTGCGATAGTGCCTATTTCTATACTGAGGAAAATTATGTAAATGCTTACCATAATATCCATATCATCCAGGGTGATACCCTTCATTTATTTGGAGACTACCTGAAATATCTGGGAAACCAGAAATTAGCCCAGATAAGGGACAATGTTATACTTATCGATAAGGAAACCAGGCTTGAAACCAATAACATGGATTTCAACCTGCGGGATAATATCGGGTATTATTTCAACGGGGGGCATATTGTAAATGGAGATAATGACCTGACCAGCCGGGTGGGATACTATTATTCCCGGGAGAAGTTGTTTTACTTCAGGGACAGCGTTGTAATCATCAATCCAGATTATACCATCTACTCTGATACCCTTAAGTATAACACAATATCAGAGGTCGCCTTCTTCCTGGGTCCGACCGAAATAATCAGTAAAGAAAATTATATCTATTGTGAAAACGGCTGGTATGATACTCAAAA
>CAYZEZ010000138.1:0-12107 GCA_964477295.1 uncultured Bacteroides sp. | reverse complement strand
AGGCGTAGCCAAACAGGCGTAGCCAAACAGGCGTAGCCAAACAGGCGAAGCCAAACAGGCGTAGCCAAACAGGCGAAGCCAAACAGGCGTAGCCAATCGGCGAAGCCAAACAGGCGTAGCCAAACAAGCCTGCCAAACAGCCTGCACGATTCAAATTATCCTAAACAGCATCAAGAGCTTCCTGAACTGCTGACAATGCATTTTTAAACCTCTCTTCACCCATGCCTGAAATAATCCTGCATGGAATACCCAGCTTCCTGATCTCATTGTGATACATATCGAACAACTTAATACGCATTTCCCCGGGATTCTCCCTTACCGGGTCCTGTTCCCATGGGATATCATGGTTACATAAAAGAAAAAGATCCCAATCACCCTGTTGAATATAATCTTTAAGCCATAAGGGTACGTCCTGAAAAACAACCTGTAACCAAACTTTCGTTATTATAAGAAATGTGTCATAAAAAAGGACCCTGCCGGCCCTTTCCAGAAGCTCCTTTTCAATTTCAATTTGCTTTCTTGCTATATGTAATACATCGCCATACTGGTATTTGCCCTGCAGATTTTCAATGTATTCACGTGCATATTCAGGGACATAAATAGCATTAAAATAATCAGACAAATACCTGGTTATCATAGTCTTACCAGTTGATTCCGGTCCCGTAATAATGATTTTGGCAACTTTACCAGGACTTATATCAGGTCTTTTTTCCACTTCAAATATCCAAAGAGAGCAATAACAGCAAAGATAATATACAAGATGACTGTTGGATACATTCCTTTATAGAAGTAGAGGACAGCTGCAACGGCATCGACAATGATCCAGACCAGCCAGTTTTCAAGCCTTTTACGGGCCAGCATCCATGTACCAATAATACCACCGGCGGTAGTGAAAGCATCCCCAACAGGAACATCCGAATCTGTGAAACGACTCAAAATGAAATAAATACATGCCCATAAAATGATGAAGAGAATAGTCAGGATAATGACAGATGTTAATGGAATCCGCGTTACAGGCAGTTTCTTTTCCTTGTTTACCCTTGCTCCGGCCACCCAGTGATACCATCCATATATGCTGACTATAAGATAATATCCCTGCAATGACATATCAGCATAAAATCCAGTATTTAAGAAGATGAATATAAAAAGAGCCGATGAGATGATTCCAAAAGGCCACAACCAGATCTTTTGGTGAAAGGAAAAATATAGATAAACAAGGCTGGTTATCACACCGAGAATCTCAATATAATTTCCTGATAACCAGTTTATCAACAATTCAATATATTTTAATTCTGCAGGGCAGCCTGATACAGTTCGTTTTCTTCAAGCACCTCAATGGCTTTGTGCAGACTATGATTGCTTTTATTGATCACCTGGTAAAACTCGTTGGTATCCCACAAATCCCTGGCTATATAGCTTTTCAGAACTAGCTTAATATTTTCTTCTGATATGGCCAGGTCTTCCTCGTCTAAAGCAAGTCCCTCTTTTTCAGCAAATTCGGTCAAGTCTTTCATCAGATCCCCGGTAATCTCAAAGTTGGTAATAAAAGAGTCTATCTGCTCATATTTATTGTGTAGTTTCTTCCTGTTATTATCAACATAGTTCAGGCTAAAGGTATTTAAGATTCCTTTGTTGATCAGTTTCCTGTAATAATCACTCTGAAAGGTAGTATCGATAGGAACGAAATAGTCGGGCATAATACCCCCTCCGCCATAAACAGTTCTCTTTGACACCAGGGTCTGATACTTCAGTGATTCAGGAAATACGATGCTGTCGGCCGAACTTAATTCGCCATTATTAACCCGGTTAAAAAGGTCTTTCGAATAAGCTTCGAAGCCATCATCGTAAGGTTTTTGAATTAGCCTGCCTGAAGGAGTATAATACCTGGCGATGGTCAGCCTGACCATTGAACTGTCGAAAAGCATCATAGGATTCTGCACCAGCCCCTTACCAAATGATCTTCTGCCTACAATAATACCGCGGTCCCAGTCCTGAATAGCACCCGCAACAATCTCACTCGCAGAGGCAGATCCTTCATCTATCATTACAACAACACGTCCTTTTTCAAATTCTCCCCGGGAAGTGGACATATATTTACGCTTGGGATGACTCACCCCTTTAGTATAAACAATCATTTTACCGTCTTCGAGGAATTGGTCAGCCAGTTTTATGGCCACATCCAGGTATCCTCCACCATTACCACTCAAATCAAGTATCAGATCGCGGGCTCCCTTTTTTTTCAGATCTGTAAGTGCATCATCAAATTCACTCATAGTGGTTATCGCAAAGCGGTTTATTTTGATGTAACCAATATCTTCGTCGATCATATAGGATGCAACCAGGCTGAAAATCGGAATTTTATCCCTCGAAATGGTAAATTCGAGTAAATCATCAACATTCCTTCTGTGAATCGACACATTTACTTTGGTCCCTTTATTGCCTCTCAGCTTGGCAAATACATCTGAATTCTTTATACCAATACCTCCAACATTCTCACCATCAATATATACGATGCGGTCGCCCGATTTTATACCAACCTTTTCAGAGGGTCCGCCAGGGATAGGATTAATAACAAAAATGGTATCGTTTAATATGTTGAATGATATCCCTATTCCTTCAAAATTGCCCTGCAGCGGTTCGGTCATTTCTTTTACTTCTTCCTTCGACATATAGGTAGAATGGGGATCGAGTGACCTCAGCATATCAATAATAGCATTCTCAACCAGTTCTGATGCATTGACACTATCCACATAATAGCGTTCGATCCAGTTGAGAACCTGGCTAAATTTCAGAAATTCATCACTTAAAACCTGCGCATTAATTCCAACGGTGCCCATCCAAATCAAAATGCACGCGACAATCATTTTCCTTCCTTTATATCCTCTCATAACTTTCTGATTAATTGTTCATTTCTACTTCCAAAAATACTTAAAAAGACAATGACATCCGGATTATTTTATCTTTTTAATATTCCTTTAACCCTAATTTAACAGAACCACAATAATTATTGCGTTTCAATAAATGAAAATCTCATTTCAAGTAATTCCTCTAATTCTTTTCCGTTTTCGAAAATATGAATATCCTCTTTTTCATAAATCCATTCCACAGTTACTTTGCTTACTTTTTCATCCATAATCTTCACTTGCTGAAGAATGGAGATCAAAAACCGGACCGAAGCCGAATTATAATACTCGAGGCTGAAACTGCATTTCAATTCCATCTGATCGGCACCTTTTTTATCGTCAAGCCATGCTGAATAATCTTTCAGCCACTTGATAACTGGTACGTAAAAGTCCATTACATTCTCAGGAAGTGAAATGCCTTCAAATATAAAAATCCCACTATTGGCATCCAGCCTGACTCCCGGGGTGTAAGGAGTAGGTTGCAAGTTCATGGAATTCATTCGTTAAAATTTTATAACTACCTGAAAATAAAATAATTAAAATTTAAAAACCCCGAGTACTCGGGACATCCGCTGCGCTCCCGCATGATTTTTTTAATCATTCCCTTTTGTGATACTTATGAAAATATTACCATGGATGTTTTATAAAAATAAATTTTTATTCGTTGGCAGTTTGTTTATGTATAACCCTAAGTATCTATATAAAGGTAATTATTTAAAATAAATTATCAGGCAAGGGGGAGTACCTCGCACCTCGTAACTCGTAACTTCAATCTTACATCATACATCTGCTTTGCGTAATTTCAGGCTATTATTCCCATTCGATGGTTGCAGGTGGTTTTGAACTCACATCATAAACCACCCTGTTTATTCCTTTTACGTTATTAATGATCCGGTTTGAAACCATACTTAAAAAATCATACGGAAGATGAGCCCAATCGGCTGTCATACCATCGGTAGAGGTCACAGCTCTCAATGCAACTACATGTTCATAGGTTCGTTCGTCCCCCATGACACCGACTGATTGAATGGGAAGCAGAACGACGCCTGCCTGCCATACCTGGTCATATAATCCACTCTCTTCCAGTCCATTGATAAAAATATGGTCTGCCTCCTGGAGAACTTTTACTTTTTCTTCTGTAATGTCACCCAGGATCCTAACTGCCAGTCCTGGTCCCGGAAAAGGATGCCTTCTCATTATGTGTTTATCGAGACCAATGGTTTCCCCCCACGGCGTACTTCGTCTTTGAACAGCAATTTAAGTGGCTCCAAAACTTTCAGGTTCATTTTTTCAGGTAACCCGCCTACATTATGATGTGATTTTATCTTTGCGGATGGGCCTTTCACAGAAACCGACTCAATAACATCGGGATATATGGTTCCCTGCGCCAGCCATTTGACTCCAGGTATTTTTTTCGATTCCTGTTCAAAAACCTCTATAAACACCCTTCCGATTGTTTTTCTTTTTTCTTCGGGATCAGATATTCCCCTTAATTCGGTTAAAAACTTCTTACCTGCTTCGATGCCAAGAACCCGCAATCCCAGCTCTTTGTATCTGGCCAATACGCTGGCAAATTCATCCTTCCGAAGCAGTCCGTTGTCCACAAAAATACTTGTTAATTGCTGACCTAATGCTTTATGCAGAAGCATTGCAGCAACAGATGAATCGACACCCCCGGATAAACCGAGAACAACGTTTTCATCCCCCACAATTGTTTGTATATCATGTATGGTTGTTTCAATGAACGAATCAGGGGTCCATGACCGGGTACATCCACAGATATCAACCAGGAAATTCTGCAATATTTGCTTTCCATGAGTTGAGTGGTATACCTCAGGATGAAACTGCAATCCGTAGGTCTCTGTATCACTGGCTCTGAAAGCTGCCACATCAATATCCTTTGTGCCGGCTATGATGTGATATCCTTCCGGCAAATTAATGATGGTATCACCGTGCGACATCCACACCTGGGTCCCCGGTTCCACATGCTGAAAAAGCTTATTTGATTTATCAATTGAATGCAAATGAGCCCGTCCATATTCTCTGGACTTCGAAGGCATCACTTCACCGCCATTTATCTGGGCTATCAATTGTGCTCCATAACAGATGCCAAGCACAGGGATTCCTCTCAGGATTTTCGTCAGATCAGGTTTTGGGGAGTTATTATCCCGCACTGAAAAGGGACTGCCCGACATCACTATTCCCTTAATGTTCTTATCCGGAGACAGGATCTGATCAAAGTGCTGGATCTCACAATACACATTTAATTCCCTGATTTTACGTGCGATCAGCTGGGTATACTGAGATCCGAAATCCAGTATGATTATTGTTTCAATCATAGAAAAATTTTTTCAAAGATAACTTTTATCCGTGAGTCGTAAATCGTGAATTACGATTCACGTTGTTGTTCCACAGTGAATACGTCCCCGTCATTTACAGCGTAACTCTCTTCAAACACAGCCCTCGCTTCCTGTTCGAATACTTCCAGGTGCTTATAACGTGAGGAGAAATGTCCTATCAATAATTTCCCAACCCCCGCCTTCATGGCCAGCTCTGCAGCCTGGCGGCTTGTTGAATGGGTGGTTTCAGTGGCAAGATTAAGGTCTTCATTCAGAAAGGTTGTTTCATGATACATCAGGTCAACATTCTTAATATAATCAATAATCTCTTCATGGTAGGCTGTATCAGAACAGTAGGCATAGGACCTTGGTCGAAAGGCAGGGAGGGTTAATTCATAGTTTGGTATCACCTGGCCGTCAGATGCAGTATAATCAGCTCCTTCCTTTATGCTCACTATTTCGCGTATCGAAAGGTTATATTTCTCAATCACTTCTTTCTTGATATTCCTTGTACCGGATTTTTCCTTTACAAGAAATCCGCATGTTGGGATCCTGTGCTTAAGCGGAATGGTATACACTTCGGTTTTACTGTCCTGAAATATCAACGCAGAACGACGGGTCTGGATCTTATGAAAAGCAATATGAAAGGAGAGATCTCCCTGGAAATATTTCAGGTGATCAAGAATAAGCTCTTCCAGCATGTCGGGTCCGTAAATATGCAGGTTACTTTTTCTTCCCAGCAAGCTGAAGGATGATATCAGTCCGAAAAGACCAAAGATATGATCTCCGTGAAGATGGCTGATAAAAATGTGGTTTATTTTGCCCAGTTTAATCCTGAATTTCCTCAGCTGCATCTGGGTCCCTTCTCCGCAATCAATTAAAAAAAACCGCTCATTTGCATTGAGCAAATGAGCGGTAGGAAATCTTTCTGAAGTGGGCAGCGCAGAGCTGCTCCCCAATATTGTTAATTGAAAGGAAGACACTGCTAAATCCTATTCAGCAGATTTAATCAGCTCAATCCCTTCTTCAACAGTATTGGAAATATTTAACACCGTATCAAGTTGTGAGATGGTAATCAACCTTTCAACAGCTTCATTCAAACCTGTAAGCACGAAGATCCCGTTGGCATTCTTACAAAGCCTGTTGGCCACCAATATTGCACTCAATCCGGAAGAATCACAGTAGCGCACATTCCCAAGGTCCAGCAGAATGTTTTTTTCACCGTTCCCGGAAACCAGAACTAACTCTGATTTGAGGGTTGGGGCAATATGGGTATCCAGTTTCTCTTCATTCACCTGAATCAGAGTGTAGTTTTCAAGTTTTTCAATCTTGAATTCCATATTAATATAATTTAATATTTGTTACTTCTTCCCAGTGTCTTTCTTCCCGGATTCCTTCTCCTTGCTTCTCTTTTCAGTTTGCTCCATTTCGCTCTTCAATGCAGCAAGGTTGGAAATGTCTCCCAGCGTTGTTTTCTCAAGATTACTTTTACTCTTCCTTGTTGTCCTCTTGGTTCCTGCATCGCCATCTCCTGACCTGTGCCTGGATGGAACATCTTTACGCTTCTTGTCTTCAAAAATCCGTGTATGGGAAAGAACTATTTTCTTAGCTGCTTTATTAAATTCGATCACCTTGAAATCAAGCTTCTCATCTGTTTTGCCCAGTGTTCCATCTTCCTTAACCAGGTGTTTAAGTGTAACAAAACCCTCAACACCGTACTGCAGGGCTACTGTTGCTGCTTTATCTCCAACTTCAGTGATCGTTCCCTCATGAATAGAATCCACGGTGAATATTCCTTCGAAAACGTCCCATGGATTTTCTTCGAGTTGCTTGTGACCAAGACTTAGCCTGCGGTTTTCAATATCTATCTCCAGAACAACTACTTCTATATCTTCACCAATAGAAGTAAACTCAGCCGGATGTTTAATTTTCTTGGTCCAGGAGAGATCAGATATATGGATCAATCCGTCAACTCCCTCTTCAATTTCCACAAACACTCCGAAGTTAGTAAAGTTACGAACTTTTGCCTTATGTTTTGTTCCTACCTGATATTTTTCTTCTATTTTTTCCCATGGATCGGTTCTCAGTTGCTTCATACCAAGCGACATTTTACGCTCCTCCCTGTCCAGTGTCAGGATCACGGCTTCAATCTCATCACCCACATTAAGGAATTCCTGAGCACTTCTCAGGTGTTGTGACCACGACATCTCTGAAACATGGATCAAACCTTCGACGCCCGTGGTTATCTCAACAAAAGCACCGTAGTCAGCCATGACAACCACCTTACCTTTTACTTTGTCTCCTACTTTCAATTCTGCATCGAGTGATTCCCATGGATGAGGCGTAAGTTGCTTCAGTCCCAGGGCAATCCTTTTTTTATCATCATCAAAATCGAGGATAACCACATTCAATTTCTGGTCGAGCTGAACGATCTCTTCAGGGTGATTAACCCGTCCCCATGAAAGATCTGTTATGTGGATCAATCCATCCACACCTCCAAGGTCGATGAATACACCATAGCTGGTGATGTTTTTAACCGTTCCTTCGAGTACCTGTCCTTTTTCAAGCTTGGCAATAATCTCTTTTTTCTGCTGCTCAAGCTCGGCTTCGATCAGTGCTTTATGCGATACCACAACGTTCTTGTATTCATGGTTGATCTTAACCACTTTAAAGGACATGGTTTTGTTTACATAAGCATCATAGTCACGGATGGGCTTAACATCGATCTGGGAACCCGGAAGGAATGCTTCAATTCCAAACACATCCACAATCATACCACCTTTTGTACGGCATTTAATGTATCCATTGATGATCTCGTCTTCTTCAAGTGCCTGGTTAACCCTGTCCCACGATTTAAGGGCACGGGCTTTTTTGTGCGAAAGTACCAGTTGTCCTTTCTGATCTTCCTGGCTTTCAACATAAACCTCAACTGTATCTCCAACCTTTAATTCCGGATTATATCTGAATTCGTTTAAGCTGACAACACCTTCTGACTTGTATCCGATATTTATTACTACTTCCCGCTTATTCATCGAGATCACGGTACCATCAACCACTTCTTTTTCAGCGATAGTTGAGAGTGTATTATCATACCGGGATTCAAATTCTGCCCGGTCTTTCTCAGAATATGCCAGGTCATCGGATTCATAACTTTCCCAATCAAATGATACTCCCGGTTCAGCTGCATCCCCTTCAACCGGTTCAGATTTCTTTTCGATGACAGGTTTTTCGACTGCTTCAGGAGCAGCTTCAACCTCCGTTTCTTCAGCGACCGGATCATCTGTTGGAACAGATTCTTCTGCTAATGGCTCCTCAATGGTTTCTGTTTTGCCAGCAGGCTTTTCTATAATCTCATTTTCTTCAGCGGGCTTTTCAGGATTTTCCTTTATTGCAGCAGGTTTTTCATCTGCTTCATTCATCTCGGCAGGTTTTTCATCTGCTTCATTTACTTCGGCAGGTTTTTCATCTGCTTCATTCATCTCGGCAGGTTTTTCAGCAGATTCCGTTTTAGCAGAAGTCCCGGGGATTTTGGTATCTCCCTCCGGAGCAGTTTCTGCTTCTGCTTCTACTTCATTCTGCTGTTTTTCGTTTACTGGCTGACCTTTTTTCGCATCAGCCACATTTTCATCGGATTTTTGGTCTTTAGGATCTGATTGCGGGGTTTCTTTTTTTTCCACAACAGTATCCTTTTCTTTGTCAGTCATAATTAAAACAATTAATAATTAGTAAGTTAGACATTATATTGTGATAGAATCGAGGTGCAAAATTATAATTTTATTCCGAATTCAGCTACGAATAATCTAAAAAATGGATTGTCCCGCGGATTTTAAAACGAACATGAATAAAGCCTTATCAATTCATTGAAGCTCCTCCACACAGGCGTTGAGGGAGCAAGTTTCTGTGTGCAGCGGAGCCAGACTTTGATCCAATACTTTGGTTTTGTGGTGCACGTTTAAACCTCTGCGATCGGGGGAGTAGTGCTTCTGACGGCCGGCAGGTAAGGTTTTCCGGCGGCCGGATGTCTGATGTGAATGCTAATAAATATTCCGGTTTGCTTTTTTTGCTGATCCCATAGTTTCCTAAAAAAGGATATATTTGTCAATTGCTGTAATCTATTGATCATAGTAAATAAATAACCATCATTGGTACAGGCAATAAATTCCTGTATGCCAGAGTTGGATATGGTGTATAATGTTTCCCTTAAGATGTGAGGGAATTATTAATACAGATGGTGAAAAGGATTATTCACTGCGCCTGCTAAAGGAGGTGGAAGCCATAAAAAATGATCAGAAATTCATTATCTTTAATAAAATATACTCATCAAATAATAACTGAATCGTTTATATGAAAAGGATCTTGGTAACAGGCGGAGCCGGTTTTATCGGATCGCATCTTTGTGAGCGTCTTCTGAAGGATGGCAATGAAGTACTATGCCTCGATAATTATTTTACAGGTTCTAAAAAGAACATCGTTCACCTGATCAAACATCCCTACTTTGAGATTATCAGGCATGATATTACCATGCCTTTTTATATTGAAGTGAACGAAATATATAACCTTGCCTGTCCGGCTTCCCCGGTTCATTATCAATATAACCCTATAAAGACTGTTAAAACCTCGGTGATGGGGACCATCAATATGCTGGGACTGGCCAAGAGAATCAAAGCAAAAATGCTGCAAGCATCAACGAGTGAGGTATACGGTGATCCTAAACAGCATCCCCAGACTGAAGAATACTGGGGCAATGTCAATCCGATTGGTATCAGGTCATGCTATGATGAAGGAAAACGATGTGCAGAGACCCTGTGTATGGATTATTACCGGGAGAACCAGGTAAAGGTAAAGATCATACGTATCTTTAATACATATGGACCCCGGATGCTTCCCAATGATGGCAGGGTTGTATCCAATTTTTTTGTTCAGGCATTGCAGAACAAAGGATTGACCGTTTACGGTGATGGAAGTCAGACCAGAAGTTTCCAGTATATCGATGACCTGGTTAATGGAATGATCAGGATGATGGATACGACAGATGATATTTCAGGTCCGGTAAATCTGGGCAATCCATTAGAACATACCATCCTTGAAATGGCTGAAAAGATCATTCAGCTTACAGGAAGCAATTCCCGAATTGACTTCAAACCTCTTCCTGAGGATGATCCTGTCCGGCGAAAACCAGATATACGGCTGGCAAAAAAATTATTGAACGGATGGGAACCAAAGATCAGCCTGGATGAGGGATTACGATATACTTACGAATACTTTAAGAAATAACATATTATGAAGGGAATCATCCTTGCAGGTGGAGCCGGAACAAGACTATATCCACTAACCAAAAGCATTTCGAAGCAGATCATTCCGGTGTATGACAAACCAATGATCTATTATCCGCTTTCCGTGCTAATGCTGGCTGGAATACGTGAAATTCTTATCATTTCCACGCCTAAAGACATTCACCTATACGAAGATCTGCTGGGCGATGGCAAACAATTTGGCTTGAATATCGCCTACGAGATCCAGCCTTCACCAGATGGATTATCCCAGGCATTTATCATTGGAGAGAAATTCATTGGATCCGATTCAGTCTGCCTGATCCTGGGAGACAATATTTTTTACGGACATGGATTCGGCAATGTATTGCTCGAAACGTCGAAATCAAAGGATGGAGCAGTCATCTTCGGCTATTATGTCAATGATCCGGAGCGTTATGGCGTGGTTGAATTTGACAACCAGGGAAATGCCCTGAGCATTGAAGAAAAACCTGAAAAATCGAAAAGCAACTATGCTGTAACCGGGCTGTATTTTTACAGCAATGATGTGGTTGAAAAAGCCAGATCCCTTAAACCTTCAGCACGGGGAGAACTGGAAATAACCGACTTAAACAGGCTGTTTCTGGATGAAAAAAGACTAAAGGTGAAGATCATGGGAAGGGGAATAGCGTGGCTCGATACAGGTACACATGAAAGCCTGCTTCAGGCTTCAAATTACATTCAAACCATTGAGCAACGGCAGGGTTTGAAAATATGTTGCCCCGAAGAAATTGCTTTTACCAGAGGTTTTATCGATAAGAAACAGTTATTGCGACTGGCCGAACCACTGCGCAGTAATCAGTATGGTGAATACCTTATAAACATTGCTGAAGAGAAGATTTTTACAATTGATAATCAGTAGTTCAGATGACCATTCACGAAACAGATATCGATGGATTACTTATCATTGAGCCCAGGGTTTTCAGGGATGAACGTGGTTACTTTTTCGAAAGTTATAACCAGCAGAAATATGAAGCAAACCAGATCAAAACACAATTTATCCAGGATAACCAATCCAAATCGATGCATGGTGTTGTCAGGGGACTACATTACCAGCTTAAACCATTTGCACAAACAAAACTGGTGAGGGTACTGGAGGGAGTAATCTATGATGTGGCCGTTGATTTGAGAAAAGGGTCTCCAACCTTTGGAAAATGGGTCGGCGTGGAGCTGTCGGAGGAAAACATGAAGCTGCTTTTCATCCCGAAAGGTTTTGCGCATGGATTTTCTGTGCTAAGTGAGACAGCGGTCGTTTTTTATAAATGCGATCAATTCTATAATCCCGGGCATGAAAGGGGAATAAGGCTGGATGATCCGGATCTCGGAATTAATTGGAAAATTATGCCGGATGAAATGACCGTTTCAGCCAGGGACACCGATCTTCCCCTGTTCAGCAATGCAGAAATGAACTTTTAATTCACATAATAAATCTTTTCAGGATGAATATCCTGGTTACAGGTGCCAACGGCCAGTTGGGCCATGAGCTTAAAAGACTGTCAGACAAAGAATCAGCGATAGATTTTTGTTTTACGGATATCGAAGAATTGGATATCACA
>CAYZEZ010000137.1:8939-12159 GCA_964477295.1 uncultured Bacteroides sp. | reverse complement strand
AGATGATAGGAAATGCTGTTAAGGGGATCAGGGACCGGATCGTAATTCAATCAAAACTTAAATTCCGTAGAAATGATCCGGCAGCCATGGAGGAATCATTGAATGAAAGCCTGAAGGCACTTCAAACCGATTATATCGATATCATGTTGCTGCATGGCGCCACAGATATTGAAGAGATTGATAATGAAGTTCTTATGGAGTTCTTCACAAAGGCAAAAAAAAGTGGCAAGATCCGGGCATGTGGATTCTCAACCCATCGAAATATGGCCGCACTTGCTGAATGGAATAATTCAAGCGGGTTCTATGATGTGATCATGGGAGCTTTTAATCACGCCGGAAAGTTTGTTCATTCAAGAAGCGGCTGGTCGGCCAGATGGGACCAGGAATCACTCCTTTCACAGCTTGCTGAAGCACACAATAAAAAGATAGGATTTGTCGCAATGAAAACGGCTTCCGGGGGACCTTATTCTCCAGACGGGAATACTGAAGAGACCTATTCAGATGCATTGCGATGGATACTGCAACATGATTTTGTATCTACCGTGGCAGTGGCAATGTCTAACTTCAGTGAGATAGACGAAAACATTCAGGCCATGTTTTAAAGAGTCAGCGAAACCAGCATCGTCCGGAGTTGCTTGCAGGCTGGAGACTGCCGGCTGCAGACTTCTGTGTTCATGGAAAAAACGATAAAGAAACACGGCAATCCTCCCTTCAGGGTTGTACTAATCCACGGAGGGCCCGGGGCTGCTGGTGAACTCACTCCGCTGGCAGGGGAACTCGGCAAATTCACTTCAATACTCGAGCCTTTCCAGACAAAATTATCTATCGAAGAAATGATCAGTGAGTTGGACAGCCAGGTATCTGATTTCGCTGAAATCCCGGTTATTCTTGTGGGCCATTCCTGGGGAGCCTGGTTAAGTTTTTTGTATGCTTCAAGATTCAATGAAAAAGTTGAGAAATTAATTCTTATAAGCAGCGGACCATTCGATCCCGGTTTTGCTGTCGATCTCTTTAATGCTCGTATTCAAAGGCTATCTGAAAACAACAGGAAGAAGTTATTCAGCTTGATTGATCTTCTTAGTGAACCCGATGAAAAAAACAAAAATGAATTGTTCAGGGAGGTTGGAGAATTGATTTACATGGCTGACTCATTCGATCCGATCCCAAGAGTAGATATTGGTATAAAATATAACTATGATATGTACTTCCGAATCTGGAATGAGGCACAGGAATGGAGGAAATCAGGTAAACTATTGAATGCTGCTTCCGGGATAAATTGTCCGGTTATTGCCATTCATGGAGATTATGACCCGCATCCTTCCGATGGTGTAAAGGAGCCATTGGCCAAGCGAATAATGGATTTCCATTTTCACCTGATACGGAATTGCGGACACCATCCATGGGAGGAAAAATTGGCCAGAGATGAATTTTTTAATATTTTGATAAACCATATTGCAAATCCATAATCAAAAACCATGACCATGAAATTACAAATCTCTCCATTATGAAAACAATACTGAAACTATTTGCATTGATACTTGTTTTTCCCTCCTGTACATTCAGCGGGAAGGACCATAGAGAGCAATACAAAAACGAAATACTTGATGCCGAAAAGGCGTTTGTGGAAATGGCCCGGACGGATGGCGTCCCTGCCGCCTTTCTACGTTTTGCAGCTGAAGATGCGGTTTTGAACAGGGGTGGACTGATTATTGGCAAAGATTCTATTGGTAACGATATTGATAACAAGGGGGTATTTCATACTGTCTGGAAAAGACAAGCTGATGGAGAATGGCGTTTTGTTTGGGATTAAACCCGGATGTATATCATTTGTACTAATGAAGGATAACCTAAATAATTATTACGGCAAAATCAAAGATCTATTCAGGCATAGTTTGTCTGAGGAGCATAAGTTGTTTGCCCGAAGGTATGCCTCAAAAGCAAAGCATTATATAGATGAGGGAATGAAGGGGATGGACCAGGAGGCAGTGGAGACCAGAGAAATGGCTTCTTCTTTCTTCCGGATGCTTGAGCACAAACTTAATCTGAACAACAGGCCCGATCCTCCCTCTAAAGAAGAGGTGAAAGCTGCAATTCAACAATTAAAGGACGTAGGAAGGTTCTCCTTTTTTGTTACCGCCGTGATTTTACCGGGAGGAGTATTTTCGCTGATTGGACTTGAGATGCTGGCTAAAAAGTATGGGATAAATTTTACGATTATTCCGTCTGCTTTCAGAAAAAAGAAAAAAGGTGATTCCGGCCTGCCTGATAGGATTGAATAGATCCTGAAATAAATTCAGGATGTCGAATTACGGATGGTCATTCCGAACTTGCTGTGTCCCGAGAACTCGGGGTTTCGGAATCTGAACCCGTTTCAGAATCTTCTTCAATTAAAAAATTATCCTCCCCCCCAAAATTTACCTTCCCGACTCCCTTGAATGCTATTCCTTTCTCATTCGCCCAAACATGCCATTGACCATATATATCCTCCGCCCCTTCTTTCACTATCATTTCATCGTACCCATCTCCATTGAGATCCAGAATATATGGGTAATACGCTCCGTTTCCATTGATATCAGATGCATAGGCATGGAATGCTGCCTTTTGTAAAATAGTGTCCCCACCAAACGGCAGTTCGTGCATGTCTAAAAAACTACTATATTTATCATTCAGCACTAACGACCAGTCGGTAGTGAATAGATTATAATAGAATCCAACCATGAGATCGTCGTATCCATCCTGATTAAAATCCCCGGAAATTAACTGGTTTGGTATACATACGTGATATAATTTTTCATGCATTTCTACTGGTTGAGGCACTCCGAAGCTGTCAGCACAATTAAGATATAAAAACCATGTCCCCTGGTTGTACTTTAGCCAGGATAATCTCCTTGTTCTCGTCTTTACCTTCCATCTGGACAATAAAATCATCAGGGTTACGGTAATCATAGACAGTTACCTGCCTGTTTCTGGCTTTCAGTTCTTCAGTCTGGTTATCTTCCCTGGATTTACTAACACCCAGGCAAGCCACTCGATTTGATTCTCCGTTGCTTTTAAATTTCCATTCCAGCGATTCCAGGGGATATTTGAACGTCAATGACTTTTGAAAATAGGAATAACAGATAATGGCATCCCGCTCATTCTTAAACTGATCGAGGTCGGTTTTCCTGATCCCAAACTTTGTTTGCAGAGAGTTATTGATTCTCTCTATAACACCATCTTC
>CAYZEZ010000137.1:0-8839 GCA_964477295.1 uncultured Bacteroides sp. | reverse complement strand
AGTTGTTTTCATGATTAAAAAACGTTGGTTCTGCACTTATGACGACACCAATCCAAAAAAGTTCCGGTAATTTGCAGTTCGTAACCCGGAACCCAAATTCCTTGCAACTCGTAATCCATACTTCGCAACTTTTTTCAGAACATGATTGCAAACGAGAAGAAATATCCCTCTGTCTTAATCTTTCCGGCAGTTTCATCCTGAAGCAGGCTGCCCAATCCTGTTTTGTAAAGAAAACCGATCCTGACCTTCATTACTTCCATGCCAGATCCAAATGCCAGGCCAAATCCCTGGTGATTGTATTCTCTATCAAAATCTATGTCATTCCCTTCAATGTTGCCCGCGAAATGGTAACTGTAATAACCGCCTGCGAGGAAATATGCTCTTACGCCATATCCCGAGGGATCGGGAGATGTAAACAGCAGGTTCAGTGGTGTTGTGACAGAATGCATCCTTAATTTTCCCAGCTCATGCTGGCTCCCGTGCCATTCGTACAATGCTTCCGGCTGAATGGATAAGTATTCATTTACCCTCAATTGCATGACCAGGCCGGCTCCTGTCGAGAAAACGGCTTTACCTTTAAAATATTCGTCTGAATAATTATGGAGACTTGAGCCGGTATTCATCCGGAAACCAATCATAACTTCCTTTGATTTTTTTGTTTCTTTAACCTCTTTTCTTTCTGTTAAGGCAACAATTTCCTCAGCTGTCGACAGCTCAATTGTAAAGTCATGCAGGAAGTCACATATTTCAGCCATGCCTTCATAGTCAAGAAGATCGCTGTCATCTTCTGGCTTATGGTATGGGGATTCTGTTCCCGTAAAAGCATGTATGGCGGGTATCCCGGCATCCCCGAAAGGAGCAGTATCGGTTCTATTGGGCACGCCGCTACTCGATTTTTTTATCGTGATAGGAACATTTTCACAGATCCTTTCAGCTATCTCCTCCCCGTTTTTAATTGAGCCCAGCCCTTTCAGGTCGAGTCCACCGTGTGCTTCATACATCCCTACCATATCAAGGCTGAACATGGCTTTAATTTGTTCAGGAAGAATGATTGAATCTTTTACAAACCTGGTAGATCCATATAATCCGCTTTCCTCTCCGTCGAATGCGATCAGGATGATGCTTCTTTTAAGGTTTTCCTGATCAGCCACCAGGGCGCGTCCGATTTCAATAACAGATGCTACACCTGAAGCATTGTCGTCGGCCCCGTTGTAAACCACTGTATCGCCTTCGGAGATCTTCCAGCCCAGGTGGTCGTAATGCGCACCAAGGACAATGTATTCATTTTTCAGGATTGGGTCGTTCCCTTCCACAAGGCCAATTACATTGGTTGCTTTTATGTTCAGGATACCACTTCGCTGAATGAATCGATGGTAATAATCGTCGAGTAAAGGTTTTATTCCGGCTTCCTTAAACTGTTTTGCAATGTATTCCCTTGCGATTTTCCCTTCATCCGATCCGAATCCCCGTCCCAATAGTTCATCAGATGCAAGATACGTTACATGTTCTTCCAGCTTCTCAGAGGATATATTCTGAGCTGCCAGCTGGTGGCAAAAAGTAGCAACCAGAACAATTAAAAAAATTGTTTTATACATGGTTCTTTGATTTAAAAATTCAAGGTTTTACTTAGATAATAAATATACCAAAAGAACGGTATAATCTGAGATTAATATTTAACAATTGCTGTATTTTAAATTCATCACATCCACCCCTCTTGTCACACGAATCAGGAACTATGAACCAAAAATCCTTCATTTCCCCAGTTACCTAACCGTATCATAGTCCTGATAGATTTTTAATATATCCCATCAAAAATAAATCACAAATAAAATAGCTTACATTTTTGTAAGTTACATTTTTGTAAGTTACAATATTGTTACTTACCTTTGGAAAAACCTGGCATGGAGACACCCTTTGTTTTTGGTAAAATTGCAGCGGATAAAAACTTTACTGACCGGAAAGAAGAGACAGATCAACTCGTTTCTAATTTTCTATCCCAAACAAATACCATTCTTATATCCCCACGGCGTTGGGGAAAATCATCCCTGGTTGCCAGGGCAGCCCAAATTAGTGCAAAACGGAGGGATAATATTAGATTTTGTTTTGTAGACCTTTACAACATTCGGACAGAGGAAGAATTCTATCAATCACTTGCCCGAAAAGTGTTGTTAACCACATCGACAAAGATTGAAAATATAATGGATAATGCCAGAAAGTTTTTGGGACGGCTAATTCCTAACCTTTCATTCAGTCCTGATTCAATTAGTGGTTTTTCACTTGGATTGAACTGGCAAGAAGTAAAAAAACACCCTGATGATATCCTCAATTTGGCTGAAAACATAGCTGAGGAGAAAAACCTAAAGATTATAATTTGCATTGATGAATTCCAGAATTTATCAACATTTTCTGAGCCATTATCAATGCAGAAAAAATTAAGATCACATTGGCAAAAACACAAACGAACATCCTATTGTTTGTATGGTAGTAAAAGGCATATGTTAATGGATGTCTTTGCTTCCCCATCCATGCCATTTTACAAATTTGGTGACATTATATTTCTCCAAAAGATTTCAGAAGGTGATTGGAAATATTTTATTAAAAAAAGATTTTCAGATACTGGAAAGAAAATTAGAGATAAGGAAGCAATTCTAATCACAGAACTTGTTGAATGTCATCCATACTATGTACAACAGCTGGCGCAGCAATCCTGGCTAAGAACTGAAGAATTGTGTAGCTCAGATATTGTTTTGGAATCCCATGAATCTCTTATCAATCAGCTTAGTATGCTGTTTTATACACTAACAGAAGATTTAAGCAATAAACAGATCCATTTTCTGAAAGCTCTGATAGAAGAAGTATCAAAACTTAGCGCCAACAGTACCTTACAAAAATACAACCTGGGGACATCAGCCAATGTATTAAGGATTAAACAAGCATTAACAAATAAAGAAATAATTGATATTCAGGGAGAAAATATTTCATTTCTGGATCCGGTTTATAAACACTGGCTAAAGAAATATTACTTTAAATAGTTTTTTAATTTCCAACAACCTCAAAGATTTGAAAATTACCATGTAAAGTTGTAATATTGCACACCGAAAATCAGTGAAGAGTGAGTAGTAAAGAGTGAAGCGAAGAAACCTCATAATTCATAATTCGATATTCGTTATTCGATATTTCAAAAGGGGCCCATAGCTCAGTTGGTTAGAGCATCTGACTCATAATCAGGAGGTCGCTGGTTCGAGCCCAGCTGGGCCCACAGTTTAAAAGCAGCTATATGGCTGCTTTTCTATTTTATACCAGCTGGTCTCGAAGCCCCCCTGCAACCTGGCCCCTCCCTAAAATGATCCACCGGATCATTTCTTACGGTCGGACCTGAGCCCAGCTGGGCCCACTTAATTATCAAAGAGTTAAAACTTTAAAAATTGTAATTCTTTTTTTATGTGCCAGTTTGGTGCCAGGATTGAAGTAATTGGTATTAAATTGGATACAGCTTGGTGGCCGTTTAGTGGAAAACCCGCAAGAGAGGGAGGCGATAAACAAAGAGGCATTTATTAGAGAAAAATTGGGTGTTGATACTATCATAGAAAATATAATTAAGTACCACCCCGACATCGGCACAATCAAAGTCGAGGAGGCGACTTATGATGAAAAGTCAAAAAAGTATCGAATTAGTTTAAAAGAAAGATTTCCTGATGCTAGTATGCTCAGTCCCATTTTTTCAGAAGTGATGAGAGATTTCTTTGGATTAACAGATGAAAAATTCGATCAGAATAAATTCAAGAAGAAAATTAAAAAGGCCATATCCAGGAGAAAAGCACTGTTTAAAAAGGGACAACTTCTCGACGTAATAATCACAGAAAATGTGGAGGAGTTTGAAGGAAAGTTATTTATTTCTCCCGGATGGATAGAAGAAATTCGAAAAGCTGAAGAGAAGAGCGCTCTCCGCCAAAAAACAGAAGTACTTTCAACTGAAGTCTGGAAAGCCCAGGGATATGATGGTTCCATATTTAAAGCCCTGGAACTCTATAGAGAGTTGATAAAAATGGATGAATCATATGCAGAAAAATACGGTGATATTGAAGAGAGAGCACTAATGGTGCCAAAAATATCGATAGAGGAAATCCCTTCGGATATGGACAGCGACAGCATGGTGAAAGTAAAGATTACCAATAGCAGCGATAAACCGATATCTTCGGTGAGCTACGAATGTGAATTGTTCGATGAGAACAGCGAAAAAATCTATGCTCAGATTAACCAAATCTATAAATCAGAAAAAATACAGCCCGGTACTTCCTCAGAAGCTTGGGTCAATTTCGATTCCGAGGCTGGATCGAAGAGAAAAGAGGTTAAGCTCAAAATCGTGAATGCAACCTTGAAATAGGGCTTGGTGGTTTAGATCTAAAATCAAATACTCCTGGTCAGATTTATAATTAAAATTAAGAGATAGTTTTCATAGTTTAAAAATATTAAACTTTGATGCTGATTATGAACTGATGGGTTGTTGTATCCTAAATAGTATCAGGAGCCAGTTTTAGTGCCAGTATTAGTACAAACAGTGTCCTCAGGCAGGGTCCTTTGTAACTCCTTCTCAGAACGAAGTAGGAACACTCTGAAAACATTTCGAACCATCTCCCTGGTAATTTCAGAAAATTAATCAAAACACTAATTCATATTAGCAGAAGACTTTCCCTACGTTCGAGAAATTAGTAGAATACTTCAAAAAATTTATCATGTAGCTGGAATAGAATCCTTTACTTTGTAATATGAAATATTATTGTTCCGATGAGAAAAAGAAACCTGATTTTGCTTTTGATGTTATCTGCTTTCGTATTCAGTATTTCAATTATACAGAATCTACGAAATAATAATATCCGGGAACATAAAACAAGTAACGAAGAACGTCCTGATCAACCGGCTCTTGCTGGAAAAGAGAAGGAATTATTTGATGAATACCTTAATAGAAGATTGCTGGAATCGAATAAAAAAGCAAGTTCCGGCTCGACACAGAGCACATACGCTAACGGTAAACTGAGTGGACAGTGGTCCACGAAGATTCCGCGAAGTGCATATTACGGATACCGTGTGGATAATTCAGCTTACGATTCCTTACGAAATGTTTTTTACGTAGTGACCTATGCAGGGCACCTGTATAAGCTGGAATATGAAAATGAATTAAAATGGACCCTGCTTAATCATAAAATCCAGTTAAACCCTCCTGACAATGGTTCAGCCAATCCTGTTTTTATGGGAACACTGTTGCCCGATTCCACCTTCAGGCTGATCAGAAGTTATGATGAAGCAAACCGGATGGAATATTCCGATGATGAAGGAAGAACCTGGATCCCGGCATCAGGTGCAAAGGTCACAAGAAGCTGGTCGAACCAGGCCTTCGAGATTACAAATAATGGCTTGAAGCGAATTGTACTTCATACCTATGATTCGGATTATCATCACATCTATTTTTCAGACGACCAGGGAGCAAGCTATACCGAATCGAGTTATAGCTTTCGTATTTCATCTTCCGATATACGCATAGCAAAGCCCTTCTATACAAATGATGCCTATATGTGGGTTTGGAGTAAAATTTCCAGGGAAATAGATATATACAAATATGATCCTGCCACAAACGACTTCATCCTGAAAACAAATTCAGGTTCTACGCTCCAGGGAACGAATCTTTCCAGTGCTGCTGCATCATATTTTGACGGGAAATATCATTTTTACCTGTCAACAATCAATTCAGAATATACGGTATATTATTCATCCGATGAAGGGACTACCTGGCAGCAAAAGAACGCCGGAAGAGATAAACCTTTTGAAGTGATGTGTCCCGATAAGCCAAACATCCTGATCAGTGGCTTCGAGGACATGAAGATCTCAACAAATTATGGCACTTCCTGGACAGGTTATGATTATAAGTTAGGCTGGGATCTTCAACATATGCGTACCTATGAGAAGTCGGGAGGAACACCTATTACGCTGGCCGGACTGGATTTTGGCTGTTATATTTCTGAAACGCCTGAGAATAAAGATTCCTATACCTGGTGTAATGTGGGAGCCAGTTATGTGATGCACTATGATGCCGCAACCAGTGAAAACTTTTCTTCCATATACATGGCTAACCAGGACAGGGGAACAACCGCCTACGCTGATGCAGGAGACAATGTCAATACCGTTGATGTTGATGGCACTGACGTATTAAGAGTATGTTTCTCAAATCATGAGATCTCCACCTGGTCGTGGTTTTACTACGGCCGGATCAAGCACCGCTATAATTTCCCGACCGGGAAATCGGGGGATGCTGTATATGATGGTCTGGGGAACTGGTGGGCAGCGCCGATCATTGCTTCGCCAAATCCATCGGAAGATGCGATTTATGCTGCTTATGGAAGCAATCTTCATAAATTCAGCTATAAGGCTGAGAATAATACCATAGAGCATATCACCCATCCTTTTGATTTTAAAGAGGAATTTGGTTTCGAACTGGGGGGATTTGGGTATTCCGGACTCAATCCTGATCTGTGGTATGCAGCACTCTTAAACGGCACATTTCTTTATTCCCGTGACGGAGGAAATACGTGGAACAAGTTTTCATATATAGGCCTGATGCCAAAAGCAAATGACCAGGACTATAATTTTCCAAAGAACCAGATCGTGATAAAAGCTTCCAGCATCGATACGAACAAAGTATTTTATGCCGGTGTGGGCAACTACCTCCTGGTGTCGGAAGACGGAGGAAAGAGATTCCAGGTGAAGAACAGGGGTCTTAATGTATACAGGATCAGGGACTTTGATCTTTCACCTGATGAAAAATTCATATTTGCAGCATGTGGCTATGGAGGAGCATGGATATATTCTGTGGAAGATGATTACTGGTATCAAATGAGTGACGATCCTATTCCAAGTGTAGATTTTACGGATGTTCAGTTTATCAGGAGAAAAAATTGTGTTCGCTTCAGCACTTATGGCAGCGGTATTCTCGACTTCACCCTCAGTAAAAGCTTTACACCTGTCAATACTCCGGATAATCTACATGCTTCTTACAATTCAGGCCTGTCGGTGGAATTGAGTTGGGCAGATGAATCATCCAATGAGGAGGGATTTTACATTGAGAGGGCTGATACCGGCAGCTTTTTCTGCATCGATACCCTGACAGCAGATGCAACCGCCTACAGTGACACTGGTATTGAATATGCTAAAACATATTATTATCGTGTGAGAGCATTCAAAGATGACAGTTCATCATATGTATCAAACCTGGCATTTCTAAATGTTCCTGTAAAAGGATTCCTGTACTACGGAGACTGGGAGATTGAATCAGCCAGCAGCCAGGAAATTAACGCCGATTATTTACCGGCAAAATATGCCATAGATAATAATCCGGCAACATTCTGGCATACGGAATGGAAAAATGCACTACCCTCACACCCCCATTACATTGTTATTGACCTGGGAAGTGAGGTTACAATAGCAGGATTGCGCTATTTACCCAGACAGGATGGTAACACAAACGGTTCTGTTGCACTATATGAAATCTTCGTATCAGGTGACCCGGAAAACTGGGGAACTGCTGTTAGCTCCGGACAGTTTAATTCTACCAAAGAGTGGAAGGAGGATATTTTCAATGAACCAACTACCGGTAGATATGTAAAATTCGTGGCTCTATCCGAAATCAACGGATCGGTATATGCCAGTGCAGCTGAAATTACATTACTTTATGAGGCTTTGGTACCAGATGCTCCCACTGGACTGACCGCCACTGTGAATCAGGAGACGAATGTACGGCTTCGGTGGACCGATAATGCTATAAACGAATCCGGGTATATTCTCGAACAACTTGTCGACGGGAATTATATCGTCATTGATTCACTCAGTTCAGCCTATACCCAATACCTTCTCAGAGATCTGGAGCCAGTTAGCACTTACGAATTCAGGATAAAGGCATACAATGCTGCAGGAGAGTCAGAAGCTACTGAAAGTGTGCAGATAACTACAGAGGGTACCTCTATTGGTGTTGAGGTCATGTTTGGTGAGATGAAAATGTACCCTATTCCATGTACAAGTCAGTTGAACATTGAATTTCCTGTAAAAAGCCAGGATGCAATTATAAAAATTATCAACCTCCGGGGACAAACAGTTTTTGCGAAACGGATTGAAGATGGATATGCTTCGATAAATTTGCCAGTTGATCAAATTCCGAACGGGTATTATATTGTTGAAGTAATTTCTGGAAATAAAAGATTTTCGCAGAAGATCAGGAAACTTTAATGTTGACTTATTAGAACTCTTACTGGCAGTCTGGCGCAAATTCCGACGTCAGCGGGATTTAGTGTCCGAAATCAAAGGAATATGCAGTTATTCCAACCTTTTCGCAGATGTTCTTCATTTGTTTGTTTTGGCGCCAGTATTTGTATAAAACGGTGTAAATCAGTGTAATCTTTTACATTTATTCTACTTTAAATTAAACTGGTACAAGTACATACAAATCAGTGTAAACCTATGGAAATCACAATTGGAAACTCATAATCAGGGGGTCGAAGCCACCCTGCTATCTGGCTCCTCCCTAAAATGATCCACAGGATCATTCAATGAAGCCATCGACTTGCTTATGAAGGGAAAGGTAGAGAGCTGAATGTTCGATATTCTCCTGGCCGTTAACAGAAATGCTTAACCATTATTAAAAAACCAATCGGAGGAAGATTAATTATTCACTTCAATTTTTTTGACTGTTTTATACAGGTAAGTAAATGAAAGGATTCCAACTATTACATTGGCAATAAATCAAGCCCAAAATACTCCATATATATTAAATATTCTTGAACCGATCAATGCTAAT
>CAYZEZ010000136.1:0-12180 GCA_964477295.1 uncultured Bacteroides sp. | reverse complement strand
AAGGGAATACCATGCCGATCGTAGTAGTTTTGCAGAAATTCTGCTTTTATCTTGGCCATATCGACATTGGAGGGACACTCAGACTTGCAGCCTTTACACGACAGACACAGGTCCAGTACCTGGTAAACCTCCTTATCTGTAATTTTCGGCAGACCTGAGCCTGTAAAGAACTCTCTTAAAATATTAGCACGCGCCCGTGTGGTTGCACCTTCATCCTTTGTAGCCATATAACTGGGACACATGGTCCCTCCCATTAATGCTGATTTCCTGCAATCACCAGAACCATTGCATTTCTCTAAAAGACCCCGGATGCCTCCTGTTGCGTCATAATTAAAAACCGTATTCAGCTCCACAACCAATTGTCCTGCCTTATAACGCAGGTGGGTATCCATGGGCTCGGGATCAACAATCTTCCCGGGATTAAGAATATTGTCAGGATCCCATGCCTTTTTCACCAGCCTCATCAACTCATAATTAGCCTCACCAATTACTATAGGTATAAATTCAGCTCTTACCCGTCCATCTCCATGTTCTCCACTCAAAGATCCCCTGTAGCGTTTTACCAGGTGTGCCGTATCCAAAGCAATGGATCTGAATCTCCTGACATCAGCCGCGTCTTTAAGATTGAGCACAGGCCTTATATGAAGCTCTCCAACTGAAATATGGGCATGGTAAACAGTATCGAAGTCATGTTTTTTAGTTATTTCCTGAAAATCCCGGATGTAATCCTCAAGCTTCTCAACCGGAACAGATGTATCTTCAATGAACGAAACCGACTTGGAATCACCAGGTATGTTTGCCAATGCTCCGAGGCCAGCTTTCCTGAGATTCCAAACTCTCTGAATATCAGCATTAAAGACTCTGGGATAATGAAATCCCAGGTTCTTCTCCATCATCTCCGCTACCATACCGTCTGCGATTTCATGGATCTCGTCTCTGGTATTCCGGGCAAATTCAATGATTAAAATGGCACCCGGATCTCCTTGCAAGAAAAATCTGTTTTTTCTCTGGCTGATATTTTGTGCTGCACAATCAAGTACCGTTTTATCCATCAATTCAACTGCACCCGGGTTATACTTTAAGGCAATCATATTTCCGCGTATGGCCTCAAAAACAGAATTAAAATGTACACACACCAGTCCCTTTTCCTTCGGAGGCAATGGATCCAGGTCAAGTTGAACACACGTTACCAGCCCAAGTGTACCTTCTGATCCTGCTACCAGCTTACTGAAATTGAAGTCTGCCCCCGATTCCTTAAACGGCTTTAATTTTAATAATTCATCCAGAGCATAACCGGTATTCCTTCTTTTAACATCGGGATGAGGAAATCCTTCAATTATATCTTTCTGGTTATCAGGATTTTTCAACAATTCATTTATATTCCTGTACAGCCTGCCTTCCAGTGACTGGAGTTGACATTTTTGTATGAATTCCGTTTCATTCAAAGGCTTAAAATCAACTATAGTCCCGTCAGAAAGAACCGTGCGGGTGGAAATGACATGATCTCGTGTTGTACCATAAATGAGGGAATGGGACCCACAGGAATTATTACCAAGCATTCCACCAATATTGCAACGGTTAGAGGTTGATGTTTCAGGAGAAAAAAACAATCCGTGAGGTTCGAGGAAGAGGTTCAGTTCATCCAGAACGACCCCCGGCTCAACCTTCACCCATTTCTCATTAGCGTTAAACTCAAGTATCCTGTTCATGAATCTTGAAAAATCCACAACTAATCCACTCCCCACAACCTGACCGGCCAGGGAAGTACCGGCACCTCTGGGTATAACCGGCAGTGACCTGTCATGAGCAAACCTGACAATCTCAACTACATCCTTTTCTGAGGCAGGACGGACAAGCCCGGCAGGAAGTTCCTGGTATACGGAGGCATCTGTAGCGTACATTATACGCGTAGGGTGGTCCCATACCACATCCCCGTTTAGCCTTCCCCCAAGCTGCATTAAATCATTATTATCAAAATTCTCCATCATATATTTTCTTTGGATTTCACGATTGCCTGGCTCGCGCAGAGCCACAATCACACCCCCCCTGGTAAATGCGAACCATTAGCATATCAGCTGATGCTTCGCATTTCACGACTTAAAAATACTTAAAAAAAAAATCAATAAAACCGATATAAAATACCAGTTGTAAAACACTTAATAAAATGATCTAAATCTGGGTTTCCTCATTTGTTATAACAAATATTCTGGTTATCTTTAAAAACAAATCTAATAATACGTAAATAACTGTATATCAATGAATTTACTGGAACAAATTAAATCCAAGGCAAAGCAACATAATATGCGAATAGTGTTGCCTGAAGGCACTGAAGAGAGAACACTTAAAGCCGCAAATGAAATTCTGAAAGAAGGAATCGCCCGGATCATTTTAATTGGTAAGAAAGATAAAATCCTTCAATTGGCTTCTGAATACAATTTAGGTGCCATTAAGGGATCAACAATAATCGATCCGGACCAGCATGGTAAAATGGAAGAGTATGTATCACTGATGGTTGAGTTGCGCAAGCATAAAGGGCTTACTTCAGATGCTGCATTGGAGCTGATCAAAGATCCATTGTACCTTGGAACAATGATGATTAAGGCCGGCGATGCTGACGGAGAAGTAGCAGGGGCCATGAATGCTACAGGAGATGTGCTCAGGCCGGCATTCCAGTTTGTAAAGACTTTACCGGGTATCACCGTAGTTTCCGGAGCATTCATAATGATAATGAAAGACAAGGAGTTTGGAGAGAACGGTTTGCTGGTATTTGCAGATTGTGCAGTCCATCCTGATCCCGACGAACGGGAACTGGCTGAAATAGCGGTTGCTACAGCAAAGACAACAAAGGCTATTGCAGGATTTGAACCACGCATTGCCATGTTAAGTTTTTCAACAAAAGGCAGTGCTCAGCATGAACTGGTTGACAAGGTTGTCAATGCAACAAGGATTGCAAAGGAGATGAACCCTGATCTGAAAATCGACGGTGAATTACAAGCTGATGCGGCTATCATTGAATCTATTGGAATTAAAAAAGCACCGGGAAGTGAGATTGCAGGGAAGGCAAATGTGCTGATTTTCCCTTCCCTGGATGTGGGTAACATAGCCTATAAACTGGTCCAGCGACTGGCTCATGCAGAGGCTATCGGTCCGGTCCTTCAGGGAATGGCCGCCCCCATTAATGATCTCTCACGGGGATGTTCAGTGAGCGATATTGTAAACCTGGTTGCTATTACCGCCAACCAGGCTTACGGTGAACGGTAAGCGGTGAACAGAGGGTGTCTCAAATTAACGTTGGCTTTAGCCATCGGAGACAGGATGCAGATAACAAACCGGACTTTATCCCGTTAATACAGGTATTTAATCAAATAGTATATTCAAGAGTTAAAAAAACAAAATGGCAGAATCATTAGCAGATTATGGTTTAAGAAGAACTATCAAGCAAACCAAAGAGGGAGGTTTGAAAAAGGTTGGCGTCGTAGGATGTGGTAATATGGGACAGCAAATAGTTCGTCTTATCAGTCAGCATGGCCTGGATGTAATCTTCATCGACATGTCCGCAGAAAAAATTGGACAAATCATGAAAGACATTGAAGCTTCGCTGGATAAGGTGATCAATAAATGGGGATTAACTGAAAGTGAAAAACGAGCTATCATATCAAGAATTAAGGGTACAACCGATTACAATGAGATCAAGGATTGCCAGATGATCATTGAATCCATCAATATCAAGAAAAGAGGGTCATCCGTACCTTACCGGATGGATGTCTTTAAGAAAATAGAATCGGTCGTATCCGACGATACCATCATAGCCTCAAATAATGCCACCCTTTTGATTTCGGACCTCGCATCCGTTTTAAAGCATCCGGAAAGGGCTGTCGGGCTTAATTTTATAACCCCGGCTTCTAAAGTTAAAATCGTTGAAGTGATCAGGGGATTACAAACCAGCGATTCTGCTCTGGACTTTACAGTTCGGTTTATTAAAATGCTCGATAAACGCCCCATAACCCTCGTTGAATCACCGGGAAATATAAGTACACGGCTGTTGGTTCCCCTTATAAACGAAGCCTGTGAATTATTAATGGAAGGGGTCGCCTCGGTGAGTTGCATTGATGAAACCATGAAACTGGGATTCGGCCTTCAGCTGGGTCCTTTCGAACTGGCCGACAGGGTTGGGATTGATAAGGTACAGAAATGGATGGATAACCTGTACCAGGAATTTGGAACAGATAAGTTCAAACCATCTCCTATAATTAAAAGGCTTGTGCGTGCCAACCTGCTGGGAAGGAAAGTAAGTCGGGGTTTCTATAATTATGAAAATGAAAAGATCATCAGTCAGGCCATAAACGTAATAGAATTTAATCTATAACTATAATCCATTTTCAATACACTTTAAATGAAGATCATTGTATTAAACTGCGGAAGTTCATCCATCAAATACCAGTTATTTGATATGACAAAGAAAGTTGCCTTAGCGAAAGGTACTGTTGATAAGATAGGATTACATGGCTCATATATTATACATGAAAACCATAAGGGTGAGAGTGTAAAACTTGAAGGGGAAGTCGTTGATCACCAGGCCGGTATAGAATATTTACTGGGAATCCTGACAAGTAAAAAAAGAGGCAGCCTGAAAAGCTTTGATGAAATTGATGCAGTCGGGCACCGGGTTGTACACGGTGGTGAGAAATTTCAGGACAGTGTACTCATTAACGACGAAGTAATTGAAAAAATCGAAGAGGTGGCTGACCTTGCCCCTCTTCACAACCCACCAAACCTGAAAGGTATTCTGGCCATCAAGGAACTCCTTCCTGAAGTGCCACAGGTGGGCGTTTTCGATACGGCATTTCATCAGACCATGCCTCAGTATGCCTATATGTATGCCATACCCTATCCCCTTTCTCTGAAATACGGATTAAGAAGATATGGATTTCACGGGACCAGTCACAGGTATGTATCAAAACGAGCCGCAGAAATATTAAATAAGGATATCCGTGAGTTGAAGATCATCACCTGCCATCTGGGTAATGGTGCTTCCATGGCAGCTGTACAATACGGGAAATCAGTAGATACCTCCATGGGCCTGACACCGGTGGAGGGTTTGATAATGGGAACCCGTACCGGGGATTTAGATCTGGGTGTTCTGATGTATATTATGAAAAAGGAGGAGATTGGTCCGGTAACAACCAACACACTTATCAACAAACACAGTGGAATGCTCGGGATAACAGGTGTATCATCCGACATGAGGGAAATTGATGAAGAGGCTAAAAAAGGGAACGAACGGGCTATACTGGGTCTTGATATGTATCACTACAGAATTAGAAAATATATCGGTTCATACGCTGCAGCAATGGGTGGGGTAAACGTCGTTGTATTTACTGGAGGTATCGGAGAAAATGCACCCTATACAAGGAGGGAAATATGTATGAATCTTGATTTCCTGGGCCTGGAACTCGATGTTTCAAGGAACGAAGGCCTTAGGGGAAAAGAAGCAGTCATAAGTAAAGAATCTTCCAAAGTGACTGTAATGGTAGTTCCAACTAATGAGGAACTTACCATTGCTGAAGACACCTTGAGGTTGGTCGGGAAGTAATCTGTTTTTATTTCCTGATTGGTTTCTCTGTGTTGTATCCTCATTCGGAGGTATATATTTAAAAATGATCTGAATGGAACTGATAACCCTGGAGGAATTCCATCAAACTGCACAAATAAAAAAAACAAAAAGGATTGCTATTGCAGCTGCACAGGACCCACCTGTATTAATGGCAATCCATAAAGCTTTTCATGAGAGAATAATCGAACCAGTCCTGATAGGAGACTCAGACCAGATTAAACAAATTGCCGAATCGATTCATTTCAGCCTGGAAAATGTTGAGGTAGTTCATGATCCTGATCCTGTTTCTTCCTGCATTACTGCAGTGGATATAATCAGGAATGGCGAAGCGGATATCCTGATGAAAGGAATGGTCTCGACTGCTCCCCTGCTAAAAGCCATATTGCATAAAAAGAATGGATTAAGGAAGCGGGACATGTTAAGCCATTTTGCCTTCATGGAACTGACCGGATATCATAAATTGTTGGGAATCACGGATGCAGCCATGAGCATTAAGCCCGGGCTTAAAGAAAAAATCAGTATCATTCTGAATGCGGTAGAAGTATTCCACAGGCTGGGAAAAATGAATCCCAAAGTAGCTGTACTTGGCCCCATTGAGATGGTAAATGATAAGATTGAATCTACGGTTCATGCAAGCCAGATCAAACAAATGAATCGACAGGGCAAAATCAGTGGCTGTATAATTGATGGCCCCCTCGCCCTGGATATTGCTGTTTCGAAACAAGCTGCTGAACATAAAAACATAGATGGGAATGTTGCAGGTGATGCTGATCTGCTTTTAGCTCCTGATCTGAATAGTGGTAATATTTTATATAAATCGATGATATTCCTGGGAGGGGCCACTTCAGCAGCAATTGTTATGGGGGCAAGCGTACCGGTAGTTTTAACCAGTCGCTCAGACTCTGATCAAAGTAAACTGATGTCAATAGCACTGGCAGCAGCGTTGGAATAGTTCAGCGCTCATATAAAAATTTAATTATGGCATTACATCATATTCTTGCTATTAATCCGGGATCAACTTCCACCAAGATTGCGGTGTACTTGAATACCAAGGTTATCTTCCTTAAGAGTATTCCTCACGAAAACAATAAATTAAAAAAGTTTAAAAGGATATCTGACCAGTACCAGTTCAGGAAGGATATTATCCTAGAGGAACTAAAGAACGCTCATATAGAAATCGATAAGATTGAAGCGGTTGTAGGGCGCGGCGGATTAATAAAACCTATTAAATCAGGTATTTATAAATTGAATAAGGCAATGATTAATGACCTTATGGAAGGTGTACTCGGACAGCATGCAAGTAATCTTGGGGGATTAATTGCCGATGACATTGCACATTCGCTTCCCAATGCCACTGCTTACATTGCAGATCCCGTGGTGGTGGATGAATTGAACCAGGTGGCACGGATAACGGGTCATCCTGAATTTAAACGAATGTCTATTTTTCATGCCCTGAACCAGAAAGCAACCGCACGATCATATGCCAGGCTCCTCAATAAAAAGTATGAGGACCTAAACCTGATCGTCGTCCATATGGGAGGTGGTATTTCAATAGGTGCCCATAAGAATGGACGGGTTATTGACGTAAACCAGGCCCTTGACGGTGAGGGTCCTTTCTCACCGGAAAGGTCCGGCACCTTACCTGTCGGAGCTTTGGCCGAGTATTGCTTCAGGGATGACACATCGCTTGATGAAGTGAAGAAAATGATAACAGGGCACGGTGGATATATGGCCTATTTTGGAACCAACAATGCTTATGAGATTGAACTTATGGCAGATGATGGAGATGAACGGGCCAAGCTTATCCAGGAAGGCATGAGTTACCAGATCGCAAAGGAAATAGGTGCTATGGCTACAGTACTCCAGGGTGAAGTGGATGGAATCATTCTGACCGGAGGTATCGCAAATAACCCTATGGTCTGCGAATATATCAAGAAAATGGTTTCATTTATAGCCCCTGTTGTTATCTACCCCGGTGAAGATGAAATGCATGCACTGGCCATGAATGGACTGATGATATTAAAAGGCCAGGTAGAACCCAAAGAATACGACAAGAGTAATATGGTGCTGCCGAATGATTTGCCCAAAAAACAATAACTAATTTCTATTTATGGTGTTGAGGTGGTTACAGGAATTATCTGTCCCCTGAAATACCTGTGTCCGTTCATAGTAAAATCCTTGATGAATGCAGCCATCTCAGATGCATCCAGGGGAGCCTTATAGCCCGGGAAAGCTTCCGCAAACATCTCTGTCTGTACCGCTCCAATGGTTATGCAATTAAAAGTTATCCGTGTTTCTTTGAATTCACTGGAAAGGCATTCAGTCAGGCTGGCAATGGCTGCTTTGGATGCACTATAGGCCGAAAGGCCTGGAAATTTAATGGATCCCTGAAAACCAGCCATGCTCGAGATGTTCAAAATATGTGGATTTACTGAATCCAATAACATATCCATCAAACCCTGTATTAAAAAAAATGGAGCCGTAAAATTCACCGTGAAACTCATCTCCACCTCTTCCTGGGTCGTGGACTGAAAAGATTTCCTCCTCAGAAATCCAGCATTGTTTACCAGTATATCCACACTGGTCATGTGCTTTTCGATGACAGGTATCAGATCTTCTTTAATCCGTTTAATCTCACTCAGATCAAATGAAACCGGGATTACCTCACCTCCATCATGATAAGCCCTTGTGATCTTTCTAAGTTCCTGCAAACGTTCCTTATCCCGTGCAATGGCAATAATCTTGTTGTTTTGGTCGGCTGCAAATGCTTTTACGAGGTTGAATCCAATACCACGACTTGCTCCTGTCACAATAATGTTCATATGTGTTCAGTTAAATATTCAGGTCAGTTAATAACAGCGGTAATTTAACAAATGATTCTAAAATTATGAATTATATTTGTCCGGGAACCATGCTGCAATACTATAAATACAAGATAGTGTTTCTGATTATCTGCCTGATCACTCTCAGTTCGGCTTTAAACGAACTCAATGCCCAGGACACGTATGATGAGGAACTCCGGCCCATTGACAGGATATTCTTTGGTGGAAATTTTGGGATGCAGTTCGGCACTATAACGAACATTGAGATTTCCCCGCTGGTGGGTTATTATATCACCCCACGATTGTCTGCCGGCCTTGGTTCACGGTTTGAGTATTTCAGGGATAAAGGATTTATTTATCCTTACGAGACAGCCATCTATGGAGGAAGTATCTTTTCACGGTTTATTGTCATCCAAAACCTTGGCGAAGGACTGAACATAGGATTAAATACCGGGGTATTTGCCCAGGTTGAATATGAGATGTTAAGCCTGGAACGGGAGTACTTTGAACCTCCCTATAATGGAACTGGCCGGTTCCTAGTCCATTCTGTCCTGGTTGGTGGTGGGATTATTCAACCTGTTGGAAAAAGATCTGCTTTTAACATTTCAGTATTATACAACCTGAATGAGAGTGCAAGGTCGCCCTATAGCAATCCAATTGTCCGGATAGGATTTATCTTCTAAATGTGCTATCTACATCAGATCGGGACCAGTATACTGATAGCTCCCTTTTTTAATCAAATTTTAACAATTATGGTTTTATTATCAGACAAAATTGTCCTTTATTTGCAGGAAATTTAATTCCCACAAAATGAATATAGCAAAGAATCAGGTTGTATCTATTACCTATGAGTTGACAGTTGATGGACAAGTAATGGAGACCGTAACTAATGAGAATCCGCTGACTTTTATATTTGGATCCGGGAACCTCCTTCCCAGGTTCGAATCACATCTGGATGGTCTGGTAGTAGATGATAATTTCGAATTTAAACTCATCTCTGAAGAAGCATACGGTCCTTATATTGAAGAGGCTGTGGTTGAAGTACCAATGAAAGCATTTAAAGTGGATGGCAAGGTTGATGACGACCTTTTACTGCCAGGAAATACTATCCCTATGATGGATACCTCAGGAAAAAGAATGAATGGAATCATTCTCGAAAAGAGTATTGAATCTGTAAAAATGGACTTTAATCATCCATTGGCCGGTAATGACCTGAACTTTAAAGGCACTGTAGTAGATATCAGGGAAGCTACTCCCGATGAGATCCGGCACGGTCACGTTCATTCTGCCGATCAATGTCATGATTGCGATGATCCTGACTGCAGCCATAAAGAATAATATAAAACACTGGGTTATAACAGTCTGAAAGGATCTGCATCCAGGTATACCGGAAACTTGTTCCTGAAACGCCGAAGTCCCTCAAGATCAAGATCGATTATTGAGCTTTCCTCCCTGCAGGAAGGAAATATTTTCATAGGATTACCTTTGAAATCAATGGCCATGGAATCACCGGAATAGGTTATGCCATTTCCATCCTTACCGATACGGTTTAATGCTATCACGTAACACTGGTTCTCAATAGCCCTGGCCTGCAGGAGAATCTTCCAGGCCTTCTTCCTGCTTTCCGGCCAACTGGCAATATTGATTAACAGATCATAGTCTCCGGTATTTCGGCTCCAAACTGGAAACCTCAGGTCGTAGCAAATATTCAACCGTATGCGCCATCCATTTAATTCAACCACCTTAATGGCATTTCCCGCTGTAAAGTGCTTATCTTCCTCACCCATCCTGAATAAATGCTTCTTATCATAACAGGTCAACGAACCATCTGGTGAGATCCACAGGAACCTGTTCAGGTAATTGCCCTGCTCCTCAATAATTATGCTCCCTCCTATGACAGCATTGGCAGAAGCAGCCTGTGACTTCATCCACCGGATGGTATTGCCGTTCATTTTCTCTGCCAATTCATCGGTACGCATAGTAAAACCTGTCGAGAATAGTTCAGGCAGCAGTATAATATCCGCCAGATTCCTAAACTGTTCAATTTTTGCCGAAAAACACTTCAGGTTGCCCGAAATATTCTCCCACATCAGGTCAGATTGAATCTGGGCTATCTTTAGCATACAATAGTCAAATCAAGAGAAAAAAGGCTGCCTGAAGATAATAAAAACCAGGCAGCCTGTCCGGTAAAAATTATATATTATTCAGGATGTGATTCCTGCTGATAATCATCAATGATTTTTGAGACAAGGGGAAAATAATAGGTCCAGAAAAACTTGGAATTACTTTGGGGCTTGTTGCTGTAAAACAACTTCTCAAATACATGTATTCCCGCTAATTTAGCAGTTATCATATGTATATCATATTGTGAAAAATTACCGCAGAAGTAATAAACGGGCGCCCCTTTGCCGGATTTTATGATTGCCGGGAACCGTGATGGAATGTTATTCTGATCCAGGATAGACTTGCCATCAAGGTTAACATGGATTTTAAACTCAGCTAAAACCGAATTCTGATCAGTTGTATTGATTTCAAACCAATTTGGATAGGGCACCATGTCAGGCAATGAGATACCCTTAAATCCTGCTTCACCTGTCTGAATTTCCGGAACATTTACGTCCAGATGAACTCCTTCCTCCAAAACAATGTATTTCTTTTGTAATTCATTTATAAGTATAATGCCGCTGCCGCTATAAGGCCACTCTCCATTATTACCCGAAATAATTGCATCAGCAACCCAGCCAGGGATATCCTTCGACTTTTTTGGATTTAAATGGTGAAAGTATTTCCCGATCCAGCCACTCCAATGAACGTCAATCAGGTTTTCGGCTCTGAACCTTACAAATTCATCCGTAGGCGGGCCGAAAAAATTATATTCCATCACAATCAGCTTATTCTCCTCATACATCCTTTTTAACAGGAGATAATCTGAATTATTCATACCTCCTTCAATGATATTTCCCAGGCCACTGGATAATGAGCGCTCATACCATTCGTTAAAATAAACACCTCGCATGTCGGCATAATAAATACCATCATTGTCGGCAACCACTTCATCGATCTCCTCCATCTTAAAACTACTGTTGATTTCATATTTTTTGGTCTTCAGTGGTTTCAGGGGATGAAATCCATAATAATCCTTGTTTTTGTTATAAGCCTTTTTATTTGATTTGACAAACTTTTCATTGTCTAACAACCAGAAAAGGGCCCTGTGCTCCTTTTGATCCAATGATAGAACAGTTTTATCGAGAACCAGCAAATCTATCGGTCGACTCGGCTTTAAATTCCAGAATATCCAGCTCACAACTGGTATCAGGACCAAAATGATCAGAATGATTACAATGGTTCTAAGTATTTTCATTTTTTATGAATAAGGTTTACAACTTCCAATACGAAAAGTAAGAAAATCAATTTACAGCGCTTTATAAAATTAAAAAAAAATAATTTATTAACAGAAATTTTTTAATCAATAAGGCTTTGGACACAAGGAGACCTGTATATTGTCATAAATCAACACATTATACCTTCAGTTGATTTTTGGAACGTTTTTTGAACTTTTTTCAATAAATGAATCAATAAAAAACATTTTTAGGTATTTTCGCCATGAATAAATCAAAAAGTTAAACTATTAGAGTAATCATGAAGAAAATTGCATTCTTTTTTCTATTTATCTGTATTTCAGGATTTTCTACGATTCTGGGACAAAACGGCGCAGATATTTACAATAATCCAGCCTATGGAGCT
>CAYZEZ010000135.1:0-12285 GCA_964477295.1 uncultured Bacteroides sp. | reverse complement strand
AATGGACAAAACAACTGTAAATGTTCAGCTGGAGTATTTTAATACTAGCTCCTCAAAGTGTATTCTGGACGTTTTTAAAAAGTTGGAAGCAATTCATAAAGCCAAAAATGAGGTAATTATTAACTGGTATTATGAAGAGGATGACGAAGACATGTTGGAGGCTGGAGAGGATTACGAGTCAATCATCCGGGTTCCTTTTAAAATGATAGAAATAGTCGAGTAAGACCATTTTACCTGCTTCTTTGCCCTGAACTGATTTTATAACCAGTATATAAAAGAGGCCGTCTCAGATATTGTTATGAGACGGCCTCTTCTATTTTTCAATTATTCCTGCTGCCTGACTCCGGAACGACTTATTCCTTATTTATTTTCAGCTTATCACTGAGCTGTTCGAAGAAGTCAAGAAGTCTCTTGAAGAGCCTGAAATAAAGTACAAAATATAGAAATATCGTCATCACCCAGATGACTGCAACATTCACCCTAAAAGTATCAATGTAGGTCCCAAACACCTGTTTTCTCGGGGCGTAAAAATGGGCTTTGATAAACTTGCCCGGAGGGTCCATATAGATCGGGTTATTCTTCTGGTAGAGCTGATTTTTATATTCGATAATCCTTTCCATCTCGCTCGAATTGGTCGCAAAATCTTTTAGTGTGGTATTTTGATATTTTCTTCTCATCTCGAAAAACTTCTCTTTACCTTCTTCAGTGCTTTGCATTTGATTGATCAACTTATCTTTCTCTTTACTGGCCTTATTGTATAGTTGAATATTATACTTTTTTATCCGTGCAATATAATCATGACAAGCCGATAATATCTCACTGTTAATTGATTTAAGATTCAACTGATCGAGATATTGGAATTTGATATCGGTGTTTTTCTTTAATTCCTTTTTTATCTCATTATGCAGTACTTTCAGATTAGTACGGACCTGATCCAGTGCTACCTCATTGTCAAGGTTTCTCTCAATAAAATTCAATTTATTATCCAGATCAATCGACCAGTACATCTTTTTAAAGTCGGCCACACTCATAGCCTTGTCGTACCTGTAAAACTGACGCTCGAAAGCATTGTATTTATACTGGTACACAGCAATTGCTTCGTAGGCCCAGCGGGCGGTAATGATCTCTCCATACCATGGAATATCAATGGGGGAGGAGATATCCGGATTAAGTTTCTCAAACTTAACAATGATCCCGCTGAGTATAATCTGGGGGATTACCAGGAAGGGAATCAGGATATAAATAGTTACAACGGTCTTGAAACTATCCGAAATAACTAGTCCCATCAGGTTGGAAGATGCCCAGGCGCTGAACAATACAAGCCAATACTGGAAATACATCCCTTTTATTTCCATGATGGTATTGCCCAATAAAACATAGGTAAGTGCCTGAATGGCTGAAATAGACAGCAGGATAGCAACTTTTGACATCAGGTAACTCGACCAGCTTAAATTCAGGAACGCTTCCCTCTTTTTAATTTTCCGGTCCTTAATGATTTCTTCCGCGCTTACTGTTAAGCCCATGAATATGGCAACAATTACTGACATGAAAATATAAACTGGCAAATTAGAATTCCCTTCAAGGGTATAGCCATAAATGTTGGTAACGTTAACACTATAATATTTGATAATAAATGCCAGCAAAACTGCCAGAACCGGTGCTTCTACGAAATTAATAACCAGGTATTGCGTGTTTGCAAGTTTGGAAAGTACATCTCTTTTGACAAAGATCCAGAACTGCTTTAGTTTATTGGGAATTTTAAAAGTTATCTCAGGCAGCGGAGGCAACTTTTCTATTCTCTCGAAAGGTTTGTCCAGGAATTTCAGGTAATGGGTATGCCATTCCTTTGGAGCTATTTTCCTGGCTTTTGTTGTTTTTCCATATTCATCCAGTACGTTTGATTCTACTATATTAAAGACCTGTTCGGGATTTACATTACCACATGTATGACATTCACTTTCGTTATAGTTGGCATGATGCATCCGTTCCTTGAAATACATGATCGAATCGATCGGATCACCATTGTATATGAGCCAACCACCTGTGTCGAGGATGATCATCCGGTCAAACATTTTATAGATATCTGAAGATGGTTGATGGATCACAACGAAAACAAGTTTACCCTTGAGTGACAATTCTTTCAGGAGGTCAAGAATGTTTTCAGAATCCCTTGAAGAAAGTCCTGATGTTGGTTCATCAAGAAAGAGTACGGCAGGTTCACGGATCAATTCCAGAGCAATATTCAACCTTTTCCGTTGTCCTCCACTGATCTTTTTATTGAGCGGGCTGCCCACCTGGATATCCCTGATCTCATACAGCCCAAGATTTTCGAGGGTCTTGTTTACAGCCTCAACGATCTGTTCTTCAGAATAATTATCAAAACAGAGCTTGGCATTATAATATAGGTTCTGATAGACGCTTAAATCCTCAATGAGCAGATCATCCTGTGAGACATGTCCAATTATTCCTTCAGCTTCATCTTTTTGGGTAAAGATATTTACACCATTAATAGTAATCTCACCGGCAGAAGGAGGAGAGGACCCGTTCAAGACATTCAAAAGGGTAGACTTCCCTGCACCACTTGCGCCCATGATACCGATCAGCCTGCCGGATTCCTCAACAAAACTTAGTTTATGAAGCCCTACCTTCCCACTTTTAAACCTGTATTCCAGATCCTTTACTTCAAAGAATATTTTTTCCTTGATTTTGTCAAGCTGAAACCGGCTTACAACATCACTGTAATAAATGGGTTTGATCTGCTGGTTTCTGATGGATGATCCATTGGTAAAAGGGTATACCTTATCTTGCTGGATCAACTGACTGTTCAGGTACATTTCACTCTCTCCAATATACCTGATAAAGTACATTTTTGTACTTTGTACCATAAGTACCCGTATCTGTCCCTGGAGGTTAGATATGAACAAGTGTTTCGTGGTAGCGTGTTTATATTCCTCGTTGTTATCAATGACCATTATATCTTGTGAGCTGGGAATCTGGTCGAATGAAAACAATACATAATCTCTTATTTCAGCATATTCCTCATCCTCAATATTAAATGTCTCAGCTACCGTATTGACAAATTCCATTTCCTGATCCGTGATCTTCTCACTGTCCGAATTAATAAACTCAAGAAGCTGTATTAAAACAATTATCTTCTGTGGTTGGGCCAGTTCTTCATTTATGGCAGTGCAGATCTTTAATACCCTTACGGAACTAGACGAGATTCTTCGAATCCGCTTACTGGATTCTTTCTGTTTTTCCTGATATAAAGTGTAATACTCATCAAACACTGTCAGGTACTCCTGTGCTAATTCCTGGTTCAGTTGCCTTACCAGAAAAGATTCAACAACAGTCTGTCGTTCACTCCTGCTGCTGTCTGGTCTGGCGATAATGGCAAACAATTGCATCAGAGCTTTTAAGATCTTCTCACTCATGGCAGATATTTATAAAGTTTATATTCACTGGCATAGCTGGGAATGATTTATCCATTCGAAGTTATTCGAAGATACTAAATAAATGAAAATTTACGCTAATTTTAGAGTTTTGGACCGGTATTTCACTATAATTTACCACGGTTGAAAAACCATAATCTAACATAGAGATGAGAAAAATACTGCTAACTGCCTGTATCTTATTGATCATTCCGAATATAGTATGGTCTCAGGATAAAATGCTAAGATTAGAGGAATCTGTGGCAGGGCTGGACAGTAAATTACGCCCTGAAAATTTGAAAAACCTGAGCTGGAGAGGTAGTACCGATTATTATGTTTATCAAGTAAATGATAAGATTTATCAAAAACAGGCTAGAGGGATAGATAGTACATTGTTGTTAGATGCTGAGATGCTGACGGATATTTTTAAGGATGCAGGTTTGTCAGGATTCAGGTCGGTTCCTGCTGTAACCTGGATCAGCTATAATGAAATAATGATTCGGAACCTGCAGCATATTTTATTTATTGATATTGAGAAAATGAAGATCAATCGTATGATTGAATTGGAAAGTGAAGCAACTGATATAACGCTAAGCCCTGATTTCAAATTTGTCGCATATACGAAGGGAACAAACCTTTATTATTTAGATCCAGGCAAAGCACCTGTTCGTGTTAACGTGGATACAACCCAAGGTGTTTGGAATGGATCAGGATATGTGCATCGTCAGGAGTTTGGAATCAATCATGGAATTTTCTGGTCACCAAATGGTAATTTTCTTGCATATTACAGGAAGGATGAATCCATGGTGAAGGATTATCCGCTGGTAGATATTACTAAGAGAATGGCCGAACTGCATCCTGTCAAATACCCGATGGCCGGTATGACCAGCGAAGAAGTTGAACTGGTTGTCTACGATATAAAAAACAGGTCAAGTGTGACGCTCAAAACAGGTGAGCCAAAGGATCAATACCTGACCAGTATCACCTGGGGGCCGGATGAGAAATTTATTTACACCGGATTGCTGAATCGTGACCAGAATCATTTAAAACTGTGTCGTTTCGAGATAAAAAAAGGTGAACTTGCTGATTTGCTGTTTGAAGAAAAGCATCCAAAATACGTTGAACCGGAGCATCCTCTGGTATTTTTGAAGAATGATGACAGCAAGTTTGTCTGGTGGAGCGAGCGGGATGGCTATAACCACCTGTATCTCTATAGTGCAGAGGGCAAACTGGTAAAACAGTTGACACAGGGGCCCTGGGAGGTAACTGATTTCCTGGGATTTGATAAAGAAGAAAAGTATCTGTTTTACATATCCAATGAAGGAAGTCCGATCGAACGCCAGGTATATAAAACAAATCTTAAATCGGGACAAAAGATTAAACTGTCCGATCCTCCCGGAACTCACAATGCTATTCTCCATCCGGAAGGAAAATATTTTATTGATGGCTATTCAAGCATGAGTGTGCCTTTGGAATACGACATTATAGATGCTGGTGGGGAAAAAGTTCAAACCATCTATAGTGCCGGTAATCCTTTGGAGGAATATCGCATTGGAGAGGTTGAATTATTCAGCATTAAGGCATCCGACGGTGTAACAGATTTATATTGCAGGATGATCAGGCCACCCGGATTTGATCCCGGGGGAAAATACCCGGTCATTATATATGTTTATGGTGGACCCCACAGCCAGCTGGTGCAGAACAGGTGGATGGGTGGTGCCAGGTCGTGGCAACATTTTATGGCCCAGAAAGGATATATTGCATTTACAATGGATAACCGCGGCACTTCAAACAGGGGGCTGGATTTTGAGAGTATCACCCACTGTCAGCTTGGAACCATTGAGGTGGAAGATCAACTGATGGGTGTGGAGTATTTAAAGTCGCTTCCTTATGTCGATGCCGGTAGAATAGGAGTTCATGGCTGGAGCTTCGGAGGATTCCTTACTCTATCCCTGTTAAACAGGTCGCCCGATGATTTTAAAGCAGGAGTTGCAGGCGGGCCTGTGATTGACTGGAAATATTATGAAGTCATGTATGGTGAAAGATATATGGATACACCACAGTCAAATCCTGAAGGATATGAACAATCATCTCTACTGAATTGGGTGGGCAAATACCGTGGCAAACAATTGATAATTCATGGAGCACAGGATCCTGTTGTGGTCTGGCAGAACAGCCTTGTCTACTTACAAAGGGCTATCGTGGAGGGAGTACAGGTCGATTATTTTGTATATCCTACCCATGAACACAATGTCAGGGGCAAGGATAGGATACATTTAATGCAGAAAGTGACTGATTACTTTGTTGAGAACCTGTAAACAGATCTGCCGATATTAACTCCATAAGAACAGGATCAGGAAGATCAGAGGGATAACAATACCAAAACCGGCCAGTATGGCTCCCCTGCCTGTGATCCCCTTTTTACCCCTGATCATGAACAGGCCTGAGATGGCCATCAGAATTAAGGCACCAGCAAAGAAATCAGAGATCCATGTCCATAACTTTTTAGGTTTATTGTAATGTAAAAAGTTAACTTCCCTGAATACCGGTCTCCTTTTAATTTTCTCAATAACAGCTTGTCCTGTGTTCAGATCGATAGCAATGGAACCCCCTTTCAGAAATGCCTTCAACAAATCTTCCCGTGGCAAATAGTGGCTTTTATATGTATTGTCGGGAGAGTGATCCGATACCAGGTTTTTAATCCACAACTCATATTGGTCCGAAGAGCTTGGCGCAGGCCCGGCATCAAAGGATATTGTTTTAATTATAAAATCCGGATTCCAGTCATCCCGGTGATTCAGTGCAATCCCCGATAATCCGTAAATGATTGACATGCCAAAAAATATATATCCCAGATCACGATGTATGATCCTGTTCCATTTCCTTAGTTTCATGGTTTCAAAAAGAAAAACCGCAAAGAGACAATACATAGGAAAATCTCCTTGCGGCAGATATTATAAATGTATAAGTGGTTATTCAGGCAATACTTTGAAATCAATGGTCTCAATCCAGAAATCAGATAAATACCCCTTCTCACTAGCTGCAATTTTTTCCCTGAGACTATTGATCTGTTCCATCTGTTCATTCAGATCCAACTCCGCGGACTGGTCTTTTTGATGTTCATCAAGTCCATCTTTATGTCCCTGGTTTTCCCCGGAGGCACCTTCTGTGATTTCAGCTTCCCATTCGGCGAGGTACGCCTCATCAATCCTAAGCTCCCTGACAATGCCGGTAATGGCAATTTTTTCACCTTCGAGATCGATGCTAAATTCTGGGATATCCTCACCAGTAGTAATTTTAACTGTACTTGAAGTGTCGCCACCGGTGATAAATAATCTTTGACCGCCATGTTTACAAACATGTGTTACCTGACCAGTAATGGACACTTCCTGATCAAGCATGTTTTCTGCCTGGTCAAGAAATTCAGACACATTAATTTCAGCGATAATTTTTTCATTTTGAGTATCGGCCTTACTCTTATCTCCTGACCCACAGGCAGATAGAAAAAAAGCCAATCCAAGGATTCCGATTAAATATTTATTCATTTCCTCTTAATTTGTTAGTGTTATGCATAGATAATTAATGCAACGGAGATAATCAAATTTTTGCAGAGATATTTTTCAGGATCAGGTTAACGGTAAGCAGGAGTGCTAATCTTAATACAAGCCGGGATCATATGAATTTTTCCAGCTTAAATTCTATTTTTTTTCTTTCCCCATTACGGTTAATAACCATTTTAATTTTTTTACCGTTTTTGAGTTGGAATGTTTTATACATTTCATTCATGGAAAGTTCCGTGGCCTTTTTATTATTAATGGAGATAATCTCATCATCGACCTGTAATCCTGCTTTTTCGGCAGGAGATCCTTCACGTATCTGGGTTATAGTATAATAATTTATTCCCGGATAAGGTGCTGATAATTCAATACCAGTCATGTTGTAAGAGAAAGGATCAAGAAAATCAGAATTTTTTACGAAGGTAATCAGTTCATTTGGGTAGTCAATTATCACATTGAATCGTCTCAGTATTTCTGCCCCGATACTACCGTTTCTCTGATCAAGCCCTAAAGCATGTTCAATGGATGATGAATCGGGAAGCGATACGATCACATCTGATAATTCATACTGGTCGATATACACTTTGTCGAATCGAAGGACATGTCCATAAACCTCTCCGCTCAGGCCGCTTCCCAGGTATGCCTTCCTGGCGTGATCAGGTACATTAAAATCCGATAAAGATCCCTGATCCACCCACAGCGAGTTACTGGCTCCTGTATCGAGAAGTACCTTTATGGGAATAACCCTTCCATCTGAAAGCTGGATTTTCATATAGATATAAGGCTTAGTCTCATGAATAACCAGGGGCATCGTTATGTAGCTCTTGCTGTTTTTTTTGTACTGGTAAAAGGCAGGATCATAAAAAATAATCTTCTCCTTATTATAATTAATTTCGACAATGAAGGCATTAAATACACTAAAACTCAATATTCCATGAATAGGTGTTCCCAGTTTATTTGATAGATGGAAAATGTTCTCCATCAGTACGAAATAGTCTTGATTGATACCATAAATGCCCGAAACATCAATATCATTGCCAAATGTATGAATTGCAGAAAGGGGCTCACCAACGCCCAGTCCCTGCAACTGTATCTCCCTGGCATAATTAAGATTCAAAGTTTTGCCGGTTGAGAGTTCACAAATAATGGAGGTGTTCAAACCAGTATCAAGAATGAACTGCAGGGTATCTGATCCATTGATCTGAATTGGTATTACAATCAGGTTGTTCACAAGCTTGAAGGGCAGCTCAAGACTTTTCTGGCGGGAATTGGTAAAATACAACTCTTTTGATTGCTCTAACTGTTTGAGTTCAGATTTTTGAGCATAAATCCATGAGCCGGACAAGATTATCATGCCGATAATAAGCAAAAAATACCGCAAAACCCGTAAACGATAAAACCTCATAACATTAACCTCTAAACATCAGGTCAATTTCAGTGCCACGAAAATAAATAAAAAAGCCAGTTATTTAAATTAATCATGATTCATGCCAAGTCGATTAAGTTTCTGGTTAATAGTGAATTATTGTTGTTAATTCTGACTAATCCTGCCCGAAAATGATACAATAAATGTTCGAAATCGAACAACCTGATACAGGAACGGATGGATCTTATGTCAGCCGGTCATCCTGAACTTGTTTCAGGATCTGTATATAGTTGCTAATCAGGTCCCGATCAAGAGTAACACGCCACCGGATGACAGAAAAAAAATAAGACTGTCCTGACAGGATAGCCTTATGTATGATTAATCGGTAATAATTATCAGAAGCTTTTTATGCAATCTTCAAGAGTGCCGTAAATCTCAAAAACATTATGTAATTGAAGCAGCTTAAACAATTCCATAACTTCGGTAGAGATATTACAGATCTTGAAAAAACCATAATTGTTATTGGCTGTTTTCATAATTGACAGAAATACCCCAAAACCCGTACTATCGACAAAATCGATGCCTTCAAGGTTTAATATAAGCTTCGTATTCGACCTGTTGAAATATCCTTTTAACTGTTCTTTAACCGGATCCGCAATAAGTGCATTAAACCTGTTAACATTATCAAATCGAACTATTATGACACCATTTACAGTTTCTGTCTTTAACATGATAGCAGTATTATTGTGTGTTCTAGAGTGTTAAATTGTTAAGTTCTTCACAAGCTGCATTACAATCTTGTGTAAATCTATGAATATATTCCGGGTATTTTTCAATATGCAGATGATCTTTAGCATTTATTTCAAACTCCTTCAACATTTCTGCAAGCTGTGTCATGCCCATAATAGCAACGGAAGATTTGGCCTTGTGGGCAAGACGGCTAAGCCCGTTCCAGTTCTGGAGGTTATACAGGTTATTTATTTCCACAATATATTCATCAACCTGATTTGTAAAGATATTAATCATTTCTTGAATTAACTCATGATTTCCTTCGGTCATATTATTAAGATAAGTCAGGTCAGTAAGCATCAAGCCCATAAATTTTAATTGATGATCAGTAAATTACGTATTCAATAGTTAAATAGCCTGTGCATAAAAATTTAAATAAAAATAAAGGATTTTTTTAATTTTTAATAAAATTTGCAAAGGTCTCTTAACCAATTTCAGAGAAATACGTATATTCCCTTATTAATTAAAGCTAGATCATGATGAATAAGGCCGGTCATCTCATCTCCTGGGTAATTATTTTTTCGTCCATTTTTACTCATTTATCGGGACAAGGGACAGAGGGAATTAGTCTGAAGAATAAGAAAAATGCAAAGATAGCCTATAATAAAGGTATTCAGAGTATCCAGAATAATAATTACCTGGTTGCACTGGAATATTTTTCAACTTCTCTTGATTATAATCCCGAATTTGACCTTGCCTATCTGATGCGAGGCAAAACTAATCTTGAATTACAGGATATTCAGGCTGCCCTGATTGATTTTAATATGGCGATCGAGATGAACAGTAATCTCGGAGAGGCATATTTTTACCGTGGCTATACTATTCTTGATGAAGATCCTGGTATCGAGGTGTTAAATGATCTGTCGAAGGCTATTGACCTCGGGTATAAAGAATCGTTTATCTATTACTACCGGGGATTATATTATCTTGTTACAGAAGACTATACATCCGCTATCATCGATTTTACGGAAGCCCTGGAACGTAACAGCAGGTACTCATTGGCTTATCATGACAGGGGATCAGCCAAGCGATTGCTGGGCGATTACCAGGGGGCCATCTATGATTACCGTCAAGCTGTAAATTATCAGCCTGAATTCCCGGTTGCCTACAATAATATGGGAAGTGTAAGAAAGATCCTGGGTGATTTTGAAGGCGCTGTTGAAGATTATTCTGTTGCAATAAATCTTGATTCCACCTTTTATATGGCTTATAACAACAGGGGAGGAGCCAGGTTCCAGTTAGGCGATTATGAAGGAGCATTAGAGGATTTTAATGTGGCCCTCGAAATGCACGAGGACTATCTGCTTGCTTTAAATAATAAAGGAAGTACCCTTGCTAAAATGAACAGGATACAGGAAGCCATTACCCTGTTGGATAGTGCTATTGAGGGTAATGATGCCTTTTCAAGTGCCTATCTTAACAGGGGATTTGTGAGGGAACTGCTGGGAGATCTTGAAGGAGCCTGTGCAGATTGGAGGAAAGCGCTTGAGCTGGGAATCGAAGAAGCTGCAAATTATATTAAAGAGTGTGAATAAAACAATATATAATGTGTAAAACCTTTTTACTCTGCTTGAATATTTTCATTTTTTGTGTGTTGAGCCAGTCTGTATACACACAGGAGTTCGTGAAGATAAAAAAATCCGATTTCCGAACCGGAGAGGAAATGGGGCTTGAAGGAGCCTGGAAGAATATTAAAGCGGGAGATAAATTTTTCAAGGCAGGTAAAGGTACCTATCGTGAAGCCCGTGAATTATACCTGGCCGCTTACGAGTATAACGGCGAAAATGACGGCTTGAATTATAAGATTGGTGTTTGTTACCTGTTTTCTGATGATAAGTTTGAATCGATAAATTACCTGACAAAGGCTTATGTGTTGAATAATAACGTTGCTGAAGACATTCATTATATGCTTGCAATGGCATATCACCAGACACTGGAGTTTGATAAGGCGATTAAGGAATACAATGAGTATAAATCCTCAATTAATCCAAAAAAATCAGCCGGAGTTGTTGCAATGATCAACCGGAGGATCGAAGAATGTGAAAATGGCAAGGCATTGGTTACTGATCCATTAAGGGTCATTATTAATAATATGGGTGACAGCATTAACAGCACAGCGGATGATTATAATTCAGTGTTCTCATCCAATGACAGCATACTCTATTTTACTTCCCGCAGGCAGCACAATGAAAAGGCCAAACGATCGGCCTATGATAATAAATACTTCGAGGATATATACAAATCTGTTCGTGCGGGTGACAACTGGACCCGGGCACAGAACATGGGTAAATCCATTAATTCAAAGAAGCACAACTCCGCTGTTGTAGGTATTTCAAAGGACGGGAAGGAAATATTTATTTACAGGGGTGAAAAACACGGGGGTGATATTTATGTAAGCCGTTATAAAAAGGATAAATGGGTCTCACCAAAATCTATGTCCAGCCGTTTTAATTCGAAATTCACGGAATCTACAATATCTTTTAGTCCTGATGAACAAACACTGTTTTTCGTTTCAGCCAATCCAAAAGAATCTTTCGGAGGCAGGGATATTTATATTTCTGAAAAAGATGAAAGGGGAAAATGGCAAAAACCGGTCAACATAGGGAAAGAGATAAATACCCCTTATGATGAGGAATGTGTTCATATGTCTTCGGATGGAAACACGTTGTATTTTAGCTCAAAGGGACATAATTCAATGGGAGGGTATGATGTTTTTAAAACCAGCCTGAATGAGTTGAATGAATGGTCGGTTCCGGAAAACCTTGGCTATCCGATCAATACACCTGATGATGATGTATTTTATACCGTGGATGCAACAGGGAGATATGCCTTTTATTCGGCAAACCGTATGGGAGGTCTGGGTGGAAAAGATATTTTCAGGATTGTATTTCTTGGCTCTGAGAAAGAAATGGTGATGAGTGCTGAAGATATACTGGTTGCAGGAATCCTGGATTCGCTGAAATACGGTTTCTTTATCCCACCCTCAGAGTTAACAATCGATACCACCTTTATTGTTACCGGCATGGTTTATAACACAAAGACCAGGGAAGGGGTTGTTTCGAAACTTGAATTTATAGATGTTGAAAAGAGCCAGGTAGTTGCTACTTCACTCTCGGACGGTTCAGGAATGTACCGTGTTAAT
>CAYZEZ010000134.1:0-12378 GCA_964477295.1 uncultured Bacteroides sp. | reverse complement strand
TCTCCTTGAAATTGAATCAGATCCTGAAATGAATTCAGGATGACTATTCTACAGGAACTTCTGTTTTTATTATCAAATTCTCCTTTATCCATTCAATTCTGTCGGCGGGACCTTTTAATTTGCTCTGCCATTCAGGGTCCGGGTCCCGGAAATAGGATTCATGACGGATGGTAATAGCGTCGGAGATATCGATAAATTCCCTTTTCGAGCCAAACATTTCTTTGAAAAAGACGGGATAATTTGTTCTGTCGGAGAAAAGGTATAACTCTTCGGGATCCAGATGGTTCAGGACGGCAGCAGTCAGGGCAGTCTGGTGTAGGAATAGTCTCTTGTAGAAATCCTTTTCACACATCGACCGGATCAGGGTATCACGGCTAAGCTGGTTAAAGTATTTTTCCCAGTTCCTGAGAATTCTTTCTTCAGGGCGCACTACCAGCAACCCGGCATTGAAATAGGGGCGGATAGTATCGAGATCGGCTGGAGTAACCATGGGGAAAAGTGTATTCTCGTCTATGGAATTTGCCTGGTAGATTTGCATCCAGAAAGAATCAAGTGGTTCGGAATAGAGCAATCCAATGTTTTTATGCATCACCGGCCGGTAGCCGAAGATTTTACCGGGGGGCAGGCTGAATTCACCCGGTTCCTGCAGGATGACCGTATCGTGATTCAGGAAGACCAGGATGCCTGACAGTCCCTCTGCATCGGCTTCAGCCCTGGCTGCAGCGATCACTTTTCCAGATAAAAAATACCAGGCAGCCTGTTCCGGGATCTCAATGGATTTGGATAAAACATTCAGTCCGTTAAGTTGCCGGACAACATTTGAATCTGAATCCATCAGCTCCTGCGGCAGATAAAGCCATATAGTGGAATTCCTGTACTTGCCTCCGAACTCGCGGAGGCTTTTAACAAGGGGGATCACATTTTCAAGCTGCACCGGGTTTTCGGCATAGCTGTAAAAAATGACCGAAGGATTGTTCGTTTTACGGGTCCGGCAGCCTGTAATACTAATGACAACGGCCAGCAAAAGGCCGGTAAACCAAAATTTTGTCATGATTTTCTACTCTTGATACTTGTAGAATAAAGTTAAAAATAATTTGGAATGGAGTCAAGTATTTTATACAGATAAGTCGATTTGTTATATATTGTAACTTCAATCCTATTTTTGCGTCATAATATAAAGCTCTGATAATGCTCAGCCACTACCTGCTTTCAGCCATCAGAAGTTTCCGGAGGCATAAATTTCATACCCTGATCAATGTACTTGGTTTAGCGATTGGACTTACCTGCTGCATCTTTATCCTGTTATACATTAAAGATGAATTGAGCTATGACAGGTTTCATGAAAATGCAGGTGATCTTTACAGGATTTACGTAAAAGGAAAGATAGGGGAAATGGACCTCCTGGTTTCTGAAACGGCACCCCCAACCGGTCCTGCATTTCGTGATGAGTTTCCGGAAGTTAAGGATTTTTCCAGGTTGTATGTTTGGGATGATGCCCAGGTTTTTATTGATGAAGTTTCTTTTATTGAAGATAATATTTACCTGGTTGATTCAGGTTTTCTTTCCATGTTCACTTTCCCTTTGTCGAGGGGTGATCCGGGGACGGCCCTGAATGAACCCTATACTGTTGTTCTGACAGAATCCCTTGTTCAAAAATATTTTGGGGCGGAGGACCCGATGGGCAAGTCAATAAAAATAGGTGATGATCCTGAACTCTACAGGGTGACCGGTATCATGCCTGACATCCCCCATCAAACCCATTTTAATTTTGTGATGCTGGTGTCTATCTATTCCTATGACAGGATTAAACAGGAGATATGGTTAAGCCATTTCCTGAATACTTACCTGCTCCTGGAGCCGGGAACAGACAAACATACGCTTGAACAAAAATTGGGTGATTTTGTAATGGGTAAAATCGGGCCTGAGTTTGCTGATTATATGGGTATTACGATGGATCAATTTGCAGAACAGGGAAATTCTTACGGGATGTATCTCGAGCCGGTTCCGGAAATACATTTCAATACCGAATTTGAAAGACCTTTGAAACCAGGTCATAACCGGAGCTACATTTATGTATTTTCACTGGTAGCCTTATTTATTTTGATCATTGCAGTGATCAATTTTATGAACCTGGCCACGGCACAGTCGCAGACCAGGTCGCAGGAAGTTGGCATCAGGAAGGTAGTAGGTGCTGCCAGATCGCTTATTATCAGGCAGTTTCTTGCTGAATCGGTGATGCTTACCCTGGTTTCACTGGCTATAGCCTTGCTTCTTGTCGAACTCCTTTTGCAGCCATTTAATAACATGATACAATTGAATCTGAGTGCTGATTTTGCAGAGAAATGGTTTTATCTCCCTGCTATATTATTATTTACTATATTGATAGGGATCCTGGCCGGCAGTTACCCGGCATTCTATTTATCCTCCTTTAATCCGGTTTCCATCATTAACAGGACCTTAAAGATCAGGATGGGGAAAGTTAATTTCCGGAATATGCTTGTCTTTATTCAGTTCCTGATCTCTATATTCATTATCACAGGCACGTTATTTATCTACAGGCAGATTAAATTTGTTCAGAATAAAGAATTGGGCTTCAACAAGGAACAGTTACTTATTTTGCCAAATGGATGGGACCTTGGGGATAAGTATGCCGTTTTCAAAGAGCGGGTATTACAGTTACCCGGGGTTAAAAAGATGACCATGTCGTCTTCGATACCCGGAGAGTCATCAAGCACAACGGGATATAAAATTGAGGGTGATCTGAGAGAGCAAACCTATCTTTTAGAAACCAATTATACTGATTATGATTTTCTTGAAACGTATGGATTCGAATTGATAGATGGCAGGTATTTTTCAGAGGCATTTGGGGCCGATAGCAATACCATGCTTGTAAACGAGGCGACGTTAAAGACATTTAACCTGTCTGATCCATTGAGCCTGCGGATAATCAGCCCGGAGATTCCCGGATTAAAACCATTTGAAAGTTTTAAGGTGATTGGAGTGGTAAAGGATTTTCATTTTGAATCGCTGCACAATGATATACGGCCATATACTTTTTTATTATGGCCTACCAGATGGCATACTGGAGAAATATTTTCCCTGCGGTTGAGTACTGAAAATTTATCCGGGACAATTCAAGAGATTGAAAAAATCTGGAGTGAAATGAGTCCTGGCCCAATGACCTATTATTTCCTTGATGAATGGTACAATGATATGTACGGAGAAGAACAGCGAACAGGCAATATGTTTTTGCTGTTCAGCATATTGGCAGTTTTTATTGCTTCACTGGGATTGTTTGGCTTATCGGCTTTTGTGGCAGAGCAGAGGAGAAAAGAGATTGGTATTCGCAGGGTTATGGGGTCAACCGGATTCAGCCTGATCGGGCTCCTGTCGAAGCAGATCCTTGTGCTTATTACCCTCTCTGCCTTGTTGGCCATCCCTGCATCATGGTTATTTATGCGGGACTGGCTTCAGGATTTTGCTTATAAGATCACCCTGAGCTGGTACGTATTCCTCTCAGCATACCTGATTGCAGTATTGATCGGTCTGGTAACCACCCTGTATCATTCAGTATCTGCTGTAAATAAGAATCCGGCAGAATCGCTGAGATATGAATAATAATGGGTTGAGGAGGTTATTCAATTTTTGAATAGTTGTACTTTGTTATGCACGGATTTAACCAGTTGGTTTCTGTCTCTCCCTGTTCGTTTTCAAATTCTTCAAATTCCATAAATGTAATTTCTTCAACCAGGATCCTGTCATCAAACAGCAAGTTTTCCAGTAAATCCCTGTAAAGGTCTATGGTTAAATAAATATCAGGTATAACTATGGTTTCAATTGGCTTTCTGAATTGGTTTCTATTCATGCCATAATCATAGGTATAAAGTGTTCTGGTCTTCCCTGTCAGGCTGTTATCATATTCATCCCACTGTGTTGTGATTTTCTCAGTTTTATTACCTTGATCATCGTATTGAAATTCGTCCAGATCAGTGATTACAAGTGAATCTACATCCTCTTCACCGGCAAAATAGAAAGTAGCAAGCCTGAAGTATGAGATGGATGCAATCAGTCCTTTATCATCGTATGCATAATGTTGTTTTTCCCTTTCAATCCAATCATAACCGCCATAGGGTGGGCCAAAAACAGTTTTTACGATCATTCGCCCTTTATCATCGTATTGATAATCATATTTTTCTTGTATTTCTGTTTCTGTTATTTCTCCGGTTTCAGGATGGATATATTTAGTCTCAGCTGATAAAAGGTTATCCATTTCATCATAGGTGTATTCTGTTTTTCCTATTATTTTCCACTCTCCGGCTGGTTTGAATTTTATCCATACCTCTGTTGAAATGATTGCCCCCGCATCGTTGTATGATGTCATTTCTTTGGTGGAGGTCTCGGCTTCCGGATCACCCTTAGATTCTATTTCAACTTTCTCAATGATTCTTCCTTGCTCATCCAGGACAAGGTAATGATTGCCGGTAATTAGCCAGGCTTTTTCCCGGGCATCCCAATAAGAATTCAAATCATAATCAATAGTACTTCCATCATTTTTATAAGTAAGATTGGCAATTAAAGAAGGGGTGTACTGGTAGGATTCAGTAGTGTAATTATATTCAGGATAGTACTCGCTATAAGAAGCTAATTCTCCATTCTCATTATATGTGAAGACAGCTTTTTCTCCTTGTTCCCACTTAAATTCTTCCATTGTAACGTCTTCAGGCTCAGATTCAACCTCGGAGGTTAGGTTGCCGTGTTCATCATAAGTGAATTCGTATCTGTGCTTTGTCATGTTTATTGACCAATCTGAGCCATCATCCGACTCATAATTTGTTTGCATTACCAGGTTGCCTTTCTGATCATATGTAAAAGAAGTCTTCAGGTAGATTTGTTCCCATTCTGAGCATTCTGGTGAGAATATCATCTCGTCCAGTTTATACAAGGCAGAATAATCCTGTGAGAAAACAGTAATTGCCAGCATAAGGGCAATAAGTGATAGTGTGGTTGTTTTCATATTTGAAAGAGATATAAAGTTAACAGGATTATTGGATGATAACTTTTTGCCTTGTGATTATCGCCCCTTTCAATTCAATCAGATAAACTCCAGACGGCAGGTCTTCTCTTTCTAATGTAATTTTTCCCGTTCTGATATTATTGATTATTATATATTTTCTTCCAGAAAGATCTTGCAGGATCAGCTGGTATGGATTGGCTTCCGGATTTGGGAATTCAATAGTTACTCCATCGGAGAAAGGATTAGGGTATATGTGCAGTATTGATGAGCTCAATTGTTCCTTCAGCCCCGGGACCACACTTATCCTGTTGTTTTCGAGGTTCGACATGGAATGGCTGTATGGATCATCATCCAGCTTCTTTCCTGAAGTGGGGGAGCAAAAATCCTTGAAATTTGCAGCCACCCGGTAATAATACCTGTTGGCAAATGCGTTCGGATCAGTATCAGTATAGTTGTTAATGCTTCCTAATACATCATATTCCGAAAGACCTGTTGAATCTGTTCCACGGTATATTGAGTACGATTCAAGGAAATCACCGATCTGATCCACTCCTTCGATTTTGTAATCAGTCCATGACAGGTTTATGCCTCCTTCGGAGCTGACATATTGCAGGAAACTTGGTTTATGGTATTTACTGCTGGCAACCAGTGATTCATTTCCGCAGGTATCCACTGATGTTATTTTATACAGGTATGGTTGTTTCCATGGTTCCCCTGTTTCATCCCTGAAGACACTCAATGCTGATGCACTTATTGTTCCGATTACATTGAATTGTCCGACTGTGGATTCGCGGTAAATGTTATATTCGACGATACCCGCATCGGGTGTTTTTTCCCAAACAATAATGTTCCTGCTGGTGGCAAGATCAACTGTTACGATACAGATTTTTTCTTCCTGGTAGGGGATGTTGAATTTAACATTAAGGGTATCTGAATTTTTACATCCATGGTCATCGGTCACGGTCACTGCATAGTCACCCTGGTTAGTCACCCTGATGGTCCGGGTTGTAGCTTCTGCATCTGACCATGCATAGGCTGCAAAGCCGGATCCGGCATCGAGTGTTACTGAGGTTTCCTCGCATTTTATTATATCGCTCCCAAGGTCGATGGCTGGATTCTGGTAGAGATCTGCCGATGTACTGCTTTTGTCCGACATGCTGTCCAGGTTATTCACAGCGTAGGCAGAATAATTACCCTGAACTAAACCGGCAGTGGAAATTTTCAGTGTTGTTCCGGCATCTGTAATTTCGATCTTTGAACCTTTTGAATTGGTAATCGCGGATTCAAGGTCTGATATACTGTTTTGGGATTCCCCTTGCAGAACGATATATATAAATCCATTGTCGATGTTTACCTGGACTTCAATGGTTTCTCCGGTGCCGGTACATCCTGTGGATGAGGCGATCACAGCCACGGGCTTATCTGAGTCAAGGTTGCCGGTAGACAAAGATTTGAAAGAGGAGCCGGTTGCATTTTTCCTGGCGATGATGAATTTGTTACCAGATGCATCGATGGTTGTAACATCTAATATGGGAAACCAGCTGGACCCATTGTCGGTGGAATATGCATATCCGTCAGATGTGGTTACCCTGTCACCGGTTCCGTCGGGTGATTTCATGAAGGTGGCCGTAGCAGAGTTCCTGTCGGATAGCGAGACGAGAGGTATCGGGGGTCTCTCAGGCACAGCAAGTTGTTGGATGTATCCTGAAAATGAGCTGGTAGTTGATATTTGCCGGAGATACACGTCGGTGCCTGGTGTCAGGGAAATGGGATTGAATATACCTGCGGCAGCACCTGACATATCGGGGGCGGTGGAATATTCATAGATGTTGGCGATGACTCCTGATGTCTCCTCTGCCAGGTAATCGATGGTAAATGTGGGTGCTGCGGGACGGTCGGGCACAACCAGGGTTTGGGTGAGTGATGCGAATGTGGTATCGGTAGCCTTGAAACGGAAGTAATAGGATGTATCAGGAAGGATATCTATTACAGCTCCAATGCCCGACATGTTTATGGTTTCGAAGTCGTTGTCGTGGTTAAATTCGACATCTGTCCCGACGATTTCATTGGTTATCTCATCGATAAAATCAATGGTAAAATCCGGCAGGGGTTCATTGGCCGGATCGGGGATCGTCCGGATAAGCCGGCTATTCGCAATTGTTTTCTGGCGTATATAAACCACCCCGGGAATAAAATCCACAGGGGTATCTCCATCCACGCAATCAAACCAGTCCCCGTCCTGGCCGTCTGTGGAATTTTGACTGTACTCTAATTTATGGCTTGTGTTCAACAGAAGTCCTTCAACAACACTTGTTTCCACATCAGAAAGGTCCTTCAAACTGGATTGAGTTACAGGATTCAGATAAGCAGTATTTGTGTTGTAAATTTTATAACCATCCTTTATCTCGTATTCGCATACCATGATGGTGTAGTACTGATCCATTGCCAGTCCGGATATAGCAACAACAGTATCTGTCCCAAGAGAGACACAATACCAGCCGGTAGTTTCTATCTGATCTCCGGCACCAAATTCAGGATCAGCTGTATAATTAACACTATCATTTGGATTTGCAGTACCTGAGGTTCCTTCTTTGACAAAAACTGCTCTGCCAACTCCATTTCCTGGAGAGAAAAAGAAACTCATCAGTCCTGTTTTAATCATTCCAATGCGAATGTTTTGCGCTTGCCGTTGATTATAAAACATATAGCTGTTTTCATCATTGGTTCCTGCAATGATATAATCTCCATTTATATCAACAGAGATACCAAAATAATTGGAGGTTGACCTGGTTGAGGCAACAATTTTCGCCAATTCGCCCCATTGGTTTTCACCGCCCTCGTCCCGGTAAAAGAGGTAGGCTGAACCTGCATTATAGATGCTGTCCAGACCCTGGGCGTTTTCATCCTCTCTTATGGCTCCAACAATTGCATAGTCCTCTGAAATGGAAACATTTTCTCCAAAACGGTCATCAGCCTCTCTGTCAGAGGCGACCAGTTTAGTGACCTGTCCCCAGTTGTTTAATCCTCCGTGGTCTTTCTGAAAGATATAGGCAGCGCCGGAATTTGATAAATTATTTTCCTCGTTTTGATCGTAGTCATTCTGTGGGGCACCAATGATCAATAGATCTCCATTAAGATTTGCGGATGTTCCAAAATAGTGCATTTCGGATGAATCTGCTGCGACCAGCCTGGCCGATTCTCCCCACTGGTCCGTTCCTCCTTCATCCTTATAGAATACATAGGCTGCCCCGGTAGTATATAGTCCGGATCCGGTATCCACCCGTGCCCTGGTATCAGTTGCTACCGCATAATCACCATCGATTGAAACAGCGCTTATGAAACCGAGGCTCTGAGTTGCCCAGAGAGTATCCATTGGCTCCCACTTATCTACTCCACCCTGATCCTTGTAAAGCAAAAATGCCCGGTTTCCCGGACCAATTTCACCCACTACAGCGTAATTGCCGGAGATGGATACATTTGACCCAAATTGATTTTCTTCGGGATCAACTACTCCTGATGGCTGAATCCTGGCAACTTTTCCCCAGCTGTCGATCCCGTTCATATTTTTATTAAAAATATAAATGGCCCCAACGTTCCGGTTATATACCGGTTCTTCTTCCTCCGGGGCCCCTATAATGACATTATTACCTGAGATATCTACAGAAATACCAAATTCCCCGTAATAGATAAGATCGGAATTTAAGGTTGTAACATAATTCCAAACCCCGGTTCCCTGGTCCCTGTAATAAATGTATGCAGCCCCGTAAGTAGCATCGCTATGTGCCCCCACTACAGCAATGTTTCCATCAATGGCAACTGAACCACCGGAACCCCCTCCCGGATTAGTGAGTTTTTGAGAGAATTGCCAGTCCTGGGCTAGTGCCGTTATTCCTGATAATAATGTAATTAAGAGGATTATGAATGTTTTCATGATATGATAACTTGCATTAAAAATCAATGGCATCTTGAAATATCAAGTTACGAAAAATCCATTACCTGTAAAACCTCGCCAATCGTTTGCAAAATGCCTTATGCTTTTTAATGCTGGAGTATAAAAATTAAAATCAGAAGAATGCAGAAAAAAGTACAGATACGCAATGATGCAACTACCAGGTGTGAAAATCAGGGAATAGAACAATATAATCTTATTAATTTGCAGACTCAACCATTCCATTATATGCCATTATTTCATATTTTTATAAATGTAACCAATAGATACTGTACGCAATCAATCATTTAATACAATTAATAACAGAAACTATGAAAAAGTTCACCCTGGTTCTTTTTACTCTTTTTTTAAGTTTATCTCTTTTCTCCCAGAATTGTGTAACGGATTATCGTAGTGGGGATTTTGGACTGCAATCCGTATTTGGTGAAATTGTCTTTCTTAAAGTGGCCCCGGACAGTAATAAATGGTTTGGAATTAAAAATAATTTTGCTGGAGGTTATGGAATCGGGAAATTTGATGGCACTAATTGGACTGCCTTCAACTCCGGAAATAGCGAGCTACCAGACGACAGGGTGTATGATATCGCTTTCGATACTTCAGGAAACGTATGGGTAGCTACCTATTTTGGGCTGGCTAAATTTAATGGAGACTCCGCTACCGGATGGGAAATATACGACAAAGTTGATTTTGGGACTGCAGAGAGCCAGGTATCTTCTATAGCCATTGACAGTGGATATGTTAAGTGGATTGGATTGCATTCAGGGAAAGTCATAAGATATAATGACACTACCTGGACTGTCTTTAATGAGTGGACAAATGGTCCTGTAAATGTTATTAATGTGGATTCATCACATAATATATGGTGCGGCATGGACAATACACCGGGATTGGCAATGTATGATCATGCTTCCTGGACAACCTATCCACAGTACAGTTATATCCGATCAATTCAATTCAGGGGAACATCCGATGTTTATGCCAGCGACTTTGACAGGATTCATGTTTATAATGGTGCGGAATGGACTGAAATCAGTAATCCTAATTTTTCAATATTTTATGTTACCATAAACAAGAATGAGGAGGTATGGCTGTCATCAACCATTGGACTATTACAGCTTAAGGACGGTTTGTTTATACCGTATAATAAACTGAATAGTGGTATGCCAGACTTTTTATTGTTTTCCCACCCCTGTGCATTCGACCAGGAAGATAAATTATGGTTTTCATACCAGTACACCAACGTCAATTCTTATTGTGCTACCGGCTTTTTAAAGGAGAACGATGGATTGGGACTGGAGGTACTCTCAGACAAGAATTTTGTTTTCTGTGATGGCGACAGCACGGTCCTTGATGCCGGCAGTGGTTTTTCAATCTACAAATGGTCGACAGGTGAAACCAGTGATACTATTATCGTTTATGAATCTGATACAATCAATGTTGCTGTAACCGATGGAAGCGGCTGCTGGGATTATGATACCGTAAAAACCTTTAAGCACGAGGTTTACGGCCAGGAAAAGATCTGTGTGGTGACGGTAGTTGGTGGTCAGAACGTGGTTGTCTGGGAAAGAACCGCAGACATGGGTACCGAATTCTATAATGTATATAAGGAAACCGAGGTGGCAGATGAATATGAAATTATTGATTTCGTACCCTTTACAGCCCTGTCCGTATTTGTTGATCCGGATTCAAAGCCCAAGATCCATTCAGAAAGGTATAAAATCACCGCAGTGGATACCTGCGGCAATGAATCGGAGTTGAGTGCCCACCATAAAACAATGCATTTAACACTGAACGTTGGAGTAGGAGGCGTTACCAACCTGATATGGGAGAATTATGAAGGATTTGATTTTCCTTCCTATATTATTTACCGGGGGACCAGGGCCGATAATATGGTGCAACGTGATATCATTCCCAGCAACCTGACTACTTATACAGACACCGATTTTGGTGAATTTTATTACCGGGTGGAAGTGGTCATGCCGGGTGTTTGCTCACCTGCAGCATTCCTGAAAGCAGGTGCTGGTCCTTACTCGCATGCCCTTTCAAATGTGGAGGACAATCGCCTGCAGATCAACCTGCCTCCAAGTGAAATTTATCTTTCCGATTCTGTTTTACTGGAAGGACAACCCGCTGGTACTTTTGTAGGCAAGTTCACTACCTATGATCCGGACTCAACCGGAACATTTGAGTATAGCCTGGCGGTAGGTGAAGGAGATGATGACAATATTAGTTTCACCATATCACATGATTCCCTGTTCTCAGCAGCGGTGCTGGATTACGATGTTAAGGTAATATACAATTTAAGAGTAAGATCTACCGATAGTAAAGTAGATACATTGTGGACTGAAAATAAATTCAGAGTTCATCTAACCTCACTTGACAATGAAGCGCCAACCGACATCTCACTTGACAATAACGAGATTGCCGAAGGACAGATTGCAGGCACCTTCATTGGTAAGTTTACGACCACCGATCCCGACGTGGGAGATAAACACACCTATTCCCTGGTTGAAGGAGACGGTTGGCCTGACAATGGTAGCTTCAGCATCAGCAGTGATTCCCTGTTTTCTGACGAGGTATTTGATTATGATACAAAGGCAACATTTAACATCCGTGTGCGCACCACAGATGATGGACCGGGCCTGCTATATTTTGAAAAGCAGTTCGTGATAAATATTACTGCTGGCACTGTTAATACGGCACCAACCGATATTACCCTATCTGAAAACTCCCTGGATGAGAAGCAGGATATTGGTACCCTGGTTGGAAGATTCACAACCACTGATGCTGATGCCGGTGATACCCATACCTATTCGCTGGTTTCCGGAGATGGTGATGACGACAACAGCAGCTTTACCATAACCAATGATTCGCTGGTGTCAGCCGAGGTCTTTGATTATTATACCAAAAACAGTTATTCGGTCAGGGTTCGTTCTACCGATGAGGGTTCACTCCATTTCGAAAAACAATTCACAATCCTGGTATTCGAAGCAATTGAAATTGGTCAGGTCCGTAATGACCTGAGGATATACCCGATACCACTGACCGACCGCCTGACCATCGGGTTCCCATATCTAGCAGGACAGGATTACAAATTGGTTATTACAGACCTGAATGGACAGCGGATCAAAATGATCAACAAGATCCAAACTGGTTCGATCGAATTGGATGCATCCGACCTCGCTCCCGGGATCTATATCCTCGAGCTCAGAGGACCGGAGCTGCTAAGAGCAAGGATCGTGAAGACTCAATAACAAAATAGCCGGATTGCATTTAGTAATCCGGCAAATAAGATGTCAGCCATTCATCGTGGAAATCTTTCCTGTGGATACTGCCATGTTGAAATAAAAGGAGATCATGTCCTGGTAAAAAGGAATCCTGATGGTTCAATAAAATAAAAGGCTTTCGTCAGGGC
>CAYZEZ010000133.1:0-12384 GCA_964477295.1 uncultured Bacteroides sp. | reverse complement strand
TGTCGTTATTTGATCCTTTTACACTCAAAATATATTTACCCGGGGAAAGATTTGAGAAGGTAACGCTATGCTGATTCCCGACCCGGATCCATTGTCCTTCAGATCCTTGTTTGACAAGCTTGTACATGTAAAGATTGTTTTCGGGAGCTGTAAAATCGAGAGCAGCGAAGGCAATTGAAAAAACACGATTGGCCTGGTTGACCCTGAAGGCTTCGGTTTTTTCCAGGGGCAGGTCTCTCCTGCCCAGTGTCCCGCCTATATCAATTTCGAAATTTGTAAAGGTAACATGAGGAATGTGTATATTAAACTGTATAGAATCGGGATGGAAATAATTCAAACCCGAAATCCCGCCAAAATAAAATGTCCCGTTTTCAGTTTTATAAGCCGACCCTATATTAAACTCATAATTCTGCAATCCATCCGACAGGTTAAAAGACATAAAATCTGACTTGCCTGGATCAAACCTCACGAGTCCGCGGTTAGTACTTAACCATAAATTTGAATCACCGGCTTCAAGAATCGAGTATATATGATAATTAAAGGCTCCGTCGTACCCGGTAAAATACTCGAAACTCTCTGTTTCAGGCTGATATTTGTTCAATCCTGATGCGGTCCCGGCCCACAGTATATCATGGGAATCCTCCTGCAGGCAATAAACGGTTTGACTGCTCAATCCCCTTCCCCCTTCCGGGGAGTTTTTCTGAAAAACACTAAAATTCTCAAATTCAGGATTATATTTAAGCAGGCCATTCTCTGTGCCGACCCAGATCATATTGTCATGATCCTCAATCAAATGATATGCTGAAGTAATTTCAAAAGATTCCCCTGCACTAAAGATGGTATAATAGCTTCTTATCTCCCGTGATCTCAAATTGTATTTATGGATACCGCTGGCTGCCGAGAACCAGATATTACCATAGCTATCCTGCATGATAGAATAAACATCGTTGTTATTGAATATATGGCAGGAAATGTTTTCATTCACTTCACAGAATTTGCGGAACCGGTTATTCACGTTATCATACATATTGACTCCACTGGAAGTTCCCAGCCATATCTGGCCAAAATTATCCCGATAAATAGAATGAATATAATCACTGCTGATGCGACGGGAGAACCGGGGATTATTTTTCGAATAATAGGTCACTGAACCGGTTTCAGGATCGATGATATTCAAACCAAAACCTCGTGTTCCCAACCAGATCAATCCATTTTCATCAACATAAATGGCAGAAATGATATTGCTGGAGAGTCCGGGAATACCCTCCGGTGATTTCTCCAATACCCGGAACTTTCTGGGCTTGGTGTCGAATTTAACAAGGCCCTCAAATGTCCCAAGCCACATAATATTGGAATGATCTTCTATAATGGAGTGGACCGATGAGATCTGCACCACTCTATTGTCAGCAACTATGCTGGTATGATAATCGAAATGTGAATGATCCTTATTTAACCTGTAAAAACCCATTTCGGTACCGATCCATAGCACACCCTTTTCATCTTCATAAATGCAATCGACGACAAGGCTTCTAACATTGTGGTTTTCAGGGCTTTTAATTCTTAAAAACCTGTCGGATCCGGCCAGGTACTTATTCAATCCGGAGTTAGTGCCGATCCAGATATTGTGATTGCTGTCTTCGAAGATTACCCTGACCAAACTACTGTTCAATGATGATTCATCTTCCGGATCATGCTTATATTGTTTAAATCCCCCTGTTTGTGGATTGAATACCTGAAGACCATCCTTTGTACATATCCAGATTCTGCCAATTACATCTTCAATCATATTAAATTGAGGAGTACCTGAGTAGGTTGTAAACCTGTTGTAATAAGGATCAAAATTACGGATGGTCCCGGTTTTCGGATCCAGGCTATGCAATCCCTCTTCGGTTTTAAACCATATCAATCCATTTTGTGCAATAAGAATGGCAAATACCCTCTGGTCCCTTATGAAAGTGCTGTCATTACTATAAACGGTATAGGTTTTAAATAAGCCGGTTTTTCGGTCGAGAAAATTCAATCCACCATTGGTAGCTATCCACAGGTTCCCCTGCTGATCTTCGTCTATGGCACGAATATAATTATTTGACAGGGAGTTAGTATCCGCCGGCTGATTCCTGTAGGGTTTAAATGAATATCCATCGTATTTATTCAGGCCATCCTGAGTTCCGATCCACAAAAAGCCGATGGAATCCTGAAAAACGACGTTAACATGTGTTTGGGTCAGTTCTTCCACTATGGTGAATAAATCGGTTTTTAATCTATTCACCTGTGAAAAAGCCGAATGAAAAATGCTGATCAGGACGACCAGCAGTAGTCCCGCTGGTATAATTACTCTTTTCTTCATACAGGCGGGCTAAATTTACTATTAATTTATTAATAAACAGGGCCCGGCGAATGGCCGGGCCCTGTTTATTATTTTCGCTGCCTGCCTTGCAGGCTGAAAAAAGGCCGGAGAATTACTTCTTTTGCTTTTCAACAATAGATTCCAGCATATCAGTTGTCAGGGATTTTGGTCTTTCAATGGGATAACCCAGGGCCCGGTCCCAGATTATATTGGCACTGACCCCAATGGTTCTTCCGATTCCAAACATCACTGTATAGAAATCATATTCGGTTAATCCATAGTGCCATTGAATCTGACCGGAATGTGCATCCACATTTGGCCAGGGATTTTTTGCCTTGCCCTGCTCCTTCAGAATAGGTGGAACCACCTTATAGAGCAATTCAACAATTTTAAACAGATCATCATCCGGCATGTGTTTCAACCCAAATTCGTGCTGAAGCTTATACCTTGGATCCGTTTTCCTTAAGACTGCATGGCCATATCCCGGAATAACCTGTCCTGAGTTCAGTGTATCCCACACAAATTGTTTCATTTCTTCCTCAGAAGGTATTTTCCCATCCAATTTCTTCAGCAAATCCTGTATCCATGCCAGTACTTCCTGGTTGGCAAGTCCGTGTAAAGGGCCGGCTAATCCATTGAGCAGAGCAGAGGTCGACAGGTAAATATCAGACAGTGCACTGGCCACGAGATGGCCGGTATGTGCGCTTACATTGCCACTTTCATGGTCTGCATGAATAATGAAGTACATTCTGGCAACATCATCATATGGAGGAGGTATGCCCATCAGATGAGCAAAACTAGCTCCAAAATCAAGTTTTGGATCGGGCTTGGCCATCTTGCCGTCCTTATAAAGCTTGGCGTAAATATATGCACCCATTTCAGGCAATTTAGCCAGCAGATCTAAGGTATCCTCGTACATTGGATCCCAGTATTTCATCTTAGAGATTCCACAATTATACGACTGGCAAAATTTTGATTCCTTATGCAGGGACAGGATAGCAGCCGAGAAAATCGACATTGGATGGTGATCATTCGGGAAAGAATCAATCACATCATACACATACTGTGGCAGTTTGCTTCTTTTCCTGAACTCTTCGATTACTTCATTCACTTCTGCAACAGTCGGAACTTCACCGGTAAGTAACAGGTATACCAATCCTTCCACATAGGGCATTTCTGCCCCTTCCGGCTTTGGCAGCTTTTCAAATACTTCAGGCAGGGTAAATCCACGATATCGGATTCCTTCTTCAGGATCAAGATAGGAAATATCGGTCACCAGACATTTAATACTCCGCATCCCACCGATTAATTTTGCAATAGTTACTTGATCCACGGCAACATCCCCATGTTCCTTTAATAACTTTACGGTACGGGGTCTGTGCTGTTCAATCTTTTCAGCTAGTTTTTGTTTCAGGGGTGACATAGTTGTAATTTTGAATGACTAAAAAAAACTTTATTTACAAACAAGGTGTAATCCTCCTAATTTAATAATAATTTGCAAAAAAAAAGTTGATATAAAACATACAAAATAAAATGGGTAACGACCGGCGGATCATTACCCATTCAGAGTTATTCGATATGCGATTCTATTTCACTTGTAACTATTTACAGATGGCTGGTCCTTTTTAACTTACAGGGATAAAATTATTATGCCTTTCTCATGTATTTAAATTCTTTCCCCTGAAACCTGGCTGCAATACCAAGTGATTCTTCAATGCGTAATAACTGGTTGTATTTTGATACCCTGTCTGACCTGCATGCGGAACCGGTTTTTATTAATCCTGTATTCAGTGCAACGGCAAGATCTGCGATGGTGGTATCTTCCGTTTCACCTGAACGGTGTGAAATGATAGTGGTCATTCCATTCTTAGTAGCCAGCTGAACAGCGTTGATGGTCTCGGTCAGTGTTCCGATCTGGTTCACCTTGATCAGAATAGAGTTGGCCATATGTTCATCAATACCTCTTTGAAGCCTTTTCACATTGGTTACAAAAAGGTCGTCACCCATCAGCTGAATCTTGTCACCAATGACAGACATCTGTTCTGCCCAGCCATCCCAATCGTCTTCATCCAGTCCATCTTCAATAGAAACGATCGGATATTTTTCGATCCATTCTTTCCAGTAAGCTACCAGCTGGCTGGATGTCAGGTCGCGGTTAGTTGATTCAAAGTGATAGATTTTCTTTTCTTTATTGTAAAACTCTGAAGCGGCTGGGTCAAGAGCGATAGCAACATCCACTCCAGGCTTATATCCTGCTTTACCAATGGCTTCGATGACCACTTCGATGGCTTCTTCGTTAGAACCCAGGTTAGGTGCAAAACCTCCTTCATCACCTACATTAGTAGAATGGCCTTTTGATTTAAGTACAGATTTCAGGGTATGAAATACTTCTGCTCCCATTCTCACTGCTTCTGAGAACCTGGGCGCGCCGACCGGCATAATCATAAATTCCTGAATATCTATCTTGTTATCAGCATGTTGTCCTCCATTCAGGATATTCATCATTGGGATAGGCAGGGTATTTGCGTTAGCTCCTCCAATATATCTGTAAAGGGGCTGACCCGTATACAATGCGGCTGCTTTTGCGCAAGCGAGTGATACACCAAGGATTGCGTTTGCACCAAGGTTAGCCTTATTTTCACTTCCATCGAGTTCGATCATAGTGGCATCAATTTCGTTCTGGTCTGTTACGAACATTCCCGATAGTTCTTCATTGATTGCTTTATTTACATTTTCTACTGCTTTCAGCACACCTTTACCCTGGTACCTGCCTTTATCGCCATCTCTCAATTCGACTGCTTCGTGCACGCCTGTCGAAGCTCCTGATGGAACTATGGCACGTCCAACTATGCCTTCGTCTGTTGTTACATCAACCTCAACGGTTGGATTTCCTCTGGAGTCTAAAACCTCCCGAGCATGAATATTTGCTATTTGAGCCATGGGGTTCAATATTTTAATTGGTTATTAATATAGTAACTATGATATTGGAATTCTAATTAATTTAAGTTGCCAGTTACGAGTTACAAGTTGCCAGGTGTCTGAATAACAGTCATATATGAATTAGTAAATGATACGAATTTAATTGCTATTTTAATTTATATTATTGACTATTAATACTTTACCCAGTACCCAGTACCCAGCAATTTGAGTTAATTAAAAAGCTATGGTTCGTAAAACCGTGAATTGTGAATCGAGTGTGTGGGTGTGATTGCATGCGGGAATTGAAAAAAAGGGATAAAGTATTTTTATGATTCCTTATCCCTTTCCTTCAAATAACTTCCGATTCACGAATCATGGCCTATTCTTTTTTCTCCTCTTCACCGGCTTCATCCGCTTCATCTTTTGGTTCTTCCTCCGGCTCTTCAAATTTCTCCCCAGTAATTTCAGATTTGGTTTCTTCAACCCCGGACTCATCCTCCTTTACTTCCCCTGCCTGATCCTCCATTTTGGGTTCTTCTGTTTTGGGTTCTTCCTCCTTAGCCTCGGGAACTTCTGCTTTAGGTTCTTCTGTTTTGGGTTCTTCCTCCTTAGCCTCGGGAACTTCTGCTTTGGGTTCTTCTGTTTCTGTTGCCTCTACTGCTTTGGTCCCTGGTTCAGCCTCCGTTTCTTCTTTTTCCTCTCCGGTTGTTTCCACGACATCGGCCACAGCATCAACATCCGCCATATCTTCAACAACCTCAACATCACCCCCGGCATCTTCCTCAACCACTGCATCTTTCACCATAGTTTCTTTTCCGGCAGCAACAACCTCATCAGTCTTCTTTTTACCACCTCTTCTCCGGCGGCCTGATTTAGGTTTGGTTCCAGCCTTTTCGGCCAGCATATTTTCATTATAATCAACCAGCTCAATCATGCACATATCAGCATTATCGCCCAAGCGGCTGTCCAGCTTAATGATTCTCGTATATCCACCCGGCCTGTCGCCTACTTTGGCTGCAACATCCCTGAACAATTCAGAGACTGCATGTTTATCGCGCAGCTCTTTAAAAGCAATTCGCCGTGAATGAGTGGTGTCTTCTTTCGACCGGGTAATCAAGGGCTCGACAAAGACTCTTAAAGCCTTTGCCTTGGCAGTCGTGGTCTTGATTCTTTTATGCATGATCAGCGACGATGCCATATTAGCCAACATTGCTTTTCTATGTGCTGTCTTCCTGCTGAGATGATTAAAACTCTTCCTGTGTCTCATTTCTATTACTCCTTATCCAATTTGTACTTTCCGGTATCCATACCGAAACTTAAACTCATGCTGACCAATAACTCATCCAGTTCGGTTAACGATTTCTTTCCAAAATTCCTGAATTTCAACAGATCATTTTTGTTGAACTTGACAAGATCTCCCAACGACTCAACTTCAGCGGCTTTCAAGCAGTTGAGTGCCCTAACCGACAGATCGAGATCAACCAGTTTGGTTTTGAGTAACTGTCTCATGTGAAGGATTTCTTCATCAAACTCCTCGTTGGCAAATTTCTCATCTGAATCAAGGGTAATCTTTTCATCAGAGAAAAGCATAAAATGATAGATCAGTATCTTGGCAGCCTCTTTTAATGCATCTTTAGGATGAATTGAACCATTGGTCATAATCTCGACGATAAGTTTCTCATAATCCGTCTTTTGTTCAACCCTGTAATTTTCAATCGAATATTTCACATTTCTCACCGGTGTAAAAATTGAATCGATGGCGATGAGTCCGAACTCTGCATCCATCGGTTTATTTTCTTCTGCCGGCACATATCCTCTTCCTTTATTAATCGTTATTTCCATCTGCAGTTTCACATCCGGTTCCATATGACAGATCACCAACTCCGGATTAAGTACTTTAAAACCGCTCAGGAATTTTGAAAGGTCACCTGCCCTGAATTCTTCCTGTCCCGTAATAGTGACCATGATTTTTTCATCCTCAATATCTTCAATTTGCTTTTTGAAACAAATCTGTTTCATATTAAGCACGATACCTGTCACATCTTCGATCAGACCGGTAATGGTTGAGAACTCGTGTTCAACACCTTCAATTTTTATGGTGGTAATGGCATACCCTTCAAGTGAAGAAAGCAGGATACGCCTCAGGGCATTACCTACCGTTATACCATAACCTGGTTCCAAAGGGCGGAATTCGAATTTGCCATAATAGTCGTCCGCCTCGACCATTATAACCTTATCTGGTTTTTGAAAAGCTAGTATAGCCATAGATAATAGATTAGAGTTCTATTTAATTTATAATACAAAGTTCCAAGTTGCAAGTTGCATGTTGCAGGTCGTAATAAATTGTAATCGAAGCAATCCAGCAACCAGTAACTATTTTGAATAAAGTTCTACGATCAATTGTTCTTTAATATTTTCCGGTATCTCTTCACGTTCCGGAACATTCATAAACTTACCTGTCATCATGGCATCGTCCCATTCCAGCCATGATCCCCTTGTTCTGCTGGCCGAAAGAGAATTGCTAATTGCTTCGAGCGATTTTGACTTTTCCCTGACACCGATAAGGTCTCCTGGTTTTAACAGGCATGAGGGTATATTAACCACCGATCCGTTTACAGTAATATGCCTGTGAGTAACCAGTTGCCTTGCTCCGCTACGGGTCGGTGCAATTCCCAGACGAAAAACCACGTTATCGAGACGTGATTCAAGTAGCTGAAGCAATACCTCACCGGTAACACCTTTACTTCTTGAGGCTTTCTTGAACAGGTTAAGGAATTGTCTTTCGAGCACGCCATAAGTATATTTGGCTTTTTGTTTTTCTTTCAGCTGAATGCCATATTCAGACTGTTTCCTCCTTCGTTTATTAATACCATGAACTCCAGGGGGGTAGTTTTTCTTCTCCAGCACCTTGTCGGGACCGTAAATAGGTTCTCCGAATTTTCTTGCAATTTTTGTTCTTGGTCCGGTATATCTTGCCATTAGTAAATGCGTTTTAATATCATATTCGTTCTTACACTAAACTCTTCTTCTTTTTGGAGGACGGCATCCATTGTGGGGTAAAGGTGTAACATCAACGATCTCAGTTACTTCAATACCTGCACTATGAATGGTACGGATAGCCGATTCCCGGCCTGCTCCGGGTCCCTTTACATACACTTTCACCTTTCTGAGCCCCAGGTCAAAAGCAATTTTAGCACAGTCCTGAGCAGCTACCTGAGCAGCATAAGGAGTATTTTTCTTGGATCCTCTGAATCCCATTTTACCTGATGATGACCAGGAAATAACCTGACCTGAGCCATTTGTCAGGGATATAATAATGTTATTGAACGAAGCATGAATATGTGCCTGTCCGTTGGGCTCAACCTTAACTGATCTTTTCCTGGACGATCCTGTTTTCTTTGCCATCGATTATTTTTTAGTTACTGCTTTTTTCTTATTTGCAATTGTTTTTCTTCTTCCTTTTCTTGTCCTCGCATTGTTCTTGGTGCTTTGTCCTCTTACAGGAAGACCGATCCTGTGACGAATACCGCGATAACAACCGATGTCCATCAATCTTTTAATATTCATCTGAACAGCAGACCTTAATTCACCTTCCACCTTATAATTTTCATTCACCACCTCACGGATCCTGGTGATCTGGTCATCATTCCAGTCCTTCACATAGAGATTACGGTCGACACCTGCAGTATCAAGGATTTTCTGTGCAGTACTTTTTCCTATACCGAAAATATAGGTAAGGCCGATTTCACCTCGCTTATTTTTGGGGAGATCAACTCCAACAATTCTAGCCATATTTTTATTTTAAAAATGGTTTGCAAATTTAGCATTAATCAGCCCTGACGCTGTTTGAATTTGGGATTTTTTTTGTTGATAACATACAATCGTCCCTTCCTTCTAACTATCTTGCAATCAGAACTTCTTTTCTTTACGGATGCTCTTATTTTCACTCGTATCTATTTAATTTAATTAATTGGCCTCGTGTAACCTACCTTAATAATATTTTCATTCCTATTTGTACCTGAAGGTTATCCTACCTTTTGAAAGATCGTAGGGTGACATTTCCACCTTGACACGATCACCGGGGAGAAGCTTAATGTAATGCATTCTCATTTTCCCCGAAATATGAGCGGTGATGACATGTCCATTTTCCAGTTCCACCCTGAACATTGCATTTGACAAGGCTTCTGTAATGGTTCCATCTTGCTCAATTGAAGGTTGTTTAACCATACTTATTTATTTGTTCCTGGTTAGTGTGGGGAATGGGTTGCGTGTGTGCTCTTCTACTTCGAAATTCTTAAATCGTTAATCAATATTCGTTATTCAACTCCTTTTCAATCAATTCAAAGGTCGATAAAATAACCGGTTCTCCTTTTGTAATGGCCACCGCCAGTTCAAAATGGGCGGACGGTTTGTCGTCGCTGGTTCTGATGGTCCAGCCATCCTCTTCCTGGCGGATATACCTTTTACCCATATTGATCATCGGTTCCAGGCAAAGCACCATTCCTTTCTTCAGTTTGATGCCACTCCCACGTCTGCCGTAATTTGGCACTTCCGGTTCTTCGTGAAGGTTTCTGCCCAGTCCATGCCCTACCATTTCCCTAACCACTGAATAACCTCTGTCTTCTGCATGCTGTTGAATCGCATGTCCGATATCGCCTAACCTGTTTCCTTCCTGTGCTAATCCAATTCCCAGGAACAAGGCTTCTTTTGTGGTCTCCAGAAGCTTATGTGTATCCGGATCTACTGCACCTACTTCGAATGTATAAGCAGAATCACCAAAAAAGCCATTCAGTTTTACACCACAATCGACCGAAATAATATCGCCATCAATCAGCCGGTAATCAGAAGGGATCCCATGAACCACCTCGCTGTTCACCGATGTACAAAGCGTATTGGGAAAACCGTTATAACCCAGAAAACCTGGTACTCCCCCATGATCCCTTAAATATTCCTCTGCCAGTTTATCAAGCTGAAGGGTTGAGACACCGGGCTGAATGATCCTTGCAATTTGCGCCAGTGTTTCAGAGACGAGCATATTGCTCTGTTTCATCAGCTCAATCTCTTCCTCTGTTTTTATATAAATCATCAAAGAACGTTCATTTTTCTACATGGCAGACATACCGCCGGTTCTGCCTTTTATTCTACCCGACTTCATCAATCCGTCGTAATGACGCATCAACAGGTGGCTTTCGATCTGTTGTAATGTATCCAGCACCACACCCACCAGGATAAGCAAAGATGTACCTCCATAAAAACGGGCGAACAGGGAGTTTATACCGGCTATCCGGGCAAAGGCAGGTAAAATCGCTATGAATGCCAGGAATATAGAGCCAGGCAGTGTAATCTTCGACATGATCGAGTCGAGGAACTCTACTGTTTTACGTCCAGGCTTTACCCCGGGAATGAATCCACCATTTCTTTTCATATCCTCAGCCATTTGCTGTGGATTTATTGTGACAGCTGTATAGAAATAGGTGAATAAGATGATCATTACAGCAAAAGTAATGTTATACCAGAGACCGGTCATATTGGCAAATGCTGCTGCAAAACCGGTAAGCTTATCTGAATTGGCAAATCCTGCTATAGTAATCGGAATAAACATGAGTGCCTGTGCAAAGATGATAGGCATTACCCCTGCTGCATTCACTTTCAGGGGAATATACTGCCTGACCCCGCCATATTGTTTATTCCCTATAATTCTTTTAGCATACTGCACCGGTATCCTCCGGGTACCCTGTACCAGTAGAATAGATACCATAAAGACCACAAAAAGCACCAGTATTTCGGCCAGGAAGGCAACCAGCCCTCCTCCCTGCTGCTCTAGTCTCGCACCAAATTCGGCTACAACTGCGAACGGCAGCCTGGCTATGATACCGATCATAATGATCAGTGAGATACCATTCCCGATACCCCTGTCGGTTATTCTTTCACCGAGCCACATCACAAACATGGTTCCAGCCGTAAGTATGATCACAGAGGAAACTTTAAAGAACGATCCGGGAATGATAAATGCAGAGGCCGGGATCTGGGCACGCAGGTTCGCCAGGTAGGTAGGTGCCTGCAGCAACAGGATAAATACCGTAAGGTACCTGGTGATCTGGTTCATTTTTCTTCTTCCGCTGTCACCCTCTTTCTGCAGACGCTGAAAATAAGGGACAGCGATGGTCAGGAGCTGGACAACGATAGACGCCGAGATATAGGGCATGATGCCCAGGGCAAATATGGATGCATTGGAAAATGCCCCGCCTGAAAACATATCGAGTAAACCCAAAACGCCGGTTGCTGTCTGCTGCTTCAATGCTGTCAGCTGATTAGGATCAATACCAGGAAGGGTGATGAATGACCCAAAGCGATATATAAGCAGAATACCCAATGTATAGAGGATCCTCTTTCTCAGGTCATCAATCTTCCAGATATTTTTTATAGTCTCAATTAGTTTTCTCATGTTACTGGATTATTTCTATTGATCCTTGCTTTGCTTCAATCGCTTTTTTAGCGGATTCAGAAAAAGCATGTGCTTTCACTTCCAGCTTTGCCTCGAGTTTACCATTACCTAAAATCTTAACCAGAGACTTTTTGTTTACCAGGCCTGCCTTGATCAATGTCTCAATATCTACTTTAGTAATTTTTTTCTTCTCAGCTAATCCCTGCAGGGTAGACAAATTGATGGCCTTGTATTCTTTCCTGTTGATATTTTTGAATCCATGTTTTGGCACCCTCCTCTGCAAGGGCATCTGACCTCCTTCAAAACCAAAACTCTTGGAATAACCGGACCTGGATTTCTGGCCTTTATGTCCCCTTGTTGAGGTGCCGCCACGGTTAGAGCCCTGACCTCTTCCGACTCGTTTATCTTTTTTCACAGCTCCCTTAGCTGGTTTCAAGTTATGCAATTCCATTTCCTGAAGTTCAAATTTTTTATAATTATTCTTCTACTATCTTTACAAGGTGTTTCACTTTATTAACCATACCCAGAATCTGGGGTGTGGCTTCCACCTCAACCGTTCTGTTCATTTTCCGCAAACCAAGTGCATCGAGAGTTCTTTTCTGCCTCTTTGTGCTTCCGATCCGGCTTTTGGTCTGAGTGATTTTAATCTTTGCCATGTGTACTATATTTTCCG
>CAYZEZ010000132.1:0-12388 GCA_964477295.1 uncultured Bacteroides sp. | reverse complement strand
ACTGGCCGACGGATTGAGTTTCGATGTCTTTAACCAGGTAGATGTACCATGTCCCATCATATTTACCACCGCTTACGATACATATGCAATAGATGCATTCAATACCAATGGAATTGATTACCTGCTTAAACCAATTGAGGAAGGACGGTTAAGACAGGCGATACAAAAAGCAAGGAAGTACTCAATTAAGATCAATGTAAGTCAATTACTGAACCTTTCACAGCTTGGCCCGGCAACCAGGACAAAGGCACGGTTTATGGTAAAGGTAGGGGATAAGATCAAAAGCATCAGGGTAGAGGAAATCAAAGCATTCTACAGTATAGAGAAAGCCACATTTCTTCATACGGTGGAGGACCGCAGCTACGACATCGATTATCCACTGGATGAGTTACAGGTTATCCTGGACAGCAACAGGTATTTCAGGATCAACCGTAAATATATTGTCTCCATTGAAGCCTGCTCACAAATCCATATATGGAGTAACAGCCGTCTTAAGTTGAAAATCCCCGGCATTGATGATGACCGTATTATTGTGGCTAGGGAAAAGGTCCAGGCGTTTAAGCAATGGCTTGACCGTTAGTAAATTACACCTAGTTTTCAGGAAGGTGCTGCACCTGGTTTTTGAAATTTATTAGATCCGGAGATTCAGGCTCCGCCAGCTCATAGATAACCAGTAAGCGGACAAGCTCATCGGTAACCAGGTTATGTTGAAGAATGGTGTTGATCTTTGAATAAAGGATAATCCCGATGAAACCCTTTATACGGAACAAAAAATCTTCCTTTACAGGATCTGAACAGGATAGAAGATTTTGATTCAGACTTAGAATTTCTTTCTTCCACCAGTTTGTATCAGGATCTGCGAGTTTGTCCACATAAGCCTGTTTCAGCTTCAATTCTTTCTGCAGGTAGCTTTCGAATTTTTTATTGTAATTACTCCACCCGGGCATGTTTTTAAAATCATCTATCATTTTAGATACCCGGGTTTTGCGTTTAATATCCGGTGAAAAAATCCAGGCCTTCTCGAGGGCCTTTCCTGCAAAAAAAAGGTCGTTTGATTTCAGCAGGCTATCGTATTCTAAAAGCATTTTTTCATAAATCCGGGTTGAGATGCTCCCGGGCAGATCCGGTTCATCCTTCAGAAAATAGGCGACCGACTCATAGATATTTTCCAGGGGGGGCCAATCATGGGTTCCCCTGAAAAAATCACACATATAATCAGGATCATCAAAAAGGTTTGAAAAAGGAGGGAGATATTGTTCCATGAAATTAAAATCCCTTGTGCCCGAAACAGCGTACACCCGTTTACTGCCGGCTTTCCTGTCTGACCGGCCCGGTCCTGCCCCAAACATAATGATTCCCAGCACCTTGTGGCTCATCCCGTAATAATATGCCATCCGTGCACCCCCCGAGAAACCCGCTATAATTACCTTATTCGGATCAGCCGGGTATTTGGCCAGTACATCGCCAGCAAGGTGGGAAAGGGATGATTCGAAATGTTGATAATTGTTTTTTATTTTTTTCGACCCTGCAATAACTGCCGGGATATCAACAAGTGCATCCGAGAATTTTTCTGAAGCAAGTTTTCCTGCACCGTGCGGATCGATTACCAGGATCAGTGGAAGTCTTTGATCTTTCTGAATATCTGAAGGCTTTGAGATAAAGTAATAATGGTCCGGTTCATTACTGCAGGAATCCGGTTCCGGTTTGATGTACATTACCGGAGGCAGGTCCGTCCGGGTTTTATTACATCCCGGTAATATCAGACTGATCAGAATGAGGAAAAAAGCATATTCAGAAGCCAGGGCACTCATTGACGAATAAATGTTTATCACAACCTTAATTCAACAAATATAACAAAGAGGCTGATTATTTATATCAGCCTCTTGATTTTATCGTTTATACCAGGTACTCGTATCAGGCAAATCAGGAACAGGGAAATATTATGAATTAAAGTAGTCACAATATAATTACTTCCTGGTATCTCCCTGTTCCTCCTTTCAATACCAAAAGAACCAGGTTCAGGATTAAGCAGGAACGCAGAGAATCTCACAGGAAATTCCAGGATATAACCGATGAGTTTATTGTTGTATAAGATCAAAATTTGTTGCAATTTCCTTTTACATTCCCTTGAACAGAATATTTCTTTTGTAGGAGTGACGGGGCGAAGCTGTGAGATGCAAGGTAAATATCCGGTATGTTATCTGTTTGTATAGATTTTCCTTATCTTTCCATTAGAATGAATAGTAATCCAATCGTAAATGACCGTATTTTTATTCAAGTTGAGCACTATATTTCAAAAAGCAGTTGAATCCTGCGAGCGACATGGCTTCGCAGTTTGGATTCGCCGAACTCAGGAACTCGTGTCCCTGGAATTTGCTGGGGGATTAGCGGGCGCAATAAAAAATATATACAATAAATCGAAGATTCCTCGTCATGAGGACCTGGGTCGGGGAGCTTCAAAATATGTTAGATATAAAAAATGAGTGAATTATGGCAATAAAAAGGATATGGCACGGATGGACAACTAAGGAAAATGCAGATAAGTACCAGGAAATTCTTAAAGAGGAAGTTCTGCCCAGTATAGAAGCTAAAAACATCCCCGGGTATAAAGAAATTGAAGTACTGAGAATTGAGCTGGAAGACGAAGTCGGATTTATCACAATAATGACTTTTGAGTCACTCCAAAATGTTATTGAATTTCAAGGCAAGGATTATAAGAGATGCTATGTTCCTGATGTTGCACAAAAGGTTCTTAAATGCTGGGATCTGGAATCTACACATTATGAACTGATTGAGACACGAAAATATTAAGAATAAATCCGACGACCCGTTAAACCTGGCCACAAACACAGGTTTTTTCGTATGTCTCCCGCTCCAAATCGGACCTTGATGCGCATGTATTGTGGAGAAACGTGATTTATTTAAATGACAGTAAAGGTAATTTTAATGAATATTGTCTTCTTCAGAAAAATGACCTTGTTTTTTGCTACCTCGGTTTTGCTGACATCGACAATGATGGCGACAATGACATTATATTTTTATTAACGGTAATGAGGAAGTTAAACACCCGGCCGGCATTCTTATAAACGATGGAACTGGCAAATTAACCGATAGTGGACAGAAGCTATCTGTTGTTGCATATGGTTATATTGGGACAGGTGATTTGAACAATGATGGCCTGACAGACATCATTATAACCGACTGAGACAATCCTTCAGAAATCTGGATAAACAATGGTAAAGGGAAATTTATTAATTCCGGCATCAAATTAGGAAAAGGAGGAAATTGGAATAATTGTGTAATAAAGGATATTGATAATGACGGGGATATGGACATTTTTATAACAAAAGTCTATCAAGGAAGTCACGGATTGTGGTTCAATCAATTAATACCTGATAAAAACAAATAAATGAAAATCATAGAAAATCCGCTTCTCATTCTGTCCGTATTGGTTCTTGGGCTGGTGTCATGTAACCGGGAGAACAAAAGATCAGACACTGATTCTTTTACTGGCATTGTTCTCAGGGACTCTATATTCAAAATTGAAATGATCGATATCCCAGCCGGGCATTTGAGAATGGAGAAAGGTTTGATGGAGCATTCGATGGATATTCACATCGAGAGCTTCTCCATGGGTAAATATGAGGTCATCCAGAAACAATGGAGAGAAGTAATGGGAGCATATCCAGAACGAACCTGGCCTGTTGCCAGACGTAGAGTTTACCGAGGGAGTCACTATCTGCACACGAAATTTGCCGCATCATATAATTGGAGCCATAGCTATTCTCAGGTGTATCCGCACCATTGTGTAGGATTTCGTCTGGTTCGAGAAAAAAAATCGAATAGCTTAATGTTATATTAAGCCGTAGCAAAAGTAATAGTTCATATATTGAAGGGGGTATAAACAAAACACTAAACCGGACGCCGGGATCGTCGGCGGAAAATAGCAGAGGTAGAGCGGGCGCCGTTTAGTTCCACCTTTCTATCTGTGGAATAAGCGAAATTGGTACCGGGAAATATGCGCAGGGCTAACATAAGGTGAAATACATAATGAGAACATTTGTTTTGGTTGTTTTGCTTTTCGGTGGCGTTCTGTTTTGCAGTTCGCTGCATGGTCAATTTAATCCTGATGTTTTGAAACGCGGGCTTGCTGATACGGTTGGATTTGCTCATCTGGACTGGCAGATGGATTCTGTTATGGCCAGAATCCAAGTGCTCAATCACAACGATTTAATTCGTTCACAACAGGCAGAAGGAACTGTATGGAGAACAGCGATCTGTCCCCATGATGATTACACCTATGCAGGCTGGTTGTACACGGCAGTATTAAGAAATATTGAAGCAAGTACGGTCATTATTTTCGGTGTGGCCCATAAAGCAAGTTTATTTAAACTGGAAAATCAACTGGTTTTTGATAGTTTTAAATCATGGCACGGTCCTTACGGAGCAATAAAAGTCTCTTCACTCCGGGATGAGATTATCAGTCAGTTACCGGGTGACATGGCTATTGTACACGATTCTATGGAAACCGTGGAACATTCTGTGGAGGCCTTAATCCCGTTTCTGCAATACCAGGACCGGAATATAGAGATTATCAGCATTCTGGTGCCTTACATGGATTTTAAAAGGATGCAAATCATCAGTCAGCATTTGTCCCAGGCGCTTTTCACAATTATGAGGCAAAAAAATTTGCGCTGGGGAGAAGATATTGCCCTGCTTATTTCATCCGATGCGGTGCATTACGGCGATGAAGACTGGGGTGAGAAAAATTACGCTCCCTTTGGAACGGATAGTGCAGGAAATGCACAGGCAGTATCTTATGAGCAGGAAATAATCCGAACATGTTTTGAAGGGAAATTGACCGGGGGAAAAATCGCCCGTTTTTTTTCATATACGGTAAATCCGGATAATTACAGAGAATATAAGTGGACCTGGTGTGGCCGTTATTCAATTCCTTTTGGATTATTGACCTCACTGCATCTGCAGTCTTTGCAGAAAACCAGCCCGTTATCGGGAATCCCGGTCGCTTTTGGGACAAGTATCAGCCAGCCGCATCTGAAAGTGGTTGATTTAAAAATGGGTCAGACTGCCATTGCATCGCCTCGCCATTGGGTCGGTTATCCTGCGATTGGATTCAAATAATCTATATTCTCGTTTATGGTTATCAATACCTGTCCTGGAAACTGATCGAAAAAATACTGCCCTCGTTGACGACTGACTGAACATGAACAGATGCATTATGCAACCTCAGAATCTGCTTCACAAAGCTCAATCCAATCCCTGAGGCTTTTTCCTTTGTGCTATAAAAGGGCATAAATATGTTGGCCAGTTTCTCCCGGGGTATCCCTATACCATTGTCTTCAACCTGTATTATTACTTGATCATCCTTATGGAATGCCTTCAGCACCAGCTGAGGATTTTCTTCATCAGATAAAGCGGTCAGGCTGTTAGTAACCAGGTTTATAAATACCTGCTCAATCAATGCAGAGTCTACATCAATCTTCATGGCTTCACTCTCCAGATCAATGATTACCGGAACATTCGCCAGTTGTGCATGCATTATTTTACATACTGATTCCAGAAGCTCCTTAACGAGAGTCAATTCGGTTTCCAGGGTTTCCGGGAGTTCTGTCAGTGTCCTGAAAGTATTTACAAAATGATCCATTCCCATGGTCCTTTCCATGATTGCCTGTACAGATTCTAAAATGTCATTATAGTTTCTCTGACTTAAGTTCTCCTGCAATTTTGGGCGGCCAGATTCATCGGTCATGAGCATGGTGATCGTTTCCGTTAATGAATTAACCGGGGCAAGCGAATTCATTATCTCGTGGGTCAGGATCCGCAAAAGGCGCTGTATGGCATCTACTTCGCTTGCTTCTACTTCCTTGCTGATATCCTGTACCAGAATGAGTTTATGTAAGTTATTAAGCAGAAGAAATGTATCTACCGTGACTGAAAACTTTTTTATCTCTTTGGGTGCTGACAGTTCATAAATGTGTTTCCCTGAAATGCCTGATCGCAAAATCCGGTTATAAAAGTCCGGCTGACGGATCTCCACCTCTTCCAGAGAATGTATATCGGCCAGGGACAACAAATCATCCAATGCGTTATTCTTAAGGAGAATGCGTCCTTCCTGATCGGCCACCAGGATGCCGGCGGGGATATCCCGGATCAGGTGATGCAAAAGGAATGACTGACTTTCTTTTTCCAGGGATACCGACTGATATTGCTCAATAATGGTATTAAATGCCTTATTAAGATCCTTGTATGGTGTTTTACCTGCCTCCTGACTAAACTTCCAGGTGAATTCCCTGTTTGAAATAGCAAGTACGAATTTTGTAAGCAACCGGTTGCTCTTTCTCAGGTAACTGAACAGCAAAATGACCTGGATTAACAGGAATACTGACAATACAATAAAGGTGAACAGCAGCTGTTTCTCTATCAGGTCATTGAACGCAAACGCCTGGAACACCATAGTGCCAAGAATGAGGGTTATACGAACGATAATGTTGATATAGAATCTTTTGAGTAACATCCGGTTTTGTTTACAGTCCGTACTTTTTCAACCTGCGGTATAAAGCAGTACGTTCCAGCCCCAGGTCTTTTGCCGTATTGGTCATATTTCCCCGGTTTTTTTGAATGGCCTCCAGAATAAGCCTTTTTTCATTCTCCACAAGGTTATAGCTTTTTGCCTGTTCAGTTAATGAAAATTTCCGGAATGGTGGAAAAATTGACCCTGTAGTCAAAACGGGTCCGTTCTCAAGGATAACGGCTCTCTCGATAGAGTTTTTAAGTTCCCTGATATTTCCCGGCCACATGTATTCTTTGAGCCTGGCAGTGATAGAATCAGTTAATTTCAGCCTGGGCTTATGATATTTGACTTTGAATTTATCAAGGTAATAACTGACCAGAAGCTGGATATCCTCAAGCCTTTCCCTTAAGGGTGGAATAACTATCTCAAACATATTGATCCGGTAATAAAGATCCTCCCGGAAGCTTCCGTCCTTGGCCATTTTTGATAAATCCTGATTGGTTGCACATATCAGCCTGATATCAACAGGGATAGACCTCGTTCCACCCACTCTGATTATTTCCCTGTTTTGAAGGGCGCTCAGTATCTTAGCCTGCAGTTTAAGATCAAGGTTCCCGATTTCATCAATAAAAAGAGTTCCCCCGGAAGCCAGTTCAAACCTGCCGGATTTCTGTTTTTTTGCATCAGTGAATGAACCTTTCTCATGCCCGAATAATTCGCTTTCAAACAGGTTCTCATGTAATGAACCGATATCCACCTTCAGGAATACGTTTTCCGCCCTGTCTGAATGCTGATGGAGCTGCCTTGCCACCATTTCTTTTCCGGTACCGTTTTCACCCGAGACCAGCACATCAGCATCCGTGGGCCCCACTCTCCTGATCAATTCCTGTACGTGTCTGATGGCCATCGATTCGCCAATAAAGTCATGATAATCAACGTGATTGTCATCCTCCAGCAAAGTAGCAGTTTCCTGATACTTCCTGAGTTTCTGCTCTGATTTCCTGAATTTCAACGCAGATAGAATGGAGGCATGAAGCCTCTGGTTCTTCCAGGGTTTTACAAGGAAATCGAAAGCTCCTGATTTTATAGCCTGCACTGCAAGATCAAAATTACCAAATGCAGTAATGAATATTACAGGCAATTCCGGATCGATAGTATGTATTTGTTGTAGAAGCTTAATCCCTTCTTTCCCGTCTATCTCACCTCTGCTGAAGTTCATATCCAGCAGGATCACATCAAAATGTATTTTTGATAAACAACTGATCAGCTCATCGGGATCTGTAGATACGTGTACATCTGAAAAAACCTGCTTTAAAAACATCTTTGCACTATGCAGGATGCGCGGATCATCGTCCACGATCATGATGCTTGCTTTCTCGGGATTCATTAACAATTTATTTTTATAAAAATACATATTGTTGTATTATCGCACAATACCTGTTGCGATAATGCAACAATAATTTAATAAAAAATGAAAGTAATATATTTCTATATCCCACATTTTCAGGCACATATTAAGATTGGCATGTTATTGGATTATTCCACAAAAAAACAAATATCTTTATATCATGCTAATAATATCCCTTAAACTCATTTTTCGCAATATCTGGAAATATAAAGGAATATCTGCAATTAACATTTTCGGATTATCAGTGGGTATGGCCAGTTCCATCCTGTTATTGCTCTGGGTAAATTACCACCTCGGATTTGATACCTTTCATGAAAACTCCGGCAATGTGTACAGGGTCATTCAGCACATTAAATTTGAAGACCTGACTACATGGACAATAACCCAGGGACCTCTTGGTCCGAGTCTGAAAGAAGAAGCCCCGGAAATTACCGATTATTGCCGTCTGTCCAAATCCGGGCTAAGTTTTAAGAAAGGAGAGGAACAGATCACGGAAAATGGAACCTATGCAGATCCCTCTTATTTTCATATGTTTTCCATCAAGGTTATCAGCAAGCTCACTGATATTCCTGTTTCTGAACCAAATCATATTGCCATTTCAGAAAGTATGGCCAGAAAATATTTTGGAGAGGAGGATCCCCTGGGACAAACACTCAGTGCCGTTCCGGACAGGGAGTTCATGGTAACAGCAGTTTTCGAGGATTATCCCAAACAGACACACTGGTGGTTTGATTATATGATTCCTTTCGAACACCTGGGAACACTAGGCTACACGATCGACCAGTGGAACAACAGTGGTTACTATACATATGTGGCTCTTGACAGGGACATATCGAGGGAGCAGGCTGTTGAAAAGATTAAGAATTTTCTTAAGCCAAAACCTACCCTGGAAGAATTCGCTACACTGGATTTACAACCTGTCAGGGAAATTCATTTCACCACCGGGTATGACTTTGAATCTGCAAACACGATCGATGTAAAATACTTGCGCACATTCTCGGGAATAGGAATATTCCTGATTATTATGGCCTGCATAAACTTCATGAATTTAGTTACAGCCCGTTCATCAAGGAGAATGAGGGAAATTGGAATGAAAAAAGTGATGGGTGCTTACCAGACCAATCTCATGGCACAATTCATTGGAGAAGCTATCCTGATCTCCTTTATCTCTGTTTTGATCGCGATGATGATGGTTGAACTGGTACGCCCGGCATTCAATAATATATCCCGGATTGGATTGATCATTGATTATTCTGATATAAGGATATACTTTTATCTGGCAGGATTTGCCATCGTTACCGGTGTTTTTGCCGGAATGTATCCTGCGTTCTATCTGTCTTCTTTCAAATCCATCAGTGCCCTGAGGGGGTCGACTGAAAAAGGCAACAGCAGGCACCGGTTACGCATGGTTCTTGTAGTCTTCCAGTTTACGATCTCCATAATCCTCATTACAGTCACCATAATCATCTCCAGGCAAATTAATTACATGCTCAATAAAGACCTGGGCTATAATAAGGAAGATGTGATTTATTTCGAAATGTCGGAAGGATTTCAGGATAATTTTGAATCCATAAAAGATGATATGCTTGGCTATCCGGCAGTCAGGGGAATGACCAGGGCAGCTGCACTTCCGACATATGGCTACAATTTTTCAAACAGCCGGTTCAGATGGGACGGACAGGATTTGTCAAAAGAAACATTATTCAGGGCTCTGTTTGTTGGTTTTGATTACTTCTCAACCCTTCAGGCTGAGATAAAGGAGGGGCGTGCATTCGATAAAAATTTTGCCTCCGACTCATCCGCGATTATATTAAATGAAGCTGCCCTCAGAGAAACCGGTATTGACAATCCGGTGGGAATGGAATTCAGGTTTCTTCTGAGTAATGGTGATGTGCGAAAACTCAATGTAGTGGGTATTTCAAAAGATTATCATTTCCGCTCCCTTCACTCTGAAATAGACCCCCAGATCATTATTTATAATCCTGGTTTTTGTAACTGGGCTTTGCTCAGGATCAATATGGATGAATTCAGTAATGTTACAGAAATATTAAAGCATCATTGGAACCAATACGAATCATCCTCACCAATCAGCATCAATTTCCTTGATGATAGAGTGTCAGGGTTGTATGACCAGGACAGGGTCATCCGGAAGATTATCCTCTTTTTCACCTTCATTGGAATGCTTATTTCAATACTGGGTCTTATTGGATTGACCGGATATACCATTGAGCAAAAAACCCGGGAAATAGCGTTAAGGAAGCTATTGGGTGCAAAACTCAGCCATATCCAGTTAAAGATCTCATCCGATTTTCTGAAATGGATCCTGATTTCACTCCTTGTCTCCGTTCCCGTATCATACTTTTTTATGAACAACTGGCTGGAGCATTTCGCCTACAGGATTGATTTGCAATGGTGGTTGATGATAATTGGCGGATTTATCGCAATAATTGTTGCATTTGTTTGCATCGGCATCCAGAGCAACAGGGCAGTCAGGATGAACCCGGCTGAAAGTCTGAAATATGAATAAAAAAAAAAGGGCAGCAGAATGCATCAAAGTGCAAAACGAAGAGGACCGGAGCAGGAGCGAAGCAAAATGCATTGAAGTACGGAACGAAGAGGATTGGAAATCTCACACATCAAGTGGGCTTCGGACATTGAATTTATTTCTATTGAGTACATGTGTATATATCATAGTGGTTCGAACATCCTTATGACCGAGTAATTCCTGCACTGTGCGGATATCATACCCATCTTCAAGAAGATGCGTAGCAAATGAATGACGGAAAGTATGACATGAGGCGTTTTTGGTTATTTGTGACTTTCGGATTGCTTTTTTCACTTCTTTTTGTAAGAAGCTTTCATGGCGATAGTGTTGTTTTAATTTTCCTGAACGAGGATCAATTGCTGGTTTCCTGGAGGGAAAAATATATTGCCAGGCCAATTCTTTTGGAGCCTTTAGATATTTTCTCTCCAATGCTTCTGGCATGGAAGCCCCTGTAAAACCTTTTACCGACATATTTTCTTCCAATTTGATCTTTGCCTTTACTATTTGTCTTTTTAGCTGTGGTATTAATAAGCAAGGAAGTAACGTTCTCCGATCGTTATCTCCTTTACCTGCGCGAACAATTATTTCATTGAAATTAAAGTCAATATCTTTGATGCGCAATTTCATACATTCTGCTAAGCGCAATCCGCTACCATATAATAGTGAAGCCATAAGATTAAATTCACCATGAAGGTTTGATAATACATCTTGTACCTCATCTCGGCTAAACACAACAGGTAAGCGTTTTCCTGTTCTGGCATGTTTAAAATCATAGGTATCCAGTGGAATTTTCAAGACCTTTTTATATAAAAAAACAAGGGCATTTAAAGCCTGGTTTTGAGTAGAGGCGGAAACCTTTCTATCAACTGCAAGGTAAGTAAGGAATTCGGCAATCTCTTTTCCATCCATTTCTTCAGGATGTCTTTTATTATGAAAGATGATAAACCGGTATATCCAATTGATATAGGATTTTTCTGTGCTAAAGCTGAAATGATTTGTGCGAATCACTTCTCTGACGTGATTTAGAAACTTCGAGCTTTTCATTATCAGAAAATTAATTAATTCAAGTTGCCAGGTACTGGGTGCTAGTTACTAGTTATGGTATTAATATTCAATAATTTAGTTATTATGCTTAAATAATATAATTGCAATTAATTTACTCATATGTGACTGTTAATCAGGTATTTGCTACATATTCCTACCGGAACTTATTATACTGCATTTTGCAGTAATTGTCCAGATTATTGGCAGACAGTTATTTTTGAAAACCATAATGTCTCCTCGTTCAATTTTGTTGATTTCCGCTACGTCCATAAATAAAACCAACCAGATAGTCATTTAATCAAAAATGAGAAAGTCACTACCATGATATATGTCTTAATGATTAAAACTTTCAGATATCTGCTCATTTTTTGCAGATTTTTAAATTTTAACAAATAGATCAGATTAAATATTAAGACCGGAATGAGTTAAATATAAGGTAGTTACATATACTAGGGAAATCATAATACTATTGCTTCCAATTTTGTCCTTTTTCTCCTGATCAAGCTTTGAATACCTGGATCCCAGACACATCTGGTAACTCAGAGAATCTCACAGGTAATCTAAAAGTATATCCAATGAGTTTATTATTGTATACGATTAGAATTCTTTGTAATTTTCATTTACATTTTCTTGAAGAATATAATCCTTTTTGGGAGTGACGGGGCGAAGCTGTGTAATGCCAATTGATTATAAAGTTTGTCATCTGTTCAAAACCAACAATTATTAAGAATCAATATATACAACCTTATAACAGTATATTCATTCAAAACAGAGTTTTATATCGCAAAATGCAGTACAATATATGTTCCACATACTATAAAATTAAACATAAAAACATGTTATCAGCATGGGCACAAAT
>CAYZEZ010000131.1:9869-12459 GCA_964477295.1 uncultured Bacteroides sp. | reverse complement strand
CTGGAGATAATGCAACATAACGGGGATGTGCTTCAGAAAGGGGAATCCATTTTGCATATCGCCGACCTGACTATACTTGACATCTACGGGGATCTCCCCGTTGCTTATCTGCCTAAGGTGAAACAACTGAAAACCCTTAAAGTTGCTTTCGTGGATTATCCTCACAGACCCCTGCTACTGCCGATAAGCGCATTTGATGGTAAAGTGGATATTCAAAAGCAAACCATCCAGATACGACTTGAATTAAATAATCCCGATCAGGAGTACAGGCCTGGATTAATGGTGAGCCTTTTATTCCCGGATAAAGTTCATACAGGGGCCCTGGTTATTTCCAGGAACGCTCTGCTGGAAGAAGAAGGCGTGTATGGCATATTTGTCGTCAAAGATAATCAGGTTGAAAAAAGAACGGTACGGATTGGGATCAAGCACGACGATTTTGTAGAAGTACTTTCTGGACTGACAGAAGGAGAAGTTATTGCCAGCAGCAAGGCCTATTCACTTACTGATGGAATGAAGGTGCAAATTCAATGAAACAATTATCACAATTTGCAGTTGATAATAAAAGAGCCATGATATTTATGGCCCTGTTGCTGTCTCTTATCGGCGGCTACCTCATTTACCATATCCCACAGGGTGTATTCCCTGACGCCACCTTCCCTCGAATTGCTATCCTCGTTGATTACGGACTGGCTCCAATAAATGAGATGGAGATGGAAGTGGCAAAACCCATTGAAGAGGCAGCCATGATGGTGGAAGGGGTTCGAACGGTGCGGTCAAGCATCAGTCGTGGATCAGCAGAGATAAATATCGATTTTCAGTGGGACCAGGATATGTTCAGGGCCTACCAACTGGTACAGGCACAGGTCAGTGGAATACAAAGCGAATTACCTCCCGGGGTATTCATTGAAGTAAGGCGCTTCACTACCAGCACTTATCCTGTTGCGGGTTATGCACTCACTTCCGACAAAATGGACTTGCTGGAACTGAGGGATGTGGCCATATTTACTATTCGTCCTCAACTGGCCAGCATTCCGGGCGTATTCAATGTTGAAGTAATGGGCGGTCATCAAAGGGAATACTGGGTTAACCTTAATCCTCAAAAACTGGCCTCCCTGCATCTTGATTATAAAAATATTGAAGAAGCTTTAAGACACGCGAATAACCTTCAATATGTGGGGCGTTTGAATGAAGCCAATAAACTGTACCTGAATATTGCCGATAACAGGTTTCTTGAAATTGATGATATTAAAAAAACCATTATTTCACGCAAGGGTGCAACACCTGTTTACCTGTCTGAAATTGCAGAAATTGAACCTGCAGTTAAGGAAACATTTATCGCGTGTGAAAGCAATTTAAAACCAGCCGTCCTGGTTACCGTTATCAAACAGCCTGGCACAAATGCCGTTTCTATCATGAATGATGTGGAGCAACGCCTGGGAGAACTTTCCGGTGTGATACCCCTGAACATTGAGCTGACAAAATGGTACGATATGACCGACTTTATTAAAGCTGCCATAAGAAGTGTCCGAGATGCCATATTCCTGGGTGCTTTACTCACATTTTTAATCCTCCTTCTGTTTTTAAGAAGATTACGGATCACCCTGGTTACCATCATAATTATTCCTGTGGCATTGCTCATCACCTTCATCTTTATCAAGCTGGCGGGTATGAACCTGAACCTTATGAGCCTGGGTGGACTTGCAGCAGCCATTGGTATCCTTGTGGATAATGCCATTGTCGTGGTCGAAAATATTGAGCGTTACCTGGAGGAAGGCTATCCACGAAAGGAGGCTGTAGTAAAAGCCAGCAGTGAAATTATTCCTCCTTTGTTAGGGGCCACCTTAACCACACTGGTTGTTTTTATTCCACTGGTATTCCTGACCGGTGTTCCGGGTATCTTTTTCAGGGCCCTGGCATCTACCCTTGCCATTGCCGTAGTAGTTTCCATGATTCTTGCAGTATTTCTTACACCTGCACTGGCTGTTGTATTTATTTCTACCAGAAAGAAAAAACCGGGTAAAATTGTTCCTAAAATTGTGGGTGTGCAACAAACATTGCTAAAAGGATTGCTGCGCTATCCCCTTATTATATTCCTGATTATATTCATTTTCGGAGGTGTGGCTGTTTTTTCATACCTGAGAATTCCCAGTGGCTTTTTACCCGAATGGGATGAAGGGACCATTGTGCATGATTACCTTGCACCACCCGGAAGTTCCATCGAAGGAACCAAAAGTATTTTAAGCAGTATTGCATCCTATATCATGACCATACCGGAAGTGGAAGGTTATTCCCTGCGAACGGGCAGGAGCCTTGCCCATCCCCGTACCCATGCCAATGACGGAGATTTTGTGATCAGCCTGAAAAAAGGCCATAAACGGTCTTCTTTCGAGATCATGGATGAGATCCGTGCCTTTGACCACAGTAATGAACCGCGCCTGGAACCTGAATTGTTCCAGGTGTTACCCGATCGCCTGAATGACCTGAGCGGAGAGATTGCACCTATTATCATAAAGGTTTTCGGTAAAAACCTGGCCCTGATCCAGGAGACAGCAAGACAGATTGCTGATTCATTGGAAAATGTTGAGGGGGC
>CAYZEZ010000131.1:0-9769 GCA_964477295.1 uncultured Bacteroides sp. | reverse complement strand
TTGCTCCTTGATGAACTGGTAACCCTTACTAAAACTTCCGGAAAGACAGACATTGACCACGAAAACCTGAGCCAGGTTATAAATGTTAAAGCCCAGATTGCTGACCGCGATCTGGGAAGTATTATTCCGGATATCAAAGAAATGTTGGCTGGCATTTACCTGCCCCCGGGGGTAACCGTTGAATTGGGAGGGCAATACAAAAGCCAGCAGCAAGCGTTTTCCGAACTTATACTCATTCTCAGTTTTGGTATCTTACTGGTTTTCTCCATATTACTTTTTGAATTTCGCTCATTCCGAACGGCCGGGGTCATTCTGCTGGGTACGATCCTGTCTGTCAGTGGAGTTTTCCTGATGCTATGGATCGTTAGAATTCCGCTTGATATTTCTGCCTTTATGGGAATGATAATGATTGTTGGAGTCGTTGTCAATAATGGTATTTTACTGATCGACTATGCCGAAAAATACCTGAAGGAAAAAACAGATGATGTTTCAACTGCACTTATGATGGCAGGCAAAGTCCGCTTTCGCCCCATCCTGATGACTACACTGGCCACCATATTCGGATTTCTGCCCCTGGCCCTCTCCATTGGGGAAGGTTCTGAAATGTTGCAACCACTGGCCTTGTCTATGATCGGCGGCATGAGTATTTCAATGTTCCTTTCGCTGTTGCTTATACCGGGCCTTTACCGGGTAGTGAACCGCAATAAATCCTCTTTAAGTAATGCGCTGGATTAAAATCTTTAAGAAACCCTACAGAATCCATTTCATAACTGCATTTGCGATACTGATAATCAATATACCGGCACAGGGACAGTACAGCCAGAAAACTGACGCTCTCCAGATGGAAATCAACAGTAATGGTCATATTACCAGGCTGGCAGATACCCGGCATGATAAACAATACATTGGCTGGGAACCGGCTTTCCTGATAGGTATTAAAATAGGAGGAAAGGTCTTTTATCCGGGTTCGATGAATATTACCAGAGATATACTTGACTTCTCATTTGCGAATGGAACAATATTGTCAGTGAAAGCGACCAATAAACAGGAGTACCTGCGTTTTGAGTTAATATCCGTTAGCACTCAGGAAGAGGTGGATGCTGTTATCTGGGGCCCAATAACAACAACTATATCAGAAACGATCGGCGAATTTGTGGGTGTGGTCAGGAACAGGGATTTTGCTATCGGCATTCAGGCCCTTAACGTAAAAACTACCGGCGGGGAACTGGTCAACGATGAGGGAGGTGTTTTTGGTGTAAGGGGATCAGCTGCCGTGGCCCGTGATTATGGATCCAGCCTACAGGCATTTTGCGTCGACCGTTCAAAACCTCATTTGATAAAAGTGTGGAACCAGTTTGAACGTACCGAGGTGAAGGCGAGTCCTGAATTCAACCTGGAAGGTTCAGCCATTGCCATATTCGGAACATCACCGGATAAAGTACTCGAGGTAATCGGGCAAATCGAGATCGAGGAAGGACTACCCCATCTCATGATCGAAGGTGAATGGGTAAAGGCCAGTCCTAAGGCAGCCAGGCCATATATCATCAGCTCATTTGGTGAGGAGACCGTCGACCAGATGATCGATTTTACAGAGAGCGTAGGCTTCTACAGTCTATATCACAGCCACCCCTTCAGCAACTGGGGACATTTCAACCTGATCCCGTCCCTTTTCCCAAATGGCAGGGAAGGGCTGAAAACCTGTGTCGACAAAGCAAAGGAGAGAGGTATTCTAATGGGCGTGCATACACTGACAACATTTATTACAACCAATGATGCCTATGTTACTCCGGTTCCTCATAAGGACCTGGCTATATTCGCCCCTACTGTATTAACCAGCGATATCAGTGAAACGGCTACAGAGATTTTCATCGAAGATCCTGCCTTTTACAATAAAAAAACTGTTCTTCAGACTGTACGGATCGGGGATGAACTGATCAGGTTTGCCAGGATGTCAGAAGGTTCCCCATATAAACTGGAAGATTGTGTCAGGGGCACTTTTGGAACGACTGCCGTTCCACATAAAAAGGGTGACAAAATAGCCCGTTTGATCGATCATGGTTATAAAACCTTTTACCCGAATATTCATCTTCAGAATGAGATAGTCGACAATCTTATCGACCTCTTCAATGAAACCGGGGTGGCCCATCTCGACTTTGACGGACATGAGGGAGCATATGCATCAGGTTATGGTGATGCCGGAAAAGATTATTTTGCCCTGCGGCTTATTGAGGGTGTTGATCACCTGGTGATAAACGGTACCAGCCAGTCGAGCCATTATTACTGGCATATCAACACCTATATGAACTGGGGCGAGCCATGGTACGGCGGGATGAAGGAGAGCCAGAACGAGATCCGTTTTAGCAACCAGGCGGTTCATGAACGAAATTACCAGCCTAATATGCTTGGCTGGTTTCAATTTAAATCCAATACTACATTTGAGGAAATGGAGTGGATGCTGGCCAGGGCGGCCGGATGGAATGCTGGATATGCGCTGGTTGTACACCCGGAAAACATAGACGCTAATCCAATAACCAATGAGGTAATTCAACTTATCCGGGTCTGGGAAGAAGCAAAAAACAGGCACATCTTTAATGATGAGCAGAAGAGACTTTTAAAAGCCGGGGAAAATGATTTCTCCCTGAGTAAAATCAGCAACCGGGAGTTTCATTTGCAATATTACACAAAGGACCATTTTGAACATGAAAACATTGTATTACAACCAGGACAACCCAACTATTCTGAATGGGAATTTGATAATACTTCAGAAAAACAACTGCTCTATTTCAAACTGGGAGCAGATGGCACAAAAGGGTCCATAGAAAACATAACCATTGAGCTGGACAGTTACCAGACCATAGAGATCCCGGTACAACTCAGCGCCGGAACCAGCATAATATACAACGGAAGCGATCAGCTGCTGATCTATGATGAAAAGGGATCGATGAAAGACAAATTGCCAGTTGAGTTTGGTGGGATAACGATCGGGAATGGCAGTCACACAATGAACGTATCCTGCGAATTCAGGTCAGATTGTGATTGCACCCTTAAAGGCATGATCAAGCTAAAAGGAAAAGTTGATGTGATAAAACCCGGGAAATAATTTCTTAAAACTACCCTGATTATCAATAATATCATTTCATTGATACTATCAATGAGACCGCCATACAAAATATCACCTGCAGTACTTATTCTATAATGATCTTGCACCTGTGAACTTCAGGTCCCCGGAGCTCTATTAAATATAGTCCCGCCGGCAAGTTTCCGCGGTTGACGTAGATCTTGCCATCCTGTATATCACTGATCTGCCTTAAAACTTTGCCTGTCAGATCCCTTATAACCAGAATATAATTCTCCTTGTTCTGATTGCTAAAAACTATTGTTGTCCCGCTTGTGAATGGATTTGGATATACATTTAGTTCATCACTAGAATTGTTTGACCACCCGACATTTGAATAAGTTACGGGCTCACTCTTTTCCGACTCGTTATAATTCCAGTCCACCGCTGTCACGCTAAAAGTATGAATCGAGTCGAGTGGATAATCTGTAAAAATAAAAAATGAATCAGCGGTGCTTTCCAGGAATTCTCCCCCGTCATCATAAATATTATACTTCTCAATTCCCGTTAAATCGTTCGATCTATCCCACTTCAGCACGAGAAATTCACCCACTGTATAAACGCTCAGATGCTGTGGTACTGAAGGTGGAGTTACATCACAAACTTCACAACAGAAGACGTTCATATCTGGTTGCGAAAATGCCCGATCATAAGTGATCACATGTCCCGAGCTATCTGAAACATTGCATGCGTCCGCCAAAACGCCGGCTATCCTGAAACTGAAAATTCGATATCTTGAAATCGTATCAGAATCTGTGTATAAATGAATCGTGGGTGGAACAATATTAATCAAATTCAGAGGATAAATGATAGAACAGTGGGTCTTGTAGATTTCAAAATATTCATATAAGTTTTCTTCATCACCTGAATATCCCTCCCACATTAGATTAATAGTTCCCTCTATTCCAAATGAAACCTGAAGAAACGGTGATTTCTGAAATGGGCTCAGGTCTGATTCATTGCCACATGAATCTACAATCGAAATTTTGTACCTGACCGAATGAATTTCAGGATTTGTAGTTGTGTCAAGAAATGTATTCTGCTCATTGTAGTGTACATTTCCTATCAGCTCATATTGATCTGCCATAATGGTTTCGCGGTAAATATTGTAGGATGTAATAAACTGATTGGGAACTTTATCCCAGACAATAAGGTTTCTCTCTGTTACAGTATCCACAGTAACCACACAAATTTGCGGATCCGGGTAAGGCATGATGTTATTAATCATGACGGTGTCATCTTCTTCACAGCCGTTGGAATCAGTAACCACCATGATATATTCACCTGGGGGCAGATTCAATTCGAGAGGGATCAAAGTATCTCCCGGGAAGATCTTAATCTGGTAAGGGCTCATGCCTCCGGCCACTTCCAGTACAACAGGTCCTGGTGTCCCGGAACAAAGTTCAGCAGGATAATTGCTTTCAATTGTTAAGGGTGGGGGTTCGCCGACTACAATGCTTCCCGAATCAATACAACCGTCATCATCCGTTACTTTTACAAGGTACTCTCCGGGACATAAATCATTCAACACACTTGAAGTTTCCTCTGTGCTCCACAGGTAAGTAAAAGGCGGAACACCAGCCTCTTCAGATACTGACAGCGATGCATCGCACAAACCAAAACATGAGATTTCATCTGTGACTTCAATGATCGGATTTATTCGGGCTGGTTGTTCAACCAGAATGCTGTCAACAGGAAGGATGCATTCATTGGTATCTTGTATCAACACCTGGTAATACCCACCGGCAAGATCAGGGAAAGAGCCCCATTCCACAAACGTTTTCCCGGAATCAATGGAAAAAATTACAGTACTCGGATAAGGCATATTAGCCAGGATTATGATCGATCCATTCTCATCCCCGAAACAACCGGTAACCGGATTGATAAACAGGGAATCGACAGTAATTGAATCGGTCTGAGCAAAAATTATGCTGTCGCTGCCCACTCGTCCCGAAGCATCCGTTAACTGAATCCTGTAATAAACCCACGGATCAATCCCTGATAGAACAGAATCTATGGTATTACCCGGATCATCCCATAGATAGGTAACAGGGTAGTCCGCAAAATGCGCTTTAGCCCTTGCGGGACCAACTGGTTCATTAAAACACAGGGTGTCTTTTTCCTGAATGATCTCAACAAATAACCTGTCTGATCCTTCAATATAAATGCTATCATAGGCTAAACATCCATTCTGATCTTCAACAATAAGATGATATTCAGCTTCTCCTGGTAATGAATATACAACACTATCTTTTGTTACAGCAGGATCATCCCATACAAAATAATAAGGAGCTGTTCCACCGGAAGCTTTAGCTGCTGCAATGCCATCCGTAAAACCATGGTTCGATATACTATCATGACGATAAATATTCGTTGTTAGTATTTCAGGCTGAGTGATCCATGCACTATCCATGACAACAGAATCATTTGCATCTGTTACTTCAACAATATATTTTCCTGGTGATAAACTGCTGATATCCTCTGTTGTCTCTCCTGTTGACCATAGAAATGTATAAGGCTCTTGCCCATAACCAGCTTTCAGATCAATCTCACCATCTGATTCGCCAAAGCAACTAACATTTGTTGCATTTAAACTCAACCCATTAAAAGGCGTTGGATTCTTCCATTCCTTAAAATCGTCAAAGAAAACAATATCATTGTAACTTCCCATCCCTATTTGTCCTTCAACATTCAGTTTTTCATCAATTACCGACATATAAAATATTCCGTCAATATAGGCAGTTACTGTATCCGATATTTTTACTAACCTGTATTCATGATATAGCATATCGGGAATAGCTGGTTCCATATTAAGTTCTCCTACTACTTCCTGGCTTATCCCGTCAGAATTATTAACCTGATAGATCCCATTAATATCTTCACCCGTAAATCTAAAATAAGAGTAATTAAGTGCATCGTAGTATCCAAATACAATAATAAAATCGGCTTTGGGATCAAGTCCTCCACTCTTCTCTTTATTCAACTTGACTTTAACTTTAATATCAAAGTCAGAATAAATTGCATTTTTTAATATTGCTAAGCCACCCGGTGTGCCATTAATCGGAGGTGGCCTTTCCATAATTACCAATCGGTCATCTCCCTCATCTTCATAAACTGCCCACTTCTGGAATCCTTCGGGTGTTATCCTATAATTTTCAATATCGCCGAATCCATCGAAATCACTGAACTCTGTTGGCTGATCAGGGCCGATATAGAATACAATGTGTGATGCCGCTTCATTCACCCCATCTGGTAAAACAATGCCCCATGGAGCTTCACGAGCATAAAATCCCAGCCATTTTGTGTCCATGTAAGGATCCGTAATGGTTGGAAAAAACCTAAGGGTCAATAATTTATTTCCATCAGCACCCAACTCATATTTTACTGCATCAGTAATATTAAAAGTTCCAGGATAATTTGTGCCCCCTACAATCGTATCGGAAAATACATGATTATAGTTATCTGGATTTTCATAATCAAAAGCTTGTGCATCATTCCAGGTTAATCCACCGGCATCGTCCAATGTCCCGGCCGTCCCGTTTCCTTCCTGCCAATCATCAATGTCTTTTAAATGGAAACAGTGAAATCCATTTCCAGTGTTATTGGTTACTTTGTACTTTAATTCAGCACAAAGCAGACTTTCACCTTCAGGAATTGTATCCTGCAATGTTCCCAGGTCAAATCTAACCCAACTTTCAAACGAAGACATATAATCATAATTATCATCATAATTGGTAATCATTAAACTGGCGCATCCACCATAATTCCTTGTTTTAGCATCTCCGAGATCTGCTCCTGTTCCACTGCCCAGGCTTAAATCGGCTGAAGTATAATAAGTAACCTGCTTTACCTGGGAATTGATCCCAGGTATGTAAAGCAAAAGGAAAGAGACAATAAAAATAATATTTTTCATTTGGCTCTGTTTATTCAATGATAATCCTTCCCCTGAAGATTTCTGGACCTTGCAGTTCAATTAAATATAGGCCTGATGGAAGGTTATCCCGCTTAAATTCAACCTGATTCCCTGGAATATTATATATCTGCTTAACCACTTTCCCTGCAATGTCTCTAACCCTCAATAGATATTTTACATTTCCCGGATTCGGGAATTCAATTGTGGACATATCATGTACAGGATTTGGATATATTAAAATGTTTCCGGCCCTGCAGTCTGACCATCCAACAGGAGTATAGATTACCGGCTCGCTTTTTTCTGACTCGTTAGAATTCCAATCCACAGCTGTCACAGTAAAAGTATTTGCAAGGTCGATTGGATAGTCGGTAAAAATATGGAATGTATCAGGAGCGCTTGCCATCAGCTCACCCATATCATCGTAAATGTTGTATTTCTCGATCCCCCATTGATCATCTGATTTTTCCCATTCCAGAACAAGAAAATGGCCAACAACATATACATTTAAACCCAGGGGTATTGAAGGGGGCGTTTCGTCACAGCCGTTTATTGCTGTATTAACACTCGCCTGGGAATAGGCACGATCATATGTCAGCAGGTGTCCTGAACTATCAGATACCGGGCATCCTTCAGATAATACTCCCGCAATCCGGTAAACGTAATATCTCTGTGAAGCCATCGGATCATTATCTGTAAATGAGCTCACTGCATATGATAATTCTCTAATTAAATCCATTGAAAGTGGGTAAGGTGGATGGCAAAGAGTTCTGTATATCTCATGCATTGAAACAAAATCTGTAACCCCATCTGCATCGTACCTGTCCCATTGAAGATTTATTCCACCCTGCACACTCGTAGATGTTAACAGGTGAAATGGTTTATGGTAAGGGCTTAATTCCGATTCATTGCCACAGGAATCAACAACAGATATTTTGTACAAACCGGAATATTCCATTGTATTATGTGTAGTATCGAGGTATGTATTGGTTTCATTAAATGGAATTGTTGCGATCTTATCAAAAACTCCTGCTGCACTGGCTTCCCGGTAAATATTGAAGGATGCTATGAACTTGTCGGGGACTTTATCCCAGACAATAAGGTTTCTCTCTGTTACAGTATCCACAGTAACCACACAAATTTGCGGATCCGGGTAAGGCATGATGTTATTAATCATGACGGTGTCATCTTCTTCACAGCCGTTGGAATCAGTAACCACCATGATATATTCACCTGGGGGCAGATTCAATTCGAGAGGGATCAAAGTATCTCCCGGGAAGATCTTAATCTGGTAAGGGCTCATGCCTCCGGCCACTTCCAGTACAACAGGTCCTGGTGTCCCGGAACAAAGTTCAGCAGGATAATTGCTTTCAATTGTTAAGGGTGGGGGTTCGCCGACTACAATGCTTCCCGAATCAATACAACCGTCATCATCCGTTACTTTTACAAGGTACTCTCCGGGACATAAATCATTCAACACACTTGAAGTTTCCTCTGTGCTCCACAGGTAAGTAAAAGGCGGAACACCAGCCTCTTCAGATACTGACAGCGATGCATCGCACAAACCAAAACATGAGATTTCATCTGTGACTTCAATGATCGGATTTATTCGGGCTGGTTGTTCAACCAGAATGCTGTCAACAGGAAGGATGCATTCATTGGTATCTTGTATCAACACCTGGTAATACCCACCGGCAAGATCAGGGAAAGAGCCCCATTCCACAAACGTTTTCCCGGAATCAATGGAAAAAATTACAGTACTCGGATAAGGCATATTAGCCAGGATTATGATCGATCCATTCTCATCCCCGAAACAACCGGTCACAGGGGTGATAAACAATGAATCAAGGGTTATTGAATCGGTTTGAGATATTTTTATGCTGTCATACCCGGTTCTCCCAGCTTCATCTGTAATTGAAATCCTGTAATATATGCCAGTAATGATTTCTGATAGTACAGAATCGGTTGTATTACCCGGATCATCCCATAGATAGCTTACAGGGTAGTCTGCAAAAGGGGTTGTTGCCGACACATTACCTATTGTGTCGTTAAAACAAAACGGATCTTTTACCCCAAGAAATTCAATAAATAATTCGTCCGATTCCTGAATATAGATACTATCCATGCTGGTGCATCCATTCTGATCAGTGATAGTAACATGAAAAAGGGTATTTCCCGAAAGGTTCTCTGCCTTCGAAGTCACCGAATTCATTTGATCATCCCATAAATAAGAGTATGGAACCCATCCTCCGGTTGCTTCCACTTCGGCCCAGCCATCAGATAATCCGTAATAGGAAACATCTGACCAGGAATTTATTTGAGAGATCAGCGTGTCGGGCTCTGAAATAGAAACGGAATCGATCTCAATGGAATCATTGGCATCCGTCACCTCAACAATATACATTCCCGGTGACAATCCACCGATGTCTTCTGTTGTTTCACTATTTGACCATAAATAAGTATATGGTGCAACACCAAAATTTACAATTAAATCAATAGCGCCATCGTTAAATCCAAAACAACTAATATCATTCTTAATAAATTCTAAATTCCTGTTTTTGGCCTTTACGTTATCAAAATAAACCTTGTCATTGAAAGAACCGATTCCAACCTGTCCATATCCCATCAAAATCTCAATTAATTTATCCGGGACCGGCTCAAATCTTACAAACCTATTATCCTCATAATATTCTGCATAGATTAATGTGTCAAGGTCAACTGAATAATATATCTCGCCATTGACA